>JAUUYH010000182.1 GCA_030590505.1 Kiritimatiellota bacterium
ATCAGTGTTTCAGGATCTTGAACGACCCGCCGTCCCCAAGCAGGGATACGATCCCCCTCCCCGCCGTTCCAATACATTCTCAAACGATAAATATCACCATGCTTAAGTGCATCTGCCGGGAGCCTGATCTCCCAATTTCCTGAATCGGAAATAGATTTAAGTGCGAAATTCGCAGATTCCTCCCAGTTGGAGAAATCACCAACCATCACAATTCCTGTAGCATTCGGAGCCCACTCCCTAAAAACCCAGCCATCATCTGTACGATGCAGCCCAAAATATTCATGACCACTTGCGAACTCCGCAAGATCCACCGTACCGCCGGAGGTTAAACGAGCCTTGAGCTCTTCAGTCTTATAACTTCGATGGTCAATCACACCTAAATAGGATGCGATATATGGATCTTCTCTGAATTTTGCAAGTTCTATCTTCATAATTTTCTTTGTTATATTTTAATTTACTAATTGAATGAATATACCCTGAATAACATCTGAAGTCAAAGATATAATATTCTATTTTATAAAAAATTTCAAAATAGGTCAGAGATTACGGAAAAGATTCAGAGAGATAAAGAAAAAGATAGCAAGTAGATGACAACAAAATAAGCCTCATCTCTTGCCCCATGTCAGACAGAAATGTCTAACGTACTTCAGAAGCCTTTCAGGCATGATTATTATCATCTCTAACGTACTTGGGCTTCGCATATTTTATGTATTTCTTCTCTTGATCTCTTTTTTTTAGTGTTACCCACTAATTTAGGTAAAGACCCCAAAATAAAATGAGAATATTTTGAATTTCAACCTTGACTCATAATAATAAAAACATTATTGTTATACCGCAAGCGGTAGATCTCTTGTCTTTCTTTTGCTAGCTAAGTTAGTTTAGAGAAAATGCTAAGATTTCGCCCGTCGCTAGTGTATTAATGGAAAAAAATGGGCCTTCTCCTGAATTAGCGCTTAGAATCTTATATATTTGTGTTGTGAATTATTTGACAGCGAGAAAGAGATGAGTCTATTTCAGTAGAACAAAGCCCATTAATGCAGGTTAAGAGGCAAAAAATTCAATTACTATTGGAGGATGAGTGATGAGTACAACAGAGTTAGAAAATCGTGATTTTTATGAGCTTGAACACTTTAAATTGCAAAAACAGATTATTACAAAATTACCAAAGAAGTTTTGCTATGAAAACATGGTTGTGATATTAAAAGATTGTGACTCAAGTAGCAACTTATTTCTTGTGGGGATGCTCCATATTGAAGACACAACAATATTGAACAAAATCAAAAACCTACTTCATAAAAAAATAAAACCTATTCAACTGAATGAATATGAAATAACTAAAGCACTCGACTTTGCCTTTTCAGATCAATATAGAACTGAAGAATATGTTTTAAATATTAATCAAACGCGGGAAATTCATTTTTCTAAAAATCAAGAAGCAAAAGATATTTTAGACGATTTATTAAGTCAAGCAATCAAAATGAATTCAACTGACATTCATATAGAAAACTATAATGATGACATTGATCTCAGGTTTCGAATTGACGGTGTATTACATCAAATTGTGACTCCACTCAACCCAAAAAACATTAAACAAGTAATTGGACGCATAAAAGTAATGTCAGAGCTAGATTTAGCAGAACGTCATATGCCACAAGATGGAAAACTAAAAATAGCGTATAAAAACGGCGAAACAATTAGACATTTAGATATACGTATTTCTGTACTACCATCTAATTATGGTGAAAATATTGTTTTAAGGATACTTGATTCAGAAATTCTAATATCTCCTTACATCAACCTTGGGCTTAGCGACACAAACATTAACCGAATAAATCAACATTGCCAATTAAAAAATGGCATAATTCTATTTACTGGCCCTACTGGTTCAGGGAAAACAACAACGTTATATAGTGTCATCAATAAAATAAATACTTCAGAAAATAAGATCATATCAATTGAAGACCCTATTGAATTTGATATACCAAAAATATCTCAGTATCAAGTAGATTTCAGGCTAGGCTTTGAAGTATTGGCAAAAGCTTTTTTGCGACATGATCCAGATGTGATAATAATTGGGGAAATTCGAGATGAAGAGAGTGCTAAATTTGCCCTCAGGGCCTCTTCCACAGGCCATCTTGTTCTCAGTACTATGCATACAAATGATGCAATTTCTGTTATTGGACGATTCAGAGATTTGGGAGTTCCAGACAGCTTTGTGGCAGAAAATCTCAGACTTTCAGTAAGTCAGCGTCTAGTCAGAAAATCTTGTAAAAAATGCAATGGAACTGGTTTCTTAGAAAATCATTCAACTAAAGCAAAATGCCCCAACTGTTTTGGTATTGGCTATAAAGGAAGAACAGGTCTTTTTGAAACTTTTTCCCCTGACAACAAAATAAAATCAATGATTGCAGATCATAAATCACTTCAGGAAATACGATCCCAATATAAAAATGAAGAGACTCTTGAGTTTGCAGCGAGACAAAAGATAAATGCCTCTGTTACAACAAAAGAAGAAGTAATGAAAGTTATAAACTTAAATTCCACAAAGGAAGAACCTTATCAACTCAACTCAGATGCTCTCCACCGTCATTAAAAATAATCTGACCTGTTATGTAGGTATTTTTCACAAGAAACTCGAGTGTATCAACGATATTTGCCACACTTCCTTTCTGCTGTGCCGGTATTTTCGTTGCCAGCCTATCGAGGTATGTGCTATCTTCTCCGTCAGGTGGCAGAATTAAACCGGGTGCAATTCCGTTTACCCGGATGCCTGGAGCAAGTTCTGATGCGGCCAACAAAGTAAAATCTGCAAGAGATTTCTTTGCCAACAGATATGCGAAGTACGCAGTTCTCTTTTTTGTAATACGGGTATCTAGAATATTTATAATCTGCCCTTGTTGAACTCGTTTTGCAAATTCCTGTGCAATAATAAATGGGGTTTTTAGATGAAGTGCAAAATTTCTATCAATATCGGAAAGAGTTGTATCAGCAAAATTGCACCGCTCAAAAAGAGACGCATTATTGACAACCAGATTAAGCTGTGGAAACTCCTGAAAAACATCCTCCATCAAGGCAGGAACATCTTCACTTAACGTAAGATCACATCTCTTTATGGCACATTTTCGGCCCATCGATTGAATCTCAGAGGCTAGACCTTCAGCTTCAATTTGCGAGGAGAGATATGTTAAAACAATATCATATCCCATATCAGCAAGTCTCAGGCAGATCTCTCTACCGATCCTCTTCGCCCCGCCTGTTACAAGTGCAGCATTGTTACTATCCATCAGTTAACCTTTTTACTTTTCCCATCCCATAAAAATCAAGAATCAACCATTTTTTTATCTTGTGTACTTCACACGGATGAAATCTTAACATTTTCCTTAAACTTAATTTAGCTAGCAAAAGAGAGACAAGATCTCTACCGCTTGCGATATATCTGAACAATCTATTCTCTAAATTGTGCAATCTGAATATTACAAATCAGAGAGCATCTCTTCGACTCGTACAAGTTTATCTTCCATTTCGGAAAGTTTCACACGTGCATCTGCAACTACCTGTTCAGGTGCTCTACTTACAAAATTTTCATTTGCGAGTTTCGCACGAGACCCATTAATCCAGCCAAGCAGCTCTTTCTGCTGTTTTGCGAGTTTCGCACGTTCTGCTTCCGGATCAACCAGCCCTTCCAACGGCATAAAGAGAGTTCCGGCATCGGTAACAATTGACGGAGTCCCTTTCTCTGACACATAATCACTGCCAACAGAGAAATTTTCTGCCCTCATAAGAAGAGCAATTGAATCAATCTCAACTGTCAAAAAATCTGCGAATTTCTTATCTGCAGGGACAAAATAGTAATCGATCTTCTTCGATGGCGGGATATTGTAAGTTGCACGAAGATTTCTTCCTGCACGTATAGCTGCGAACTTCGCATCCATTCCATTTATAAGGCCTGCATCAACTTCAATAATATTACTTAGTTCCGACAGACTAGGATATGGAGTTTCTGTAATACTCTCATTTTCTGCAAGAAAGCCTAACTGATGTGCAAGTTCTTCGGTTGCAAAGGGCATAAATGGATGCAAAATCTTCAAAATAGAGAATAAGGTAAAATCAAATACGGCTAGGGTATCGCTCTTCTTATCTTCATCAGAAAATGCCTGTTTTGCTGCCTCAATATACCAGTCACAAAACTCACTCCATACAAATTCGTACAGTGAGTGAACTGCCTCATGAAAACGGAATGCATCAAGTGCCTTGTTTACTGACCCTGTAACTTGTACAAGCCTGGTCAAAATCCAGCGGTTATCTGAACCGGGATCTCCATCTTTAAGAAGCGTTGTGATTGAATCAGCATCAAACTGAGAGCTACACGGCCCCTGCATACTGCGGAATCGTGATGCATTCCAGAGCTTGTTTGCAAAATTTCTGCCTATTTCGCACTTATCATTACTATATAAAATATCCTGCCCGAGCGGAGCAATGTAAATAATCGAGAAACGAAGTGCATCTGCACCGTATTTTTTGATCACATCCAGAGGATCAGGACTGTTTCCTAATGACTTACTTAGCTTACGCCCCTGGTCATCACGGATAATACTTGTAAAATAGACATTCTTAAACGGCATCTTACCTTTAAATTCAATCCCCGCCATAATCATTCTAGCAACCCAGAAAAAGATTATATCAGGACCAGTAACAAGATCATCTGTGGGATAGAAAAACTCCTGCTCATCTGTATCCTCAGGCCACCCCATAACAGAAAAAGGCCAGAGCCATGAGGAAAACCAGGTATCGAGCACATCTTCATCCTGACGCCATACCCCCTCTTTTCCTGCCTCTTCTGGCGTATCAATACCAACATAAGTCTCGCCAGTCTCGTCATTATACCATGCAGGAATACGATGTCCCCACCAAATTTGACGGCTTATGCACCAATCCTTTATGTTATCCATCCAGTGAAAATATGTCTTTGTCCAGCGTTCAGGATAAAATTTAATATCACCATTTTTAACGGCATCAATTGCGGGTTTCGCAAGTTCTTCCATTTTCA
>JAUUYH010000007.1 GCA_030590505.1 Kiritimatiellota bacterium
AAAGGCTTCTGAAGTACGTTAGACATTCCTGTCTGACATAGGGCAAGAGATGAGGAATAAGAAAAGTCCCTAAAAAAAGCCTTACAGGCTCTGGAAGGACATATTTTTATGCTTGCTATTTTACGCTATGTCAGGCAGGAATGCCTAACGTACTTGATGAGGAATAAGAAAAGTCCCTAAAAAAAGCCTTACAGGCTCTGGAAGGACATATTTTTATGCTTGTTTTTTTTACGCTATGTCAGGCAGGAATGCCTAACGTACTTGAAGAGGAATAAGAAAAGGCCCTTAAAAAAGCCTTACAGGCTCTGGAAGGACATATTTTTATGCTTGTTATTTTACGCTATGTCAGGCAGGAATGCCTAACGTACTTGAAGAGAAGAGAAATCAAGGAATAAGAAAGAGGGCATTTGATTAAGACAAAGATCAGGAAGAAGTTCTAAAGTGCTGGAGTGCGGGAGTTCTAAAGTTGAAGAAGTGGAAGATAGAAAAATTTAGATTAAGACAAAGATTAAGGGTGAATTGGAGAATGACCAACAACCATCAACTAATCTGCGTATTGATAATAATCTGTCACTACGTTCGGGGACAGGTGAAGAGGCATATATTTTGATATGGTGCGATGGCGAAGTTTTTAAGTCAAAAAAAGGTAAAAATATAAAAAGGACAAATTGTACTTTTAAATAAGTGCGATCAAGTAGTTAATCATAAGTAATTTAGTCTTAATTTTTTAGATTATCATGAAAAATGGGAGTTGGTGGGATTAATGCCCGCCAAGGACAACAAAAACTGTTTTAAAAAGAACCTTGGTATCTTCCAAAAGGGAAATATTTTCAACATATTTTTCATAGAAATCAAGTTTTGTCGGTAAGATATTTTCGCGATACTCCTTCTCTGGATCATCTGCTTTGCTTAAAAGCTCCTCTTCATCTCTGAAAACAACAGAAGCAGGATCTGTGATTCCCGGAGTTACAGAATGCACTTTGCTCCAACGTTCAGGATAGAGTTCAATATATGTTCGTACTTCAGGGCGTGGCCCTACAAGCGACATATCACCACAGATTACATTTATCAACTGCGGTAGTTCATCCATTTTGGATTTACGCAAAATTTTACCTACCCTGGTAATCCTTGCGGAACCCCCTGCATCAAAATCCTTGCCATCACTCTCTTCTTTTATTGTCATTGATCGGAATTTTAGGATATCAAAAAAAACTCCACCTCTTCCACCACGCTGCTGACGAAAAAAGACAGGCCCTTTTGAGTCCAGTTTAATCAGAATCGCAAGAATAAGAAACAGAGGAAGGAACAGCATAAAGAGTATAAATGCTGCCAAAAAATCTAATATTCGTTTAAAAAAAATTCTGTACATAAAAAAAAGCCTTGTAGGTTTACTGCAACTTATGCTGGTCAAGTTTTATCTTTGCCATAAACTCCTCAACAAAATTATCCATATAGACAGTTACCTGCCGTATAGTATTTGTAAGCAGATTATAGCCAATAAGTGATGGAATAGCAACAAGCAACCCGACAACAGTTGTAAGCAATGCTCCACTCACTCCGGGAGCAATTGCCGATATTGCGGAGCTACCATTAACTGCCATTCCGCAAAATGCAACCATCACCCCCCAGACTGTACCGAAAAGCCCGAAAAAAGGAGCCACACTCACAGCAGTCGCAAGTAGTCCTATTTTATCCTCAATCTGCAAAATCTGATCAGAGACAGAGCGTTCTAGCGAACTTCGCACAGCCTCAATCTCTGCAGTTGATAACTTCTTATCCGGATAACGTGATGTCCCGTGCTGAGCTGCGAACTCCGCAGGAATGTCATAAAAAACAAGCAGTTCCGCAACTCCACTCTGATATACATTTGCAACAGGACCTTTGTTATTCTCAACCCGCGATAAAAGTTGCATAACGCTATTCTCATCTCTGAACATACGAATAAAATCAAGAGATGAACGCTTCGCATCACGAAGAGCCAACGCCTTCTCAACCATAATAGTCCAAGTAAGGATCGACCCCAAAAAGAGAAATACAATAATACTCTGTCCGACTATATCACTTGTTTTGAATGCATAAAGTGCATCACCTGCACTCGCAATTGTTGTATAACTGAAATAAATCATAACATTTCCTTTTTTTCATAACTTTTTTCATAATTCATAATTTAGAATGCGTAATTCGCAACTATACCGCAAGCGGTAGATATCTTGTATTTCTTTTATTGACGACTCAACCTTAAGTGAAATGCTAAGATTTCACCCGCGTAAAGTATATTAATAACCCATATCGGAGCAGAGCCCAAAAAGGTATCTACATTCTTAGGCATCATAAATCTTAAACTGCACACTGACCTAGAGGACAGAAAAGAACCCCGCATTGTTGTGTTAACCATAATAAACATCACTTGCCTTAAATACCGGGCCTTCGTTGCATGTTCTTGCATATCTCCAGCCGTCCGAATTGTCAGCCTTCACTTTTACCACGCACGCAAAGCATGCACCTACTCCACAACACATCAGATGATCAAGGCTAAGTTCGCCATCGACATTGTTATCAAGAAGCATTTGCCCCATAGCCATCAACATTCCGTGTGGGCCACAACCAAAAAAGCGTTTATTCTCAACTCCGGGTTCATCAAGCACACTCTGCAACAGTTGAGTCACCAGCCCTTTTATTCCTCTTGCTCCATTTTCAGTAGCAACCCTTACTTCAAACCCTATTTTCTCGAATTCATCAATCAAAATAAGATCATCTTCAGATCTTGCACCGAGCAGAAGAATTCCAGGATTTGTAGAACGTTTTGCTAAAATATAGGTTGCCGCTGATCCGTAACCGCCGGCAACAAGTACAGGCACCTGATCTCCAGTCGGAATAGAAAACGGAACACCAAGCGGGCCCATAAGGTTGCAGACTGTATTTGGCTGCAAATCTGCGAGTTTCGCAGTCCCCTCGCCTACAATCTTATAAACGACTGTAAGAACACCATCATCGGAAACATCACAAACACTGAATGGCCGACGCAATATTCTATCCTTAAGCTGTGCAATCTGTACATGCACAAACTGTCCCGACTGAACTGATGGAGTTATGCTGGGCGCACTGAATTCTATCTTACGATAATCTCCTTTTAAGATCTCATTACTGATTATTCGGGCATCTTCGAGCATTTTGATTTCCTTAAATTTTTTACTATACCGCAAGCGGTAGAGATCTTGTATTTCTTTTATTGACGACTCAACCTTAAGTAAAATGCTAAGATTTCACCCGCGTAAAGTATAATCCCGCAAACGGGGTTAAATTACTGATACTTTTAATATTTCCCAATTTCTATTGAGCTTAATAATTTTTTCGCACTTATTCACTATTTATCCGACATTAATATCAAAAAATCCAATTGTAGAATTAAGTTACAGATAAAACTACAACATATTATCAATTTTACAATCTCAACTCATCTAAAGAGTCTCTTTAGGGGAGATGTTAGCTCAACTGCATGTTCCGCACATGACTCCATGCAACACATACAGAGAATACATTTTTTACCTTTCACACGGTACGATCCATCGGAACGGCGCTCAATTGCATCCTGGCTGCATACCTTTGCACATATTCCGCACTTCACACAGCTCTTCTGGTCAATACACGGCCTGTAGCTAAGAAATAGTGTAAGAATATGAAACATCTTTTCCGGAATTTTATGCAGAAAATCCGAATGTGATTTTTTAGGATTCTTTGAAGCAACAATATCCCACGCATCGCCAGTTCTCTCAATTTTATCAGGATCAATTATACCTACCCCATTTTTCGCCACCCTTACCAGACTCGGAATATCCGTGGCCTTATAATTATAGACCTCGCATACAGAAGCATCTAAAGCTGTCGGATCCTCACTTACGAATATCGCACCTAGCTCAAACGGAGAACCGTTTGCCGGCCCCTCCCCTTGCATACAAACAACTCCATCCATAATAACAAAATCAGGTTTTATATGTTCAAAAATATCAGCGATAAAAAGCCCCATCTGGCGTGGTGACTGATAATCTCCGTGAAACATACTCTTCGCCTTGCCTGGAATCAGTCCGTAAGAGTTTTTAACCGCACCTGTAAGCTTGGTCAAAATATGTGTTTTTAATTTAGGCAGAGATATTACAGCTCCAAAATCCTCAAACTCCTTCAAAACAGGTAAAGATGTACCATTTTTGCACTCAATACGTTTAACATTCTCGAATGGCAACAGCTCAACATTTTCCTCTTCACAGACCTGCTTCATTCCTGTAGCACTCCAGAGTTTATCCCAACTGGAACTGCCCGCAGGACTGTCTCCTAGCGAAATATTTTCAATTCCTATTCTGCGAAGTTCGCGAATAACTACACGTACAAGTTCCGGATGTGTAGTAACCGCCTCTTCTGGGGCTCTTGCCGAGAGCAGATTCGGTTTCAGAAGCACAGATTTCGCATCAAGTACCTTCTTTGGCCAGCCTCCAACATCAAAAATAGCCTTCTGAACCTTTTTCGTCAACAATTCAATTGTATATGATTCGCATTTTACTGCACTTACTTTTACACTATCATTCATAGTTATTTCTCAATTATAAATCTATCAATATATACTTAACGCGGATGAAATCTTAGCATTTCGATTAAGGTTTAGTCGCTAATAAAAGAAATACAAGATCTCTACCGCTTGCGGTATAAATACCGCGTCAAACTCATATATAGTACAACAAATAGAAAATAAAACAAAATAGAATTAGGAAAAATTTCAGATTTTTAACAAAAAAGAAAATGGAACACTTCTCTCTGCATCTGTAATAGAACGAGAAGCACGAAAAAATGAAATTATTTCAACATGGAAGCTTCTAAAAAGCATCTCTGCACCAACCTCTTCCCCTTTTGTTCTCTTAGGCCACCAGCAACCTTGTGTCGTTGGAGCCAATGTCGCATTTTCTTCCAATAAAAAGACGACATCTCCACCACCCCCTCCCATCTGCCTTGTTCAAAGGCAGAGGAGGGAGAATGCCACTGCACTTAACATACCGAAAACAGCAATACCATTTTTTTGCATGCAATGTTATATTTGTGACGGGCTGAAACCGTCCTACGTATGTCGGAATTCATTCCGACACTTTTTATGCTACAAAATAAGGTAACCGTTAAGCTTGGAAAAGTGGCTTGCCGCTAATGTAGCATAACCGTCTCGGTTGTGAATTCGCTCGGAGGCGTCTCGCCTCCACACGAAGTACAAAAGTGAATAAGAAAATCCAAGTTTGTACATTCCCGTAGTTGATATTCAGCGAGACAAGCGAGCCCGTAGAGATCAGCTAGGTGAAGTCTCGCTCCAAGTTGATACATGATCAAGAAGTTATGAAAACAAAAGCAAAAAGAAGTTTGCGAACATCGCAAATTACAGTATATTATATCTTATGAATAAAAACGAACAGAATGACTCTAAAAAGTTAAAATATCATAAATATTTTATATTAGGATGGTATGGAATTATTGCCACAACAGTATTCTTCTTCTTTTATCCAATAAACATAGGATTAGTGAGACTTTATTTTTTGATAGCCATACCTACAATATTTTGTGGCACTACTGTTCTTTTATGGAGGAAGAAGAAAATAAGATGGATTCCTGTTATACTATTAATTACATTGTCCATAGTATTTGTTTTGCCAGGAAGAAAAGTTGATCGACAACGATTAGCAAAAAGATATATTGATAATGTGAGGAAATATCAAGGAGTCAGTTTTATTTGGGGAGGTGAAAATGATTGTGGCATTGATTGTTCAGGACTAGTCCGTAAAGGGATAATAAATGCGAATCTACAAGAAGGCTTTTATAATATGAATCCTAGTTGCTTTCGAAAAGCGTTTGAATTATGGTGGTATGATTGTTCTGCACGTGCATTGAAAGAAAATTATAGAGATTGGACAAACTCCATTTTACAGGCAAATTCTATTAATCAATTAAACCACAAAAAACTAAAAGATGGAGATTTCGCAGTCACTATGGATGGAATCCACGCTTTGCTTTATCTAGGCAACAATGAATGGATAGAAGCTGATCCGGGAATGGGGAAAGTGGTATTAGTCACTGTTCCAGCGAAAAATAACTGTTGGTTTGACATGCCTGTTCAAATTTTAAGATGGAAACAATTAGAAAGAAAATAATCACCTAACGTGTGCTTATTGATATACGAGAGAAAAGTCAAAAGAATTCGATAGATTTATTGCGTAATTCGCAAATAAAGATATATTAAAACGAAGAGAATGAAAAAACAATTAACCATACGCATTAGCCATTGAAAAGAAAATGGATAAAGCGTCTAGGGACGCCGTACCGTCGCCCCAGAGCTTTATGATATGCTTAGGAGGAAATATATGAAAAATTTATTGATGCTTATTTTTATTGCCGGATTACTTGCTAGTTGTATCCCAAAATCAACAGAAAAACATTATGAAGATGCTGATATTATTGATCCACCTCCCGAGATTATAGGTAAATGGCAACCCATAATCTTTTTTGGGGATTCAGTTGAGGCAAAGAAGATTGACGATTGGGTATTTAGTAAAGATAAAATTGAATGCTATGACGACAAAAAGCGAAAAGGGATATTAGAAACACATTTTTTCAAAATTGGGGATAATCTTTTTTGCGATACATTCCCTGGAGATCCCAAATCAACTTTTCCAAACGGCCTAAATGAGACTTGGGTTATGCATATCAATCCCATGCATATTTTGACAAAAATAGAAGTTACAAAAGATAAGTTGGTTATGATCCCACTGCATATTGATGCCATATGGAAGGCACTTCAATCAAATGAGATAAAAATCAAATACGTTGGAAAGAAGGATAATTATTTATTTACAGATAAACCATCTTCTTGGAGAAAGTTTCTTGAAAAACATGGAGAGAATAAAGACTTTTTCTCAGAAAAAGTGCGATATGAATTTAAGAAAAAACATAACGAAAAAGATGCACTTACAGCCCCTTCCTCGGACAAGTAATCTAGGTACGTTCGGAAGATAAGGAACACAAGTAAATATCTCTATTGACAAAGAGATAATCTAAAGTAAATTATATTTATGGAAGCAACATTGAAACATATTACAGAACAGGTACTGACTTTACCTTTAACGAGTAGAGCTTTTCTTGCCGAAAAACTATTGGAAAGTCTTGATTCTGGAAGTGAGTTCGAATTGTCTTCAGAATGGCGAAAAGAGATTGACAAACGATGTGATGAAATCGAGACAGGATCAGTTGATCTCATTCCATCTGAGCAAGTATTTGATAGAGCTTTCAGGAGCCTTGGATGATTCCTGCAAAATTTCACCCGGAAGCAGAGATTGAAATACTCAAATCCACTGAATATTATGAACTCCAGCAATCTGACTTGGGTAAACGCTTTTTATTAACCATTCAAGAAAAAATCAAACATATCAGACTAAATTCAGAACAAAAGTGATCACATCGATCTTAAGAATAAGGAAATAGAAAAATGTATAAAAAGATATTCGTCTTAAGCCTCATAATTAATGCTGTACTCGCAGTTGTTGTTATTGTATTGGTTGCAAATAAAAATACTCCAGAAGAAGAAAAAATGCTTAAAGGTTTTCGAGCGATACAAAATAGCTCGAATAAAAAAATCTTAATAAAGGAATCAGAGGAGATTAAAAATGCCTCAGTTGAAATTATGAAAGAAATTTCTAAAGACTGGAACCCAGAAATTTTAACAAAAAAATTTACTCCTGCAATAGTAAAGAAAATTGGAAACAAAAAGATTGAACAAATTGCCATTCTATATAAAACATTAGGAGAATATAAACAACACTCAATGTTTTCAATAACAGGATATCCTATGAGACCTGATTCAATTATTGTATCAATGCAATGCGATTTTGAAAAAGGAAAAGGTTTAGTGAGATTAGTTATCACAAAACAAAATCCTAATTGGATGATTGAAGGCATAAATATTAATTCTGAGGTTTTTCTTAACGCAGTATTGAAAAAATCAAAAGAATAAAAAGATTTCGATATATTTATTGCGTAATTCGCAAATAAAGATATATTAAAACAGTCGAAAAGAAGAAAAAACAATTAACCATACGTATTAGCCATTGAAAAGAAAATGGATAACGTCTAGGGACGCCGTACCGTCGCCCCATAGTTTTATGTTAGTCAGAAAAGATTAAACTTGATTTTTAAATTACAAGGTGTAAATTGCATATATGAATTACAATATTGAAATAAAACCAAAAGCAATCAAAGATGGTAAAAAAATACCTAAAAAAACTTTGAGGCTTATTATTCAAAAAATTGAAAAAATGCAAAATAATTTAGAAGGAGATGTAAAACATTTAACTAACTTTACACCTGAGTATCGCTTGAGAGTTGGTAATTATCGTGTGCTTTTTGAAATAGAAGAAAACAATATTAAAATTTACAGAATAAAACATAGGCAAGATGCCTATAAATAGGAGAATATTATGTTGGCATTACATCCAAATATATTAGAGAAAAATGGAATGAAAGAATTTGTAGTTTTACCTTTTGAAGAATTTAGTAAGATAAAAAGTGAATTGCAAGATTTTGAAGATTTAAAAGATTTAAGAGAAGCTAAAATAGCAGAAAAAAAAATTTCCGGACTAACTCTTTCTGACGCTAAAGATGAATGGAATATAAAATAATAAATAAAAATAACTCAAAACCAAAAGGTGCCATTAACTCAGATACAGGTGATGCGGAATCTGAGTAAGTGCTCTTGGGGTTATACTTATGGTTAAAATTATTGACAAACGTAAAATCAATACTCAGATACCTGCTGTGAGCATCCTTAACCAAGCTATTCCAGTATTAAAGAAAAAAAACTTTGCTGGAATACGAAATATAATACTGTATGATGAAGACCGTAGAAAAGGCAAAAAAGCATTGGGAACCTATTATCCTTTATCTCCAACTAGAGCCGATATAAAAATATATTTTAATTGGTATTATAATTTACCTGATGAGTTAAAAAACAGTGATACATATTTAATGTTTGCTGTCATAAAAATTTTACTCCATGAGATATATCACCATATTGTTCATGGGCAAGATAGATTGAAGACTCCTGATCCAGAACAAGAGGAAAAGGATGCCGACAGATGGGCAGATGGTGGAGCAAGATATGTATTTGATTGTTTATTTACAAACAAAGACTATAAAAAAGAATTTAAGAGAATAAGAAACTTAATAAAAAAGTACAAAGAAAAAGCTTCTGTTGACAGCGTACCGCAATTAGTGATGCACAAAAAACAAAATGATAAAAAAAATGAATAGATTAACACATAGCCTTTATTTGATATTACTAAGCATCTTAATCACAGGATGTGCTTCATCTGGATATTTGGCAGACCGGGGAAATGATTTTCTAGACATTCCAACTCTCACGATGTCAGGTGGATTGGGAGCGAGAACTAGAGTAGGCCCATTTCATGCAGGATTGAATGCAACCGTTTTGGATCAAGGTTTACGCTGTGGAGTATTAGAAGCAAATGCTAAAGGGCCTTGCAATCCTTTGACAGGATATGAGTTATTAGGCATAGGGCATGAAGGTTGTTGGCCATCCGAAGTTTATTTGGGAGATGAAGTTCGTGCTAAAATGAAATCATATTTTACTGATGAATCATTTATTCCTTTTATAACTCCATCATTACGGGTTTATGATCCAAGCACCACAAATCAGATTAGTGACTTAAGTTTTTATAATATGATCTCTCATCCTTATGCGACTCAAGTTGAAACACAAGCTAGTTTCATTGTGGGTCTTCGCATCGGCTTTAATATTGGGGAATTATTAGACTTTATTTTGGGATGGACAACTATTGATATCTATGGTGATGATTTTCAAAGTCGTAAAAGAACGAAAGATGAAGGCGAAAAGAAATGGGTGAAAACAATAAAAAAAAGAATAAAATCGAACAAAGAAAAATCTCAGGACAGCGTTCCGCCACCAGGGATTTAGGTACGTTCTAAGAAAAATCACAGACCTGAGTGCGGGCATCCCTGCCTGTACATGTATGATAATAATCCGTCACTACGTTCGGGGACTCTTACTCTTTGTCCTACTCTTTCTCTTAATCTTTGTCTTAATCCAAATTTTCAACTTCTTCAACTTCTTCAACTTCTTCCACTTCTTCAACTTCAGAACTTCAGAACTTCAGAACTTCTTCATTTCTTCATTCTCTTGCATTTTCTTCAGTAGTATGCGTTGTCCCTAACGCATGCTACTTGAAGAAAATTCGACATTGGCTCCAACGACAAAAGGTCGCTGGTTGGCCTAAGAAAAAAGGGGCAGGTTAATGGTTATATTTGGTATTTAAAACTATTACGGTATCTATCTGATTTAATTTAGTATCAGTTTTTGGGTAGTCAGAATTAAAGTGAAGCCCTCTGCTCTCTTTTCGTGAGATTGCTGAGTCTATGATAATTTCAGCAACGGATGCGATATTTCTAAGTTCGATAAGGTCGGGTGTTATCAGGAAGTCCCAGTAATACTTTTCGATCTCTTTTCTAATATTTTTTATACGTGTTTTAGCACGTTCTAGGCGTTTTGTTGTTCGTACAATTCCGACATAGTCCCACATGAAGTGTCGAATCTCATCCCAGTTGTGTGCAATCACTACAAGTTCATCGGAATTTGTGGCATCACCGCAACTCCATTCAGGTATTTTTCCAGAAAGTTTGTTCTCTTTAATGTTTTTTGATTTTTCAATAATATCAATAGCTGCGGAGTTCGCAGTTACGAGTGCTTCAAGTAGGCTATTACTTGCCAATCTATTTGCTCCATGCAGACCTGTTGATGCACATTCGCCAAGAGCATAGAGTCCGTTGATACCGGTAAAGCCGTTTATATCAGTTTTTACTCCACCACAACTGTAGTGTGCAGCGGGAACAACCGGTATAAGATCTTTTGCCATATTTATGCCATATTCTAGGCATTTCGCAAAGATATTCGGGAAGCGTTTTTTTAGAAACTCTTCATCTTTGTTGCGTATATCAAGAAATACACAATCATCCCCGTTCTTTTTCATCTCATTATCAATTGCCCGTGCAACAACATCGCGCGGTGCGAGACTCGCAAGTTCATGATAGTTATCCATGAAACTTATTAAGCGATCATTCTTATCTCTCCGCTTTAACACAGCACCCTCTCCGCGTACGGCTTCGCTGATCAGAAAAGATTTGACTTCAGGGTGAAATAGAATTGTTGGATGAAACTGGTAGAATTCCATATTTGCAATTGGAACATTTGCTCTGTAGCACATTGCAATACCGCCACCGCATGAGACATCAGGGTTGCTGGAGTAGAGATATACCTTGCCGGCTCCTCCAGTTGCTACAATAGTCGCTGAAGAGATATATGTTTTGATTTTATTATTTTTAATATCCAGAACATACGCACCTAATGCGTAGTTCTTGCTGTCCCATCCAAGGTGCTCTGAAGTGATCAGATCTACTGCTATATGGTATTCAAATATTTTTATGTTTTTCTCAGTCTTACACGATTCAACTAGAGTGTGTTCTATCTCCTCTCCAGTTATGTCACCGGCATGTAGAACGCGTCGTTTTGTATGACCACCTTCACGCCCGAGATCAAAATCATCTTTATGCGGCCCGACCTCTCCCATATCTCCACGGGTAGTGAATTTTGCTCCATATTGGATCAGTTTATAGATAGCATCAGGGCCATTTTCTACAATTTTACGTACAATCGTTTTGTCACACAAAGTACCACCAGCATTAATTGTATCGGAAATATGCTCTTCAAATGTGTCTTTGTTATCAATAACGCAAGCAATCCCACCCTGGGCATATTTCGTATTTGATTCCTGAACTTCGCGTTTTGATACCACTGCAACAGTGCCGGATTCTGCCAGTTTCAGTGCAGCAGAGAGTCCAGCGAGTCCGCTACCTATTACCAAGTAATCAAAAGATAAAATGTCTGTTTCTTTTTTCATTATCAATCTATTATAATTGTTCTGTTCAAAAGTTCAATATAAACGCTAAAAATGTTCTGCATTTTATGACACTGCGAATCTCCATCCATCTCTCTCAATCTTCCACGCTTACCTGTACATCTTCCTATCTTTGTCCTAATCTTTGTGACAGGTTAAAACCCGTCCTACGTATGTCGGAATTCATTCCGACACTTTTTATGCTGCAAAACAAGGGCAGGTTGGCAACAATGAATCCCTACCTCTTACTCATTGTCTTACTCTTTGTCTTAATCTTTGTCTTACTCTTTGTCTTACTCTTTGTCTTACTCATTGTCTTACTCATTGTCTTACTCATTGTCTTACTCATTGTCTTACTCATTGCCTTACTCATTGCCTTACTCATTGTCTTAATCTTTGTCTTAATCTTTGTCCTAATCTAATCTCTTTCTTCTCTTCAACTTCTTCAACTTTAGAACTCCAGAACTTCAGAACTTTTGTCCTGTCCCCTTTTTCCATTTTCTGAATACACAAGCGAGACGCTTGGGCTACATTGCAACCGTGACGGTTGTGCTACATTCTATAAAAAAATCTCTTTTTTTTCACAAAAACGCTTGCAATTGGACAGGATTGGTATAATTTGGATTATTCTGGAACATATTGGAGGGTAAAAATGTTAGCATTCTGTGGACAGGACAAAAGTTCTGTAGATTCAAATGGGCGAGTCAAGTTCAGCCCTCGCACCTGTTCAGATTTCAAGAACAGATGTAACGGCGAAGTTGTACTCCACTGTTTATCGGAAGGGGCATTAGCCGTCTATCCAGAAGAGATCTATATGCAGATGCGCCGTGCAGAGACCAGACCAGCGGAAAAAGCTGGCAGTAGTTTAGTATTCCGGAGAAACCTAAGAAGGTTCGGATCATTAAGTTCCTCAGAAAAAGTATCTGCTCAGGGTCGTATTACTATTCCATCGGGTATCAGAAAGATGTTGGATCTAACTCCTGGAGAAGAGATTGTTGTAGTTGGAGCAGAGATTGGGGTTGAGATATGGAATGCAGCCAGATGGGATGATGAGATTGAAAAGATAAATAGTCATGCAGAAGAGAAAGGCGAGCGAGAGATGAAGGCCGACCTTGATTACAGTGAAGGTTCCGCAGGAGGCAGAGAATAAAGTTTAGGCTTTTAATCCCACAAAGGTGGGTTTTATTCCCCGTCCCTTGGAGGCGCCCACCAAGGTGGAGTTTATTCTCATATAAAAATATATTTTGCAAAGCTTTTATTAAAAACTACATAAGGAGAGATGAAATTATGGAAAAAATTCTAAAAAAACGCATAGGAATGCGAATAATGTTGTCATTAATTGCATTGAGTGTATCTCTTGTTTTTCTCGGAGCTGGTGCAAACCAAGTATCTGAAGAGTGTTCAGATCGCAAAATTTCAAGAGAGGCCGAGATTAAGAAGTGGAAATCAATTCTTTCAGGTATTTCAAAAGAGATCCCTATGGAACATCGTGGTGAATGGTTAAGAATGACATCTGATAATCCTGAACTTATGATGAAAGTAGCGGCAGCATACAGGATAAATTAACTTGCGAAGTTCGCAAATCAAAGAATCTGGCTTGCAGGCTGATCCAGAAAAACTAAGGGGAACTGCTTATGAAAATGCCTCCCTTGCAAAATAGAGCAGCAATCCTTCTGTTTTTCCTCTTCCTCTGGGCAGTGCTAATCGCTGCTTACCTTTTTTACTACTCAATTATTGCATCTGACATCTATATTGAACGGGGAAATGCAATTGCAAAACGCACTGGTAATATACATGCAAAATCTGGCAAAATTATTGACAAGTATGGAAAACTTCTGGCATGGAGTGAAATTAAAATAGACCTTTTCGTAAATGAGAGGCCTGAATTCCTCTTCTATCGAAACAAACTCGAAAGCAGAATAGCCATTTTGTTTGTCGACTTCAAATTCCCTGATGACGATGCACCTATATGCCTGCAGAAAAACCTCACCCCGATGGATCAGGTGTACCTATACCCACTAGTCAAACGTTTTCCTGAGGTCATATTCAAAGAGAGAAGGCAACGTAAATATATATCAGAGAAGCTCAAACCTGAACTAAAGGCAATAGAAAAAAATAATTGGAAAACACTTAACGGTAAAGATGGGATTTTTGAGGTTATGGCGGACAAAAGAGGCAAATGGATACCAAAAACATGGAGAGAGAAAATTAAGGCGATTGATGGAAAGGATTTAAGTTTAAATATAACAATCGAAGAATTTGAGCAACAGGCAGAGAAGAAATGAAAGAAGATAAAATATCTAAAAAAAGTGAAGAGACCATACACCCAAGGGCACTGACTCTGCCGATGATAACTGTCGGAATACTCTTTCTTATGGGACTCTGGGGATGCCTTGCAATATACAATGCCACTGCTTTTTCCAAGACACCGTTTCACTATGCCGGCCGCCAACTTCTATGGGTCATTCTTGGCCTAATAATACTATGGGGTAGCTCTAAAATATCTTTTGAAAAATATGAAAAATATTTATGGGTAATTGCAACTTTAGTATATATCTCCCTGATACTTGTTCTTTTTACAGGAATGAGAATCAACGGAATGAGAGGATGGTTTAACTTGGGATTCTGCCTTATACAACCATCAGAACTTGCGAAACCTGTATATATACTTACACTATGCTCTATTCTAAAAAAAGAACTGCCGCCTCTAAAACTATTTCTCTATATGAGTTCAATTACTCTGCTCTGGTGCATTCCCCTAGCCTTGCAACCAGATTTCGGAACAATGCTTGTCTATGTATGCGGATTTATTGCGGTATATATCCTGGCAAATGGGAAAATACTGTATCTTATTCCAGTATCGCTAGGAACCATTCCATTTGCATATTTTATCTACAAAACAAAACCATATATTGTGGCACGTTTTAGTGGATTTCTAGATCCCGCGGCTGACCCTACTGGTGCCGGATGGCATATCCTACAGTTTCAATACACACTGGCACGCGGCGGTTTTTCAGGACAAAGCTGGGGGAAATCTTTCTGGTCAAATGCCTACCTACCACTATCATACAGTGATTCGTCTTTTGCATCACTTGTCGAAGCGATAGGGTTTGCTGGTACATTCCCGATAATTCTTGGATTTGTGGCTCTCGCATTTGCGGGTTACAGACTTTCACTAAAAACCAAAGATCCAACACGAAAAATCTATATATTTGCTATGCCAGTACTGATTACATCACAGGCACTCATACACATGAGCGTTAATGTAGGACTATTGCCACCGACAGGTATCACACTGCCCATGTTCAGTTACGGTGGCAGCTCACTTATCTCAATAATGCTGAGTTTCGGTATGATACTCAGTGCGGCAAAAAAACAGCAGCGGTTGTAAGCCGGATTTTGTACTCGACACCAAGGTGTCGGCAGTGACCATCTATCTAAGCAACCAGAACCCGGAATTCAAACGCTGCGAGCAGCAACTCATTCCCTATTTGGCCTTGCTTCGGGAGGGGTTTACCCTGCCTCTTCGATTACTCTAAGAGCGGTGGTCTCTTACTCCACCTTTTCACCCTTACCCTGTGCAAGCACAAGGCGGTATATTTTCTGCGGCACTTTCCTTCACGCGGATTTGCTCCGCGAGATCCCGAATACCGAAGCATTCAGGACTCCCTGCTCTACGAAGTCCGGACTTTCCTCTCCTAACTGCAAGCAGTCAGGAGCGGCCACCCCCCGCTGCTGAACCCAAAACATAACTCACAATCTTTTTTTTGCAAACCATACTCCTATTTTTTTTGTGCTTCGTTTAGATGAACATAGAAAAAAAGAAGTGAGTTTGGATTAAGATAAAGATCAGAAAGAAGTTCTGAAGTTCTAGAGTGCGGGAGTTCTAAAGTTAAAGAAGTGGAAAAGAGAAAAATTTAGATTAAGAAAAGACGGTCAAGTACGTTAGAGATGATAGTAATCATGCCTGAAAGGCTTCTGAAGTACGTTAGACATTCTTGTCTGACATGGGGGCAAGTGATGAGGAATAAGAAAAGTCCTTTGATAAGTCTTACAGGCTTTGGAAGGGCATGTTTTTATGCTTGT
Source organism: Kiritimatiellota bacterium (assembly GCA_030590505.1). Classification (GTDB taxonomy): domain Bacteria; phylum Verrucomicrobiota; class Lentisphaeria; order Victivallales; family JAADHT01; genus JAUUYH01. The sequence goes on from JAUUYH010000007.1 coordinate 16,092, forward strand.
TTTTTTACGCTATGTCAGGCAGGAATGCCTAACGTACTTGAAGAGAAAAGAAGAGAAATTAAGAATAAGAAAGAGGGGGGTTGATTAAGACAAAGATTAAGAGAAATTCAAGAATAAGAAAAGAGGAGGATTGTCTATTTCACTTCTTTTTTTCTACCAGAATACTGCAAGAGTGAAATCAATAGAAGAATTGTACCTGCTTGAACCAATGAAACTGCTGTCGTCCTAGCATCACCCCAGAGAAGAGGAAGAACGCACATTCCAATAATAAGTGCAAGAAGATGAACCATCAGAACTGCCATTTTTCTTGGCATTCCCATTTTCATAAAACGGTGTGAGATGTGGTTGTGATCTCCAATATAAAATGGTTTACCAATTTTCCAGCGAATAATACTTACTGCCAGCAAATCAAAAAGAGGCAGTGCAAGAATAAAGAGTGGGATAAGAATTGAAAACGGAGAAGCAACATCAGTCTTATAATACGTGATCATACAGCCCATAACCGCCAGCATATAGCCAAGCAGGTGGCTACCAGAATCTCCCATAAAAATTGAAGCTGGTGAATGATTAAAAAACCAAAAACCTATAGATGCACCTGTAGCAACAGCACCGAATGTAGCAACAAAATACTGTCCACGCATACCTGCAGCAATCGTAAAGAAACTGAATGCGATTGTCGCAATTCCTACTGCTAAACCATCCATATTATCGAAGAAGTTAATTGCATTTATCATTAAAATAATCCAAAAAACAGAGAGACCCCACGTAATAATGCCATTACCAATAAATGCAGAAATGGTAACCCCGCCCCATGTAACAGCAATCGCAGCTACAACAAATTGCCCGCCAAACTTTGCCTTTGCACTCATATTAAAGCGATCATCATACATTCCCAGCAATGTTATAAGCACAGCACCTATTCCAATCATAACCATTCGCATTGAAACAGATGTTACACCTGGGAGTGTCTGAAGAACTGCAGGGGATATCACATCTCTGTGCATGGATTTAGCTGCTATTAGTCCAAAAATAACAGTTGAGATCATAGCAAGACACATCGCAAGGCCACCAAGTAACGGAGTCGCAACCTTATGCCCCTTATGCGCCTGCTCTGCGGGCTTATCAACAAAACCTATTTTCTGCGCAAGGATTTTACATAATGGAGTGTAAATCAAAGAGAAGACCATTGCGAAAAACGCAATAATAAGATATATATTCCACCATGAAATCATATACAACCTTCTCTTTTTCTTGTGAATTTACTACTTTTTGGGTCTAAGCTGTGGGAAGAGTACAACATCTCTAATGGACTCAGCTCCTGTAAGCATCATAACCAAGCGGTCAATTCCAATTCCCATTCCGCCAGCCGGTGGCATACCATGCTCAAGAGCGACAAGAAAATCCTCGTCTATCTTTTCAGCCGCATCGCCACCTTCACGGGCAGCTTGCTCTTCAAAACGCCTGCGTTGTTCAATCGGATCATTAAGTTCAGAGTACCCTGGAGCAATCTCTTGGCCGTTGATTTCCAGTTCAAATACATCAACAAGGGTTGGATCGTCTTCACACGCTTTGGCAAGCGGCACAAGCTCTGCTGGCAGACGTGTAACAAAAGTAGGCTGAAACAATGTATTCTCAATCAATTTTTCATAAACTTCATTTGTCACTTCAAAGTCAGGCATTGTTGTATCAACTTTAAGCCCGAGGTCTTTGCCTTTTGCCACCCGCTCTTCAAATGAAATATCAAACCAGTCTGATCCGGCTTTTTCACGTACCAAGTCTTTGTATGGAGCTCTTTTCCACGGACGGGTAAGATCAATAATTTTATCTTCTGAATGTTCAATCACAAGCGTACCGAAAACATTCATTGCCACCGTTGTAACAAGCTCTTCAATAAGATCCATCATCGTACGACAGTCCCCATAGGCTTGATATATCTCAATCATTGTAAATTCAGGATTATGACGCCTTGACATCCCTTCATTTCTGAAGTTACGATTAAGTTCATAAATCTTTTCAAATCCACCGACAAGAAGTCGCTTCAAGTAGAGCTCAGGTGCAATACGCATAAACATAGGTGAATGCAGTGCGTCATAGTATGTTTCAAATGGCTTTGCTGCTGCACCACCTGCCATCGGTTGCAACATCGGAGTTTCAACTTCAATAAACCCTTTAGTTTCAAGAAATTTGCGAATTTCGCGAATTATAGAGCAACGCTTAATAAATACATCACGACTCTTTTCGTTTACAATTAAGTCAAGGTAACGTTGCCTGTAACGCTGCTCAATATCAGTAAGGCCGTGCCATTTTTCAGGAAGAGGTCGTAGAGATTTACTCAGCAGTGAGTACTCTTCAACTTTTACAGTAAGTTCGCCCATTCTTGTAACAAAAAGTGCCCCCTTAACTCCGATTATATCACCAATATCCAATTTTTTAAATTTTGCAAATTCATCGTCACCAAGATCATTTTTCTTAACATATACCTGCATTCTATCGCAGCTATCCTTCACATCAGCAAAGATTGATTTACCCATAACTCTAAATGCAGTTATTCTTCCAGCAATAACAACTTTCTGTTCTTCTTCTGAATCTTCAACAAATGATTCTTTTACGTCATTAACTGCAATGGTATCTGGAAAAGCAGAACCAAATGGTGTATCTCCAGCACTTACAATTTCATTGACTTTACTCATTCTTTGGGCAAAAATATCCTCGGGGGGGACTTCCTGCACAATATTTTCTTTATTCTCTTTATTCATTATATTCCTCTATCTTTTTAGGTCTTCACTAGAATTAGTGAATTAGCGAGTAATATAGCACAATGATGATAAATAACAATACAAAAAATTGGGAATACTTTGGATAAAACTCCTGCTTCTGAAGTCAAACAACTACAAAAGAAGCAAAAAAGGTTCTACCCCCATTTTTGCTTTTTATCAAGATTGGGGCACGATTACGATTGCAATGTGTTAAGTTATATGCTAAAGTAAAATTAGCATGGTAACTATTACGATATATTTACAAAAAAAAGTTTCACGCTTTAGGGATCAGGAGTCCCTTGACTGAAAAGTTGAACTATTTATTATATAATAAGGATAAAGAAAATATGAGAACGTTTAATAATTTTACATTGATTCCATCTATACAAAAAACACTTAAAGCACAAAAGTTCATTAAGCCCACTGAGATTCAAAATCTTACTTTGCAAGAACTACTTAATGGACATTCAATTGTAGGTCTTGCAGAGACAGGAACTGGAAAGACTTTAGCGTATGTGCTACCTATTCTACATATACTTAAAACATTAGAAAATGAGGATCAACCTGTTACAGTTGAAAGTCAACCTCGAGCTATAGTAATTGTTCCAACCAGAGAACTAGGTGAACAAGTATCAAAAGTGTTTAAAATATTTACACACGAAACACGCCTTCGTATTCGCTCTGCCCTAGGCGGAACAACAATGGAGATGACAAAAAGGAATATCGCTGGATGTTTCGAGGTTCTAGTGGCCACACCGAAGCGAACATTGCAACTTTTTGAGCATGGCCTTTCTTTAAAAGGTGTCAAAATAATAGTATTTGATGAAGCAGATCAAATGTTGGATCAAGGTTTTCTTCCTACAGCAAATCGCTTAGTAAAAGCCTCCCCTCCGAATCCCCAAATGGTGCTATTCTCTGCAACTATTTCACCTGTTGTTCAAGAACTTATGAGCAAACTATTTTCTAAGGTTAAGGTGTTTAAAAGTAAAGGAAGCCACCGTGTTGTATCTACCCTAACTACCAGAAATGAGGTAATCATCAGAGGCAATCGCCTTCCTGTTCTTTGTGACTTACTCAAAGAAGAGACAAAGGGAGGAATATTAATTTTCACCAACACGAAAGAACAATGCGATAAATTGGCAACTCAACTAAAAGAGAATGATTTCAAGTGTGCTATATTTCGTGGAGACATGGATAGACTAGTTCGTAGAGCAAACCTTAAAAAGTTTCGTGGTGGGCAAATAGATATTCTCATCTCCACAGATCTTGCTTCACGAGGACTTGATTTTGATCATGTTAGTCGTGTTATCAATTATCACCTACCTAAAGAAATGGATAATTATCTTCACAGAGTAGGAAGAACGGCTCGTGCTGGTAGATCAGGTCTTGTTATCAATTTTGTTACCGAGCGTGACAAAACACTTGTTGATAAATTAAAGAGTATTCAAGCAAGTTCTTAAAAGACGGGATTAGGAGATTCTTTAATGAAATCCTTCCCTTGTACCGCTTTTTGACCACCAACGACCATTACAGTTCCTTCTATTGGATTTCTGACCAGCGTTGGTGCAACTCCTTTCAATAATTTATAGTTTGAAAAGACTTCAAGCTTACAATCCAAGTCATATATAAAATAGCTATAAATTTTGGCACTTATCTGTACAAAAATATGAATTCTACTCAAGCCGTCAATCTCAACCTGAGGCAGTTCGTCCTCCAGATCTTCAGCTAAACGCACAACCCCGTAAATAAGCTTTTCATCTTCAATCATCAACGCATAATATTTTCTATCATTATCAAAAAAGTTCACGATTTTAACTGCACGTTTTTTGATTTTTTCCTTTTGGTTTAAGTTAAGAACATCTGGAACCCCAAGCTCTCTGCTCCAGACAGGTAAACCATTAAAAATGGAAAATCCGTTCTGGCTCACCTTAGGATCAGAAACATAAGATTTAGGAAGCATAGGGTGAGAAAGAATCGCATTAATGGAGTATTGCCCAGCCTTGCGAATATTATACATCATAGAGATAGGAACCATTACTGTTGTTGTTGCTCCTGGGTTTAACACAGTTCCTTCAAGAACAGAAGAGGGATCAAAGGAGTCATTAAGTGGCAATGCCTTCCCGTTAGGTGCGATTATCTTAAATTTAAGCATCCCTTTAAGACCTTTATTTTCCCCAAAAACTAGACCACGCCCACTATAGTTACGAAATGAAACTTTAGCAAAGATATGTTCGTAGAGGATATAACCCTTGCGATTCAACTGCATTGAAACTGCTAGCTGAGCCTTAAGCTTAGGAAGAAAAGTCAGACAAGTGAAGATGAGAGTTAAGAGAAAAAGAGATCGCCTTAATCTTAAACTTATCGTTAGTAAAAAGAAAGTATTTTTATATGCCATGTCTAATTACCTCGTTCCAATCGAAGTGCTAATCGTTCAGGTAAACCAGACGCGACTATCTTCGCTTGCGATGCAGGAATATCATAAGGCATACGATAACGCCTAACAACTCTCGTCTCTGTATCATAAATTGCAAAAGAAGCTACAGGATCACGATTCCTCGCCTGTCCTACACTTCCAATATTAATAAGGTATTTCCAGCCACGCTCCAAGGTAATATCCATATGATCAGGTAGATCCTCGGGCGCACCCTGAGGTGTCCTCCAGTCTGCAATCTCCTGTACTGGATTCTCTCCGCCCATTGTCAAAGGTTTCTTGGAAAAGGCTATAGGGACATGAGAGTGACCGCAGAAACATAGTTGAGTGAACTGATACGAGAAATTATCTGTAGCATGGTGGATATCAAAGATATAGCCCCAAGCATCAGGTGAGTCAAGAGTCGCATGAACTATAGTGATATTTGAACCCTTAACTGTCTTTTTCATTGGAAGTGAAGCTAGCCAATTCCGTTGCTCTTCTGAAAGATGAGCCTTAGTCCACAACACAGCCTCTTTTGCATGGGGATTAAATCCTACCATCTCTTCGTCATCACTTGAAGCATATTCATCATGGTTTCCCTTGACACATGCGACAAGATCCAAACTTCTAATTAAATCAAGACACTCAGAAGGATTTGCATTATAACCGACCAGATCACCAAGGCAAATATATTGCTCGACACCCTCTTCTTTGCATTTTCCCAGAACCACCGTTAATGCTTCTAGATTTGCATGTATATCACTTAAAATAGCATATTTCATAAATCAATCCGTAACTAATTTTATTGTACAAAAACTCTTTCCGTCACTTACGTACTGCGACTTAAGAGAAGATTTTTCATCTTTATAACTTAATATTACACAAATGGATAATATATAACATTCGTGAACTGAGAAAATAACACCATTTTACAAAAATACCAATTTATTATTGATTTTTTTTGAAATGAACTCCCGCCTGACCACATTGTCATAGATCTCTACACTAAAAAAACGTCCATTCACTTGTCCCCGAACGCAGTGACGGATTATTATCATGAATAGGTTTTATTCTACTGGAATAGGGTCATATTCTTTGGGTAGCCAAAGATAACGAAGGTTAATACATAAGATTTTTCTAAGCGACTGGTTAATAGTTGCCTTTAGATTAAGACAAAGATTTTGAGGGGGAGATTAATAATCAACCTGTTCCTATTTTGCAACACAAAAAAATATCGGAATGAATTCCGACATACGTAGAACGGGTTTCACCCCGTCACAAATTGAACGTTGCAAGCAAAAAAAATGGTCTTATTTTTTACAGTTCTCTTAAGTAGCTTGCGTTGTCCCAACGCAAATAGCAAAGCCAAAAGAGATGTTAAAGAATAATCAAAAAACAGCCTGTAAGGCTTTCTTTATTGCCTTTTTTTGTGCTTGTTGTTTGCTTGCTTAATGCGTTGAGGACAACGCATGCTACTCCTGGAATAATAGAAAGTTCCATTCTCGGCTACGGAGTAGCATTTAAAGGCTACAAGCTAAGTGTATCGTTAGCGTTAGTTAGTGGTTCCCTCCCCTCCTCTTCTCTTTAGAGTTACCCACTAATCCTAACAAAAACAAAAAAACTAAACAAGAGTTAATCTACCACAATAAGTGCATTTATTTTATAATTTTCTATCGCTTTTCTACCCTCAAGAAAGGCCAATTCAATAAGAAAATCTATACTTAGAATCTCTGCTCCTAGATTATTTACCAACTTCACTGCTGCTGCTGCTGTTCCTCCAGTAGCAAGAAGGTCATCAAGAATAACCACTCGATCACTGCTTTTTAGAGCATCTGTATGAATCTCAAGTGTCGCCGTTCCGTATTCAAGGTTATATGATGCCTCGTATGTGTCATAAGGAAGCTTTCCTTTTTTTCTGACTGGCACGACTCCACAACCAAGCTTATATGCCATCGCTGAACCAAAAATAAAACCACGAGATTCAATCGCGACAATATAATCAGGAGGATTATCCATATACGGTTCACACATCAGATCAATAACCTCAGCAAACAGTTCACTTGACTTCAGTATTGGTGTAATATCCTTAAATACAATTCCTGGCTTAGGAAAATCCTTAATATCACGGATTGCCTCTACAACTCTTTCAATTCCCATATTTTTTCCTTTATATTTACTGCCTAAACAAGCAGTGGTGTTTTAGAGCAAATTTGCTTTTTTTTATAAAAGTCCTTTTTTTTCAGGCACTATTTATGCTTTCTCTCTACATATATTATTATTGAGTGTGTACTTTTTGCCACACTCAGAACAAACCACACTATCATCCTCAAATAAAAGTTTGACTCCACACTCACAAACCCACCCCTTTATCGTAGCAGGACTTCCAAAAACAAGGGCGTAATCAGGAACATCATGAGTGACAACAGCACCTGCACCGACCATAGAAAAGCGTCCTATTGTATTGCCACAAACAACTGTTGCATTTGCACCAATTGTTGCACCTTTTTTTAATAAAGTTTTACGATATTCACTCTTGCGCTCAACAAATGAGCGAGGGTTTATAACATTTGTAAAAACCATTGACGGACCGCAGAATACATCATCCTCTAGTATAACATCATCATAGATTGATACGTTATTCTGAATTTTACATCCGTCACCAAGTACAGCACGCGAGCCAATATTTACATTTTGCCCGATTGAACACTTTTTTCCAATAACCGCACCTGGCATTATATGACAAAAGTGCCACACTTTAGTGCCATCTCCAATTACAGATCCCTCATCTGCATAACTTGACTCATGTAGAAAAAAATCGGCCATACAAACTCCTTAATTTTTTATATATTTATAAACAGTAATTTACCCCAAGAGTGGAGTGATTCAAAGCCATCTACGAAAAAAGTTCTTATTTAGCTTTGAAAGAGAGAAATAAACGAATATATTCAGATATATAATAAAACAGGAGTACACTTAATGAATAAAAATATTTATGGAAATACAGTCTTAACAATAATGCTAATTGCTCTTTTTGTCTTCGGACTGGCAATCGTCAAATCGACTGATATGAAAAGATCAAGGCTAGAGCAGATTTCAACTCAAATGAAACAGATCGCTTCAAAAATCAAAAATCTGGAAGATAGAATAAGAAGAGCACCTTTACAATCATCTCAAAGGCCTTCACATATCAAAAAAAATGACATTGCGAATTACGCATTTTTTGACCAGAATGCAGATTCAGGTGGCAGGCGAATCACTGCAACAACAAGTGAAACAAAAAACATGAACTACATGGTAAATAATGAGAGCCTCGTCTCTTCTCTTTGGGATTACTGCAACGACTCAATTGCTAAAAGAAATTATAAAAACCCCGCCCTCTTTCAGCCAATGCTCGCCGAAAGCTGGACTCTATCAGAAGATAAACTTACCTATCTAATAAAACTAAAAAAAGGAATTTTATGGCACGATTTTACAGACCCCGTCACGGGAAAAGTGTGGAAAAATATGGAAGTAACTGCCAGTGACTTTAAATTCTATATTGATGTAACAAAAAACAAAGACACGGACTGTGCTCCAAATAGAACATACCTTATTGATTTAGAAAAAATTGAGATTATCAATAAATATGAATTTAAGGTTATATGGAAGAAAAAATATTTTCTATCTGAATCCATAACTCTCGCAATGAGCCCAATACCAAAACACCTATACCACGCATATAAAGGGGACTTTGATGGTAAAAAATTCAATGACGACCATCAGCGTAACCGAGTAATTGTTGGCTGTGGTGCTTATCAGTTTGCTGGGTGGGAAAAAGGACAGCGGATAAGATTAACACGCTTTAAAAACTACTATGGAATAAAATACGGAATTGCTCCACCAATTGAAGATATTATATTTGAAGTAATAAAACATAAAAATACCCAAATACAGGCCCTTATAGCTGAAGATATAGATCAAATGGATCTAACCCCCGATCAGTGGGTAAAAAGAACCAACACTCCTGCATTTCAAAAGGATGGCTTAATCAGAAAACTTAAATGTCCCGCAAGAATGTACCGCTACATAGGATATAATCTTAAAAATTCACTATTTCAGGATAAGCGCGTCAGGCAGGCACTTACTCACCTTACTGACAGGAAACGTATAATAAAAGAGGTCTATCACGGACTTGCAAGAATGATTACCGGAAACTTCTTTATTGGGACTCCATATAACGATAAATCAATAAAACCGTATGTTTTTTCAATAGCTAAAGCTAAAAAACTTCTTGCCGCAGCAGGTTGGAAAGATAGCAATGATGACGGAATACTTGATAAAAATGGCAAGAAATTTGAATTCACAATGCTCTCCTCTTCCAATAATCCAAATTATGATAAAATACTGCCGATGCTCAAAGAGAATATGGCACAAGCCGGGATAATCATGAATATCAAAAAAACAGAGTGGTCAGTATTTGTTCAAGCAATGGGTGAAAAAAAATACGATGCATGTATCTGCGGTTGGGGAATGAGCTTTGAATCAGACCCATATCAACTATGGCACTCAAGTCAGGCAGACGTAAAAGAATCAAGCAATCATATCGGCTTTAAAAACTCTAAAATTGATAAATTAATAGAAAATATAAGAACGTGCTTTGACCTAAAAAAACGTATTGAACTATGCCATGAATTTCATAAAATCATCCACGAAGAACAACCATACACATTCTTATTCTCAAAAGATGACCTAATTGCACTCAATGGAAGATATAAAAATGTCCACCTATTCCCCTCAGGATTGGCAACTGACATCATCTGGACACCAAGCAATAAACAGAAATCAATGGTACCTTAAATATAACCTAAATCGTGCAATTTAGCGCAAAGCAAAAAATTGCGCTTTAGAACATTTTTTAAAAACGTTAGGTTATGGAATCCCCCTTTGCAATTCAGGGACTATTTAATGATTTCAAATTTTATAAAACTCGTTTGTCCAATTATATTCAACTGATTTTTGCCTCTAAAACTCAGTTTATACGCCCCTTTATTTAACTGCAAAGTAAATATTTGTTTACAATTGATCCATTCTGAATCATTCAAAGAATATTGTAACGTATCTAAATTAGGAACATTAGCAAACAAGCTTACTTGAATACCTGATTCTGTTTTAAAAAGAAAAGGTTCTATTAAATACAGCTCAGAATATAAATCACTTTTTCTATTTGTTATCAACTTCAGAATTCCTGAGTCGAGTGAAAACTCTTTTGATAATTCATCTACCCAATAGACTCGTCTCCAGGGAATATTTTGCATGCTGACTCCACCTGATTCGCCTGTTAGTAGTTGATTTGTATAAAGAGAAATATTAAATTTTTCATACTGCTTGAGTTCAGGGTCATCATGAGAGATTGTCAACATGCACCGAACTGGCTTTATACTATCTAATTGTTTCTTACGCAAGTAATCATGAATTTCCAATGCATTTAACACAGATTTCTCAGACTCATAATAACAGCAAAGTAATGGATCAAATAACAACCACTTGCCAAGCTCATTACTCCACACTTCCATTACTTCATGAGAAGCTAGACCTACATACCTTGCATTATACCCTAAACTGAGCAAAGATTGAACCATTATTTGAGTATACTGCCCGCAAAATACTTTCAATTTTTCATCCCTACATCTCTTCAATATTTCTAAAGCATCCCATGGTGGATAAGGTAAGGGAGTTCCGCGAGGGACAATTTTACGCGTCCATTTCATGATTAGGATAAATTTTTCTAATTCACTCGAGGCCCCATCAATTATCTCCTCTAGCTTTTCCTGCTTCCTTAATTCTATAAGTTTTGGGGTTAATGGAGATATAAAAATGAAAGAGAAACGGCTTGGGTCAAATTTATATTTACTTTTTTCTAAAACTAATATATCTCGAGAAGGAGTTTTTGGAGGATTCTTCAATTTGATCTGTTCACTTGTTACTGGTCTCTTTAAGGGATATTTATCCAAAGTGTGAACTCTCTCTTTTTCATCTATTGAAATAAAAACTTTGTCCCCGGTTCTTGCAGGAATTCTAGAAACTTCCTGCTTCCCATTCAGGCAGTTTTTCCATACAAGATGAACGGAAGTATTTGGTGGAATAACAAAGTGCTCGACTTTAATGGTATCTTGATACGAAAAATAAAATAAAAGAGTGATAAGTAAAGCATATATGACAACTGCTATTACTATTATTGTCTTTAAAGATTGACTAATAGGTCTTTTATTTTTTTTCATCTTCTATAATACAACATAAAATCCTAAGATCAATGCGAAATGCGCAGTTTCCCCTCTTCTTATATTTGTTAACAGCAATTCAAAATGAATACTTCTGCAAATCTCCTTTGTTCACTAGTCATGAATCTGGGCAAGCTTCGCCCTGGCATATTGAATAGCTTAAGATTTTTATTTGATTTTTTTACAGGGTTAGAGGTTCATGATTAGTTTGTGTTTCGAGTTGAATTTTTAAGCGAATGTCAGCCTTATTCGCATAGGAATGCTTAACGGACGGGGAATGTATTAAAAGTAGCATGCGTTGTCCCCAACACATTAAGCAAGCAAACAAAAGGCAATAAATAAAGCCTTACAGACGATTCTTTTGCTTATTCTTTTAGATATCTTTCAGCTTTTGCTATTTGCGTTGGGACAACGCAAGCTACTTAAGATTTTTCTATTTGTAATAGAAAAAAGGGACAGGTTGATTATCAACTATGAAAAAACACCTTTCACAGGGAGGCGACTATTGACCTGTTCCTCAAGATTAAGACAAAGATTGGAAGGATGTACAGGCAAGGATGAGGAATCAGAAAAGTCCTTGGACAAGACTTACAGGCTCTGGAAGGGCATGTTTTTATGCTTGTTTTTTTACGCTATGTCAGGCAGGTCCCCGAACGAAGTGACGGATTACTATCATGCCTAACGTACTTGAAGAAAATACAAGGATTGAGTGGGGGGAGTTACTTGGGTTAAAAACCGTCGAATAGTGATGGTTGAATTTGTGTTTTTAGCTCTATCGGTTGTGTAACTGTTTCTATTTTAGGGTTTGGTTCTGTTGGTTGGGATTTTTCTGGAGTTTTTGTTTTCTTTTTCTGCTCAACAATCTTATCTTTTTGCTTCTTCTCATTCTTTTTATCAGTTGAAGTTTTTTTGTTAACTTGTTTAGGAGCTTTGGGACTCTCATCTTTTAGTTCAGTTGAGTTTTTTTGTTTAGGCTGACAGGGTTGTTTGGGCTGCTCTAGTACTGATTTATTGTGTACAGCTAGGGCTGGTTGGCCTGCCTCGGCAATAGCATTCTCTTCAAGGTTTTCAAGGATCTCATTTGCACGGTTTATCACCTGATCTGGCAGACCTGCTAATTTCGCAACATGTATTCCGTAACTCTTATCTGCAACACCTCTTACAATCTGTCGTAGAAAAATAATCTTTTCGCCATACTCCTTGACTGCGATATTGTAGTTTCTGACACCAGTGTGGGTAAGTGCAAGTTCTGTCAGTTCATGGTAATGTGTAGCAAATAGTGTTCTTGCCCTGCATGACGAATTATCCAGGAGATATTCTGCGACCGCCCAGGCGATGCTTATGCCGTCAAATGTACTTGTGCCGCGCCCTATTTCATCGAGAATTACCAAGCTTTTATTTGTCGCATGGTTTAGAATATTTGCAGTCTCCAGCATCTCAACCATAAATGTACTCTGTCCACGGGAAATATCATCAGCAGCACCTACACGCGTAAAAATACGGTCAACAAGACCTATTTCTGCACTCTCGGCCGGAATATATGAACCAGTTTGTGCGAGAAGCGCAAGCAGAGCAACCTGTCTGATATATGTTGATTTACCCGCCATGTTCGGTCCTGTAATCATCTTCATGTACTCTGTTTTACCGTCAAAGTTTATATCATTAGGAACAAATCGTTCATCTGTAAATGTTGCATCAAGAACTGGATGCCTTCCAGCCTTGACAATAAACTGTGCATCTTCGGTAATTTTAGGACGGCAGTAGTTGTAGTGTCTTGCGACTTCCGCAAAACTCAGGATTACATCCACCGCAGCCATCGCATTAGCAGTCTCCTGAATTTCTGATGTAAACTCAAGTGCCTTTAGGCGCAATTTCTGAAATAAGGTATATTCAAGTGCTTTTGATTTATCCTCGGCGCCGAGGATTTTATGTTCAACCTCTTTCAGTTCAGGAGTGATATAGCGCTCCCCGTTTGTGAGGGTCTGTTTACGAATATACTCTTCAGGTACAAGATGCTTATTTGCATTACTTACCTCGATATAGTAGCCAAAAACCCTATTGTAGCGTATTTTCAGTGCCTTAATTCCTGTTTTCTTCTGTTCCTGCGCCTGCAGAGAAGCAATCCAGCTTTTGCCCTCTGTGGCAGCCTTTCGAAAATCATCAAGTTCAGTATGCAATCCCTCTCGTATAATGTTACCATCAGTAAGAGTAAGTGGCGGATCCTCTGCGATTGTCGCACAAATATCATTGACAAGTTGCTTTGAATCCCCTAAACGATTGCGAAGTTCGCAGAGTAGCGGCATATCATAGTAACCAAGCATATTTTTAAGATCAGGAACAATCGAAAGACTATCCGCTAGAGCCAACATATCTCGAGCATTGGCACTACCTATATTCAGTCGTGCAGTAATTCGTTCGATATCCCTAACTGGAGCAATAAGTTCGCGAACCTCAGCAAGGGTCATGGGATCCTCTTTAAATACCGAGACTGCATCGAGTCTTGCGATTATCGCATCTCTGTTGAACAGTGGGCGTAGCAACCACTCACGAAGCATTCTGCTTCCCATCGGAGTTGCAGTATGATCAAGAACATGTAGCAGAGTTGACTCTTTTCCTCCGCCCGGCATAGGATCTACAAGTTCAAGATTGCGCCTTGAAATTGCATCAAGAATCATAAATTCACCAGTTCGGTAGGTTTTAAGAGTACCGACATGCGATGCGTCCTGTCTAAGATTTTCCGATGCATAGTAAAGTACTGCACCAGCAGCGGAGATTCCACTATTCATTTCTCGACACCCAAATCCATCAAGAGACAAGACTTCAAAGTGACGTTTAAGCAACTCTTCAGCACTATCCTTCGAGTAAATCCAGTCATCAAGAGCAGTCCAACAGATATGACCACGAAGATCAGGAAATGAATCACCTTTTTCCCACTCTTGGTATAACGATTCAGGAATAACACATTCTGGAGCCTCTACACGTTCAAGTTCTGTCTCAAGTTCGTCTTCTGAATCTAGTTCGGTAACACGAAAATCACCAGTACTGATATCAAGCACAGCCAATCCAAAATTATTTTTGCCTATAAAAAGAGCTGCAAGATAATTATTCTGTCCTGGAGAAAGCACGGAAGGATCAACAACAGTTCCGGGAGTAATAACACGTGAGATTGCACGTTTCACAATTCCTTTAGCAAGTTTAGGATCCTCAACCTGTTCTGCAATGGCAACCTTAACGCCTGCCTTAAGTAGCTTTGGGAGATAAGTTTCAAGTGCATGATACGGAACACCGCACATCGGCACACCGCCACGACTTGTAAGCGTTACCCCCATAATCGGAGCCGCACGAGCGGCATCATCAAAAAAGATCTCATAAAAATCACCAAGCCTAAACAGGAGTATAGCATCATCAGGTACTTCCGACTTCACCTGTCGGTACTGCTTCATCATAGGTGTTAATTTAGTCTCTGCCATTATTTTTTATTCTTATATTATTACCTAAATCTTACAATCTAGCTATTATTTAAAATTTTGCGAACTTCGCATTTTTTTTAGTGCTAAGTAAGATACAATCAGACCCTAAAACTGCAAGCAATAGATTGAGAATATTTTCATGAGAAATTATAATTCCGCCCTCAGAGTAGCGAATGGCTCTGCTATACCGCACGCGGTAGAGATCTTATCTTTCCTTTGCTAGCTAATTAAGTTGGGTATTCACCTGTCTGACATGGGGCAAGAGATTAGGAATAAAAAAAGTCCTTTGATAAGTCTTACAGGCTCTAGAAGGGCATGTTTTTATGCTTGTTTTTTTTACGCTATGTCAGGCAGGAATGCCTAACGTACTTGAAGAGAAGAGAAGGATTAAGAAAGAGGAGTTTAGATTAAGACAAAGAGTTTTAACCACGAATTACACGAATTAGGAGAAGAAGTACATAAAATGTGCGAAGCCCAAGTACGTTAGGGATGATAATAATCATGCCTGAAAGGCTTCTGAAGTACGTTAGACATTCCTGATATTACTCTAACCCCTCGTTCGTATTAATTATATTTTGAGTTTAGTGAAGACTCCTAGCGGATATTTGCTCAAAAGATA
>JAUUYH010000139.1 GCA_030590505.1 Kiritimatiellota bacterium
ATTGTTGCAGCCTTTTTATAGTCTGGTGCAAAATCTGAAATATAGAGTGCAGCAGCTGCGTTTATTATAAAGAAATCAGCCAATGGCGAATCGTAATCTCCTTTAAGTACATCTAAGATTGCATCACAATTTCCTTTTGCACTATTTTTGCTTGCGAATGTCGCCAATTCTTGCTGTTTAAGTCCGAAATCTGTCGGTGTAACTTCGTATCGCTCAATCTTGCCACTCTTAAGTTGAACCACACGAGTTGGACCTGCAAGGGAAAATTCATCAATTCCTTGCGTTTTATCGACTCCCTCAACGGTTCCGTATGGAGCTAGAGCTCCTTTCATACCTATCTCTTTTAGCACATCAATAAGTTGATCGCATATCTCTGGAGAATAGGCTCCGATAACGATACGGTCTGTCTTTTGACACGGCATAGTAAGGGGGCCAATAATATTAAATGCTGAAGTAAAGCGCATCGACTTGATTAGTCTTGCCCAACCAGATTTCAGAAATGCTTCCCCGGGCAGGTAACATAATCCCGTCTCCTGAAGAGCTTTTTCCGCCTTCTCAAGTGGTAGATCAAGATCCAGCCCGAGAAGTTCAAAGATATCAGATGCACCTGAGACGCCTGTTACCAGTTTTGCCCCTTTTTTGGCAATAGTTAGTCCGCATGATGCTGCGATTATCGCAGCTGGCGTGGAGCAATTTACTGTTTTTAGAGCATCAGAACCAGTGCCGACTATATCGCATACTGCACCCTCAACATTAACGTTGATTTTTGCTGTATCATATTTGTCAAGAGCATCCCATGCACCGGATAGCTCCACAGTTGTAGGTTTGCGGCAGAGATGAGCTGTCAAAAATGCCCCCTGTTGCAGTTCGGGCTGAAGATTCAGAATTACCTGTCTGTATGCCTTGCACGACTCCTCTCTAGTCATCTCTTTTCCTGCTGATATCGCACATATAAGATGTCCAAACTCTCTTAGCTCACTTTCATTACTCATCTATCTCCTTCTTCGTTATTATTTACACTTTGCACGGATGAAATCTTAACGGTTACTGTAATCTAGCTGTTATAATAAATCTAAATACTTCCCCTGCGAAAATCGCAGGCATTGCTTTTTCTACTTTCTCCAATACTATAAAGTCCTCAATTAGGGATTTTACAGCAATTTTATTGTTATTGATAATATTTAATGCTTCAGCCATCTGTTGTTTTGTGCACCCGTATGCACCTGTCAGGTTCAGTTGTCTATAGTGAATTTCATTGATAATATTTGCGGGAATCGTATCTTTTTTGGAGAATCCGCTGAATAGAGAAAATGTTCCTGATGTTTTGAGTGATTTTATCCCTATGGAAAATGATTCAGACGAGGCTGTTGCATTTATACAATAGTCAAAAGATCTATCATCTGGTATATTTTTAAGAATCTCTATTTCGCTTGACTCTATAAACGCTTTTGATTTAACTGTTTTTTTATGACTGCTCTCAAATAGACTCACTTGCAGACCGTATGCTTTTGCAACAATAGCCAGAAGTAGTCCGCAAGTGCCACCCCCGATTATCAAAAGATTATGATTGTCATTGTTGCGAAGTTCGCAGCTATTCTTAGTCATCTGTTGCAGTGCATTTATACCACAAGCCATAGGTTCTGCGAATATCGCAAAATGGGCCGGTAGATTTTTTGGCAGTTCAATAAGTGATGCTTTAGGAACATTTATATATTCCGCCATTGCTCCGTCTCTGTGAAATCCGATTATCTCAATTGTCGGGCACAAATTTTCGGATCCAGATCGGCAGTATTTACAAGTTCCACAACTTTTTGCGGGCCATACAGCAAATGTACGACCTTCGGAGTCGGTCCCGCAGAATTCGTGCCCTAAAATACGCGGCATTCGCAGATCACGTTGTCCTTCAAAATACATCTTGGCATCTGTTCGGCATATTCCGCAAAATTTTACCTTTAATCTTAATTCACCTTCCTGCGGTGGCGATTTAATGATTTCTGCAAAGTGTAGTTTCTCTTTTTTGGTAAGTTGCAGACTCTTCATTATGACCCCACTGCATTAGCTGTTCCGGGGATGAGAATCAGAGCATCACCCCATTCATTTTTGAGATTATCTGCGAGTTTCGCAACTGATCTGCGATCTTCGCAGATTGCAAAGATTGTCGGCCCACTTCCGCTCATTCCTATGCATATTGCTCCAGATTCCTTAATCTGATCGGTCAATAGTTGCATTATTGGGAATTTTTCATAGACACCAAGAGCAAGGTCATTTACAATCGATGGCGGGAGCTCTGATATGCTTCCGTACTGTAAAGTGTTCAGAATAGTTTTTAGCTCGCCACCCACATTGTTAACCAGCTCCGCCCCTTTTTTTATCTCTGAATATCGTTGATATGCCCATTTGGCACTAACTGGAAAACGGGGGTTTATCAGTAACATATTAAGTTTAAGATTCATTGGGATTAATTGCAACTCCTCTCCGATCCCTGTTGCCATTGACGGTGACGGGTTCATGAAAAACGGAACATCCGCCCCGAGTTGGAGAGCCAGCTCTTGCAGTTTGCACCTATCAACCGGTTTTAGGTCAACCGGTTTTAGGTTAACCCGTTTTAGGTTAACCCGTTTTAGGCTATTATAGAGGATATTCAGCACTGCTGCAGCATCACTGCTCCCCCCGCCAAGTCCTGCAGCAACTGGAATATTTTTTTGAATATCGATGCTCCAGTTTGGTTTAATATCTGCTAGTTTCGCAAAACGTTCCGCCGCCTTGAAGCATATATTTGATTCATCAAGCGGAATCTCGCTTGAATTAGACGTAATGCAAATGCCTGGTTCTGAAGTTACTGATATGGTAATCGTGTCGGCAGGTTCGGAGAGTGGCAGAAACAGCGTTTCAATTGTATGATAGCCATCTACACGCATCCCCGTTATGCCCAGAAATAGATTGATTTTTGCTGGTGCAATACTCTTTCCAACTATTTTATTAATATTCATACTATTATTTTAACACTAATGAGATAAATTGCATCATCAGAAGTGATTTTTATAACAATTTGAAGAAAAAAAGATAATATGGATACAACTTTTAAATGCGTGCGATGCGGAACATGTTGCCGCTGGTCTGGTTATGTTAGAATCAACCCAGCAGAGACAGAGCTGATTGCATCGTTCCTCAGTATGAACGTTACAGAATTTATTGAAAAATATACACGTTTGACATCTGACAGGCAAGGTCTTTCCCTTATCGAAAAATCTGACGGCTCCTGTATATTCTACAATCATTTACCACAGGATAGTGATGTAAATATATGTGATACGGGTAGTTGTGATCTAAATAGTTGTGAAATTAATGAGGTGAAGCCGATCCAGTGCCGCAACTTCCCCCTAATCTGGAACTTTGAAGGCTGGGAAAAAGAGTGTAAAGGTGCTGCTTCATCTGGGAACGCCGACCCTAAGAGCGGCTAGGAAATTTGCGATAGAGAATAGTTGAACAAAATTGGAACAGTTATTTATGAAAATATTTTTTAAAGAATATATTGTAGAAAAGTACGGGAGGCCACTTTATCGGGTGCCCATTGACCTGCCTTTCTCCTGCCCGCACCGAATTGCTGGTGGCGGAAAAGGGTGTACTTTTTGCCCAGAAGACGGGGCTAGGGCACGACACCTTAGGCATAACCTTGACTTGAAGACACAAGTTGAAGACGGTATCGCCTATGTGCATCGACGTTACGGCAGAGATTGTGGACTTATCGCATATTTTCAATCTTTCACCAACACCAACGCACCGGTTGAAGAGTTAAAAAAACAGTACTCAGAGGTGCTAGAATATGCTGAATTCGCAATAGTTATCATCTCTACACGTCCCGACTGCCTGCCTGATGATGTGCTTGACTACCTCTCTGAACTTAATGAAAAATATGACCTATGGGTGGAACTCGGGGTTCAATCAGCAAATGACACTACCCTGCAGGTTATCAATCGCCAACACGACTTTAACTCTGTGAAAACTGCCGTTGCTAAACTCGCAGAACGTAATATAAAAACAGCAGCCCATGTAATCTTGGGCCTACCAGGGGAGGGGATTTGCGAATTTCGCAATACCGCAAAAGAGCTTGCAAAACTTCCGTTTTTAGCAATAAAAATTCATAATTTGCTGGTGTTAAAGAGAACTCCGCTCGCAAAAGAGTACGCTAATCAGATCCAATCAAAATCCATCACCAAAAAGCACCCAAAAATATCTCCGATGAATGAGTATGAGTATGCCGATGCACTGATTGAATTTCTAAAATACATTCCAGACAACTGGCCGCTTATGCGCATCACTGCAGATGCACCGCCCGAAGAGATAATTGCCCCAAAGTGGTGGATGAAAAAGGGACAGTTTTTGGAGTATATCCATAAACGTCTTGAAAACCCCGGAGACTCTGCGAATTTCGCAGAATCTATGCCGACAGTAAAAACAGCAGACGGCTCATTAACCCTCTATCAACCAGAATACAGACAGCATTTTCACTCTCTTGCAGGTGCAAGTTCTGAGGCTGAAAAAAAGTTTATCGAGCCCTGCGAACTTCGCAGATTACTCGAAGATGGAAGAGATTTGCATCTTCTTGATATCGGTTTTGGACTCGGATACAATGCAATTGCTGTTGCGAATCTCGCAGAAGAAATAGCTAACGGAAGTGTGAAAATAACATCTCTAGAAATGGATCTGAGAACTGTCAAGGCTGCATCTTCTCTAGCTCTTTTAGCAAATGACGATGTTCGTGCAGAAATTCTTCAGACAATTGGCAATGGAGAAAAATGGATGAATAAATATTCATCTATCGAAGTTCTTTTGGGGGATGCACGACAAACTGTTTTGGCACTTCAAGATACCGTTGATATCGTCTTTTTAGATCCATTTTCGCACGATGTCAATCCGGAACTCTGGAGCTATGACTTTATAAAAGCAATATCTGCGAAACTCGCAGATCATGGGGTTATAGCAACATACTCCAATGCCTTTTCTGTGCGGGGGGCTATGCTGAGATGTGGACTTATTCTCGGTGAAACTCCTGCATTTGGCCGAAAAAAAGGTGGAACAATTGCCTCGTTCGATTCTGCTAAAATCGCAAAACAACTGCAAAAAAAAGAGATGAATATTATCCTTAAGTCAACAGCCGGAGTTGCATACCGCGATTCGACTCTGCGAACTTCGCGAAAAAAAATCTGCGAACTTCGCAAAAAAATCATACACAAACTGCAAAATCACAATATCCCTAAATGGTTCAAGGAAGATTGTTGATCGAATTGTATGATGATAATAATCCGTTACCTTCTGCGAAGCAGATGTTTCCAGTAGCTTGCGTTGTCCCCAACGCAAATAGCAAAGCTGAAACAGAAGTAAAAAAAAGCAAAAGAACAGCCATAAGGCTCTATTTATTGCTTTTTTTTGCGTGTTATTTACCTTGTTTAATGCGTTGGGGACAAGACATGCTACTCTTCCTTAATGATTATCGCCTCCCTTTAGGGTGTGCTTTTTCAATGGTCGATAATCAACCTGTCCCTAAAGATACTTATTTTCATTAAAATAAGCAATTATAACTTGTAAATGAAGTATTAAAAGTATTTATTAACAAAGGGATATAAATAAAATCCCTTATCGTATACTAAATTTAAATCCATAGAATAAATTGTTATACGAGAAAAAAAGATAGAAAAAAGCCGTAAAGCATTTGCGTAGTTCGCAGGTTGCGGTTACTTTAAATCAGGTAGGAAACAAAAAATGCGAGATACGCAAAATCTCTCAATAAAATAGAGATTATGCGTATATCAAAATCACTGCAGCTAACGGAGTACCGTAGCTGAGTTTTAACGATTAGATTTTAATAAGGATATTATGAAATTTTTATATTTGAGCTTAATTTTTTGTTATTACCCTATGTCTGTTGATGCTGAAATAGTTTCAACCTGGGTCATAAATAAAGAAAAGACCATATCATTAAATGAAAAAGTATCAGAAAAAGACCTCGAGTCCAAGCATAGTAAAAAGATTATGTCGCAAGGTTTTGTGTTGCGCAGTGATCAAACAGGTTCTATTTTCCTTGTTTCAGATAAATCGACACCAACACGTGACATTCAAAGTTCTATTTTACGCTTTAAATGGGCATTAACTAAAAATGGCTACCGTTTTAAAATAGGAAAACACAATCTAGATTACATTCTTAAAGGTGAAGATCTTATTTCAAATAGAAACGACCAGCGGTTATTTAAAAAAGTTATTTATAAAAAAGTTAATTCTTCCTATTTACCCAAAATAATTAATTTTGACAATATTATATTAAATCTTCCTAAAAGCTACTCTAGCTCGGCTCAACCTGGGAATGCTGGTTTTCCTCAAGTTGGGAAAATATATAAGGGACCTGAAGGAGAAATATATGTAGTTTTGAGAGATAAGTTTATGTTTTTATCCAAGTCTAAATACAGCAAAAATGAAATGTATAAACGTGGTATAAAAGAAATCATGGAAGTAATGCAAGAGAAAAATAAAAACTTAATATGCACATTTAATACAATCAATAATATTAAAACTGGAGTTGTAGACTCAATTACTCAAGAAAATAGTGTCAAACGTTATGAACGAACTTATCTTTTAGGAGATGATACTACATTTATTTTATCCATATCGATCATAGCATATTCAAAAACGAATATGGAATTTCTTTCAAATATTGTCAAAAAAATTAAAATTCCATACAAGAAAATCTAACAAAAGCACTTCTAGGGACCGCTTATAGCGGTCCCAGAGTTGGTACGTTGGCTGAAGAAAACAAGGGAGATAATATGAAGCTGTTTAGAACTGTATGCGCGATGATACCATGCGCCTTGTTAACTGTCGTTGCTGAGCCGGAAGGGAATGAAGATGATTGGAAAATCCCTTCCTCAAAAGAGAACTTTCATGTGTTTATTCTGATGGGACAGTCCAATATGTCGGGATACGGCAAATTGCTGAAAGAGGACAA
>JAUUYH010000198.1 GCA_030590505.1 Kiritimatiellota bacterium
CCCCTATCTATATGGAAAAAGGTGAAGGCAGTTGCCTTTTTGATGTTGACAAGAATAAATATATTGATTTCTGTGCATCTTGGGGGCCCTTGATTCTGGGACACGCACATCCTGCTGTTATTGATGCGGTAAGACGTACAGCACTTGATGGACTATCTTTTGGAACATGCAGTGAAAAAGAGGTCGAGATGGCAGAACTTCTGACCTCTGCAATTCCATCCCTTGAGATGGTAAGAATGGTAAACTCTGGAACAGAGGCGGTGATGTCCGCACTGCGCCTAGCTAGAGGTTATACAAAACGTTCAAAAATTGTAAAATTCGATGGCTGTTACCATGGTCATGTTGATTACATGTTGCTTTCTGCTGGAAGCGGACTGCTAACTTCGCCAATCTCCAACTCCGCAGGAATTAGCCCAAATGCAGTTAATGAAGTTATTATTGCACCGTATAATAATCCAAGAGCCCTTGAAAAAATATTTGCGAAATACGGCGATGATATCGCGGCCGTTATTGTGGAGCCTGTTGCTGGAAATATGGGACTAGTGCTCCCTGATAAAGGATTTCTTGAGACAATAAGAACCCTAACTTCGAAAAATAGAAGTCTCCTAATTTTTGATGAGGTAATTACAGGATTCCGATTCGCCCCGACTACCTATGGGAATATGGTAAAAATTGATCCCGACCTAACATGCCTTGGTAAAATTGCAGGTGGTGGTATGCCAATCGGTGCATTCGGTGGCAAAGCTGATATAATGAAAAAACTCGCACCATTGGGCCCTGTTTATCAAGCAGGGACACTTAGTGGTAATCCTGTTGCTCTTGCTGCCGGAATTGCAACAATAAGAACACTTATCGAAGAGAATCCATATAAGGATCTAGAGAAATCAGGAAAACAGATCAAAGAGACTATAGATGATTTTGCCAAAAATAAGGGTCTCGATCTGAAATGCGTTGCAAAAGGCGGAGTTTTTACTCTATTTTTTAGGCAAGATGCTCCATCTAATTTGAATGAAGTTAAGGAGTGCGATACTGCGAAGTTCGCAAATTATCATAGATTTATGAGCAAAAACGGTATCTACCTTTCACCATCACAGTTTGAACTTAACTTTATTTCATCCGCTCATTCGGAAGCCGATATAGAACAATTTATAGAGACAGCAAAGAAAGCATTGATGCAGAATTAGTGCGTACTTTTTTATCCCACCAAAGTGGTTTTCATTCCCCGTCCCTTTGGGGCGTACCATATAAAAACATGGGTCTTCACCTAAATTAGTGGGTAACACTAAAAAAAAGAGATCAAGAAGAGAACACGAATAATTGCGTCCCCGAACGTAGTGACGGATTATTATCAATACGCAGATTTTTGATGTTGAATTGAAGATTAAGAGAAGAGTTTAGATTAAGACAAAGATTAAGAGAAGAAGTACATAAAATGTGCGAACTTAACACAAGAGTTACTCTTCAAGAAATGTAATATGAACCTTTCTGCTGCGCGGGCCGTCGTATTCGCAGAAATAAATTCCCTGCCATGTACCAAGGACAAGTTTTCCGTTACTGACAGGGATCATCTGCGAAAAACCCATCAGGGATGACTTAATATGAGCGGCACTGTTCCCTTCATAATGCCGAAACATAGCCTCATCCCATGGAACACTTTTCTCCATAAACTTTACAATATCAGAGCATACATCTGGATCGGCATTTTCATTTATAGTAATGCCAGCAGTCGTATGCATAGAGTAAATACAACAAAGTCCATCCTGCATCCCTTTTGGAATCAGAGCTGAGACCTCTCTTGTTATATCCACCATCTCGGAGTGAGATCTTGTTGTTACATTTACAATCGTCATAATGAAACCTCTTTTTCTCTCTTTTTTTACTGCTCACCACTAATTTTAGGGAAGAAAATCTAAAGAAATACCACAGATTCAACACCCCAAGTCATACCCCATAAATAATGAGGTAGTAGTTTATAGTAGCACCGTTTTCTTCTTTTTTCATCTCTATTCTTTTAAAATTGTATAGAATATGTACATTAAAAGGCCTGTAAGGCTCTATTTATTGCCTTGTTTTTGCTTGTTGTTTGCCTTGCTTATGCGTTGGGGACAACGCATGCTACTCCTCCTTAATGATTATCGCCTCCCTTTAGGTGGTGCTTTTAAAATGATCGACAATCAACCTGTCCCTAAAAAATTTAATCTCCCTAATTTCTATTGTGATGTATATAAAGTAAATGCTGTAGAGAAATAAAGTGATGCTGTAATCCTCAAAGATGGAGATATAATCCAGGGTTCGAGTAAATGTAGAATGGTGTTCTCGCCATCGGTCTGAATTACCTTGTAGAGATTTTTCTATGGGATATCAGTGAATAAAACATGGTGTAATTGTAATAAATTCAAATTAAGCCTTGACAAATACACCCCATCGGGTATAATAGCATGTGCATAAGGCGATTTTATACCTGAACGGGTATATTTCAAAACATTAATAAGAAAATAACCCCGAAAGGGTATAATTATGAAATTATCTAAATTTATTAAACAGCAACGCAAGGATTATAAGCTGACACAGCGTGATTTAGCTGATCGTGCTGGTGTAGGTTTAAGATTTATCAGAGAACTAGAAGCAGAGAAATTAACATTACGTATGGACAAAGTCAATATTGTATTGGAGTTGTTTGGTCATCAATTAGAACCACGTCCATTACCCAAAAGCGAATAAAAAATGATCCGTAAAGCAGAAGTATATCTTTTTAATAAAAAAGCTGGTTTATTAACTGAAAATGAACATGGTTATACCTTCCAATATGACAATGACTATTTACAATGGGAGGACGCTATTCCCATCAGTCAATTACTCCCCTTAACAGATGATGCATATAAAGATCGTTTTTTATTTCCGTTTTTTGATGGTTTGATCCCTGAAGGTTGGCTTCTGGAAATTGCTGCAGAAAATTGGAAACTTGATTCTCGCGACCGTATGGGCCTTCTTCTTGCCTGTTGCAAAGATTGTATTGGAGCCGCGTCAATCTATAACATTTCGGATGAGGAAAAATCATGAATCGTTGTTATATTTGCGGAAAAAAGTTAGAGGGATCAAGAGACAATTATCATAAACGATGCTTAAAAACTTTGTTTAATTCCACTACGGTCCCGATTATAGATTATACATGGAACGAACTTAACAAATTAGCATCACAAATTATCAACCAAAAGATATCAGTTCCGGGAGTACAACCAAAGCTCTCGGTACATCTTGAAAAAGGTCATAAAAATCAACCAGATCGTATTACAATCGTAGGACTTGAAGGGGGTTATATACTCAAACCACCAACAGAGGCATATCCATTTTTACCAGAGGCAGAACATTTCTGTATGCTTTTTGCGCGACTGATCGGTATTCAAACTGCAGATTTCGGCCTGATTCCCCTGAAATCAGGAGAGCTGGCATTTATTACAAGTCGTATGGATCGTACTCCTGACGGTATGCTTCACATGGAAGATTTTTGTCAATTAACTGATAAATTAACTGAGCAAAAATATCGTGGTTCAATGGAACAAATAGGAAAAGCACTCAGGCAATTTTCATCTACTCCCGGCTTGAATGCAATACGATTTTTTGAAATTATACTTTTCAGTTTTTTAACTGGAAATTCTGATATGCATCTAAAAAACTTCTCAATGTTACGAGATAATAAAGGTAATTATAATCTGGCTCCTGCATACGATTTAGTACCAGTGAAACTTATTTTACCAACCGATAATGAAGAGATGGCTCTACCCTTAAATGGGCGAAAAAATAGGTTAACACGCAATGACTTTGAGAGCTTTGCCCACAGCATTAAGTTAACATCCAAGCAAATTGACAATACATTCAAGAGAATCTCAACAAATTGTCAAGATAAAGTGCAAATAGCTATTTCACAATCTTTTTTATCACATAACACGAAAACAGAGTTTAAAAACCTTTTCCAGGAAAGATTAAACCGACTCCAGTAATTATTTGTAAAAAATAATAGCACCTTAGAGAGTGCTTTTTCAATGGTTGATAGTCAACCAGCCCCTGAAAGGATTCATTAAGAAGAACTAAAACCAGAAACTGAAAAGAGTAAAATCTGCGAATCTCGCAGAGTTGATAATCTGTCTCTTCCGTAGTTGTGTTACGATATTATATATTACAATACATCATGGAGAAAAATCAAAATAACTATAGGTATTTTATTTTTCCTGCTTGATAGATTCTTTTTAAATATTATATTTCTGTTTAGTGGTCATATAAATATGATCTAAATTTAAAATAATAGTAATAAGGGAAAATAAAATGATTAATTTAAGTAAGTCTGTAATTTTATTTCTGGGTCTAGTTCTTTTAGTTGGCTGTGGTGGTTTAAACAAAAATCTCACTCCTAAGGAAAC
>JAUUYH010000145.1 GCA_030590505.1 Kiritimatiellota bacterium
AAACCCAATATTATTCTAATTAATGTTGACGATTTGGGTTGGCAGGAGCTGGGTGCATATGGTCAGAAAAAGATAAAGACTCCACATTTAGATAAAATGGCTGCCGAAGGTTTACGTTTTACTCAATTCTATGCTGGTGCCGCAGTATGTGCTCCCTCGCGTTGTAATTTAATGACAGGAAAGCACGGCGGACATGCTTATGTGAGAGATAATTATGAAGTTAGGTCACACAAAAAAGTTGATGGTAAACATATTTATGGAGGACAATTTCCAATTCCAGATAGTGAAATAACCATTGCAGAATTACTAAAAGAGCAGGGATATGCTACGGGTTGTTTCGGCAAATGGGGATTAGGTGGACAGGGAACAACAGGTGACCCGTTGAATCAGGGATTTGATACTTACTATGGCTATAATTGTCAACGAAATGCACACAACCTCTACCCTCATTACTTAGAGGATAATGATGAAATTGATATTTTAGAGGGGAATACCCGTGGACTAACAGGCGAAATATATGGACCACAGATTGTTGCCGATAATATGTTGAAGTTTATTAAAGATAATAGATCCAAACGCTTCTTTTTATATTATCCAACAGTGCTTCCTCATCTACCATTGCAGGCTCCCGATGAAGATATTGCTGTTTACAAAGGTAAATGGAAAGAGGAACCACATAAAAAAGGAAGGGGATACCTTCCTCATCCAACACCGAGAGCTTGTTATGCAGCTATGATCTCATTTATGGATAAGCAAATCGGTCGCATGTTTGCTGAACTTGAAAAGCAGGGGATTGCCGATAACACTGTGGTTATATTTACTTCTGACAACGGTACGACTTTCTTGAAATCACAAGTGGATTATGAGTTTTTCGAAAGTGTTGGTCCGCTTAGAGGCTTGAAGGGATCTCTACATGAAGGAGGAATCAGAGTGCCAATGATTGTCTGGTGGCCTGGGAAAGTTAAAGCGGGTAGAGTCACTGATTTTGAAGCGACACAGTATGATCTATTAGCTACTCTTTCAGATATTAGCGGAGCAACAACTCCTAAAGGAACAGACAGCCTAAGTATTCTTCCTGAAATATTGGGACAGGATGGACAGAAGCGGCATGAGTACCTTTTCTGGGATTTCGCCGGATACGGAGGCCAGTTAGCCGTAAGGATGGGTAAATGGAAAGGGATTAAAAAGAACTTATACCATAATCCAAATGCAAAATTAGAGTTGTATGATTTGGAGGCTGATATTGGCGAGAAAAATAATGTTGTTGCGAAATACCCTGAGATAGCGAAAAAGATCGAAAAAATCATGCTTGAGGATCGCACAGAGCCAACAGTTGACAGATTTAAATTTGGAAAATACAAATAGGGCATGAAAGCAGACAGCCTTAAGTTCTTTCTCTGTTTTATTGAACTTCTCCATTTCAAGATATAAGAAAACGTATGAAGATCGGGGGCAGTTCTAATGGGGCTTTAAGGAAATCAAAATGGCGTCTTTTGCTTATTTTTTTTACATTTGTTTTGGCTTTGCTATTTGCGCTGGGGACAACGCAAGCGACTTCAGGTCAAGAGGCAAAAATGGAAGAAGTCGAAAAGTTATATAACTCTCAGTGAAATATTGTCATTTTCGACAGCTTTAACCTTGCCTATAATTTGTGCTGTTTTGTCTCCGCATTTGTGCAGTGCCTCTATAGCATCTTCTGCCTCGTTATTGTTGATGAAAATCAGAAGTCCGCCTGAAGTCTGTGCTTCTGTCATAAGTTTCAGTTTTCGTGGATCAACACTCTTCTCAGATTCAAGATAGCGGCTGAAGTACTCACTGTTTTTGCATACGCCCTGCAAGTTGTATTGTTCCATTATCGTAAAAATATCTCTGAGAAATGGCACTTTATTACTATTAAACTCCAGCAGAACATCTGAATTTTTTGCAACAGTCATAGAGTGTCCAAGAAGTCCGAATCCTGTAACATCGGTCATTGCACTTATTGTAAATCCCTTCATTGCTTCAGATGCATATTTATTTAAGCGCGACATCATCGCAACAAAATCAATATACTGCAGATCCGTCAAGCCGTCTGCTGCTACAGCATTACTGTATGGTCCTGCACCGAGAGGTTTTGTCAGAATAATAACATCATCCGCTCGTGCGGAGCTATTTGTTTTGATTCTCTGTGGATTAATCGTGCCAGTGATGCTCATTCCGTAAATAAGCTCCTCTTGTTCCATTGTATGACCACCGACAAGTGAAACTTTAGCTTCCTTCAGTTTTTCAGAAGCTCCGCAAAGAAGTTTTTCTATGCAATCCTGTGGAATTAGTCCTGGAGGGTATGCAAGTATATTCATTGCGGTACAGGGAGTGCCGCCCATAGCATAAATGTCCGATAGACTGTTTGCTGCCACAATTTGTCCGAAATCATAGGGAGAATTTACTATCGGCGAAAAGAAATCAACAGTTTGAACAAGTGCAATATCATCATTGATCTTATATACACCTGCATCATCCATTGATTCCATTCCCACCAAGATATTTGGTGAATCAAATTTCGGAAGCTTTTCTAATATGCCAGACAAACTGCCAGGCTTAAGTTTACCAGCTCAACCAGCACATTTTGTGTAGTCTAGGAGGCGGATTTTCTTTCCAGATTTAGGTCGTCCAGCATCTGTACCTGTAGATGTTTTCTTCTCAAGTTTTCTGCTTAATGCCTCACAATAGGTCTCTTCTCCACGATTATGGTGAAAATCAATGCATTCCTTGCATTTTCCATGACGGATGCAGTCAGCAGGGCATGGACAATTTTTCCCTTGATACAAAATCATTAATTATTTTTCCTTACATTACAGAGCTCTTTAGTATATGTTCACAATAATTTCCAACATAAGTTCATAATGTCAAGCTGTAAAAACTATATTTTTGCTGTTTTTTTTGCCTTTAAGAATTCCGACAAAATGATTTTCGACAAAATGATTTTTTTAATACAGTATTTTTAGGTGCAGGTTGATTATCAATTCAAATTCTTCCAATTCTTTCAAATTTAAATATCGCTTTCAGCGAAAAATGTGGGATTGGTGACTTTCCTAGCCTAGATGCTTTGCATCAAGACTAGGCTATGTTAAACATCTGCTTCGCAGAAGAGTGCTTTTAAAATGATCGATAATCAAGAAACACTTTGAGAGACGCAGATTATCAACTCTTAAGGTCGTGACAGAAAAGGGGTGAAAAAGAAAACATTCAGTCACGGAAAAACAGCCTCTGGTGTAGGTCTTTACTGCTATAAACAGCTCAGAAATACTTCTTAAAAAACAGACATCCTACAACAATAATCAGGGAGAATATCTTTCTCCTAATAATTCCCCCTGCCTGGATTTAATAAAAATTGCCTTTTTATTCAATAAAACAGTTAATCTTTATAATATGTCACTCCCAAAAATACAATAATCGTCTCTTTTTACAATTTATTCTATAAAAAATGCCATTATCATCTTGAATTTTACTAACTAAAAGTGTATTATTAATCATCGGTTGATAATCGGATTGTCCCCAAGTTTTTTATCGGATTGTCCCCAAGTTTTTTTCGGTTGATAATCGGATTGTCCCCAAGTTTTTCAAGTGATTTAAAACAAATTTTTAATGTATTTCCATAGACGGGAGAATAACTATTATGATAGGCAAATTAACAAGAGTTCCATTACGTGAAGTATGGAAACACGAAGCATTGGATTTTACAACGTGGATGTTGGAAAATATTGAAGTAGTCGGAGATATTATCAACCTAAATCTATCGAATGCTGAACGTGAAAAATCAGCAGGTAGCTTTAACGTTGACTTGGTGGCTGAAGATGATATGGGAGGTCTTGTTATTATTGAAAATCAGCTTGAGAAAAGTAACCATGACCATCTGGGGAAAGTGATAACATATTTGACTTCACTTGAAGCAAAAACAGCAATATGGATTGTTGCTGACCCAAGACCCGAACACGTCAGAGCCATATCATGGCTTAATGAATCAAGTTCAGCATCTTTTTATCTTCTTAAAATTGAAGCTATTCGTATTGGAGATTCCTCACCTGCTCCATTGCTCACATTGATAGTTGGTCCCAGTGAAGAGGCAAGGGAATTAGGCAAAAAGAAAAAAGAACTGGCAGAACGCTACACTATCAGAAAAGACTTCTGGTCACAGTTACTTGAACAATCTAAAAGCATGACAAAACTCCATTCGAATATATCACCAAGTGAGCATAATTGGATTGGTACAAGTTCAGGAAAAAGAGGGTTAAATTTAAATTATTCTGTTACCCAGAATAACTCTACAATAGAATTGTATATTGACAGGGGAAGAGAATGTGAAGAAGAAAACAAAATGATTTTTGAAGAACTGCATAAAGAAAAAGAGAACATAGAAAACACATTTGGTAAAGCACTTGAATGGCAGAGTTTAGAAGGAAAAAGAGCTTGCAGAATAAAAAGTGTTATAGAGGGTGGATATAGAGATGAAGAAGAGAAATGGTCCGGAATTCATAAGAATATGATTGAAACAATGATTAGATTTAATAAAGCATTACAACCACATATCAAAAAACTACAGATTTAATTATGCCATACACAGAACAAAAAATTGAAGAACATATTGAAGAGTATTTGCTAAGTTCGCAATATAATATCAAAAATTACTATGGGGAAAGAAATGCATAATCCGTCAGAGATTCCGATACTGCATATAACACATATCAGCAATCTGCCATTGATAATTACGGATGGTTTTTTATGGTCTGATAGAATGCAGTTGGATAAAAATCATTGTAATCAGACAATTGGACTTCCCCATATCAAGCAAAGAAGATTAGATGAACTGGAAGTCATGTGTCATGCCGGAACAAAGGTTGGCGATTATGTGCCTTTTTATTTTCATATTCATTCTCCTATGTTGTATTACATTCACAAAAGAGGAGATGAATTGGGCTATAAAGGCGGTCAGGAAGATGTTGTATATCTGGGAACAAAAATGAGTAACGCCATAGGCTGGGCGGAAAATAATAATAAGAAATGGGCATTTACAAGCGGTAATGCTGGTGCGTATTTATGTGATTTCTACAATGATGTAAATGATTTGGATAAGGTGAACTGGGACGCGGTGAAACAACGATATTGGAGTGATTGCAAAGATGCGAAACAATCAGAGTTTTTAGTGCATGAACAATTCCCTTGGGATAGACTTGAGTTCATTGGTGTGTATGATGAAGGACATAAAGAACAAGTCGAAAACATAATTGCTAAATTAACACATAAGCCTACTATAAAAGTACAGAAGAACTGGTACTATTAATATAAATAAAAAATGGAGATAAATTATGATAAAAATAGTTCAAGGTGATTTACTGAAAGCCAATGCGGAAGCTCTTGTTAATACCGTCAATTGTGTTGGCATTATGGGAAGAGGTATCGCAGCTCAATTCAAAAAGGCATTCCCACAGAATTATAAAGACTATAAGAAAGTTTGTGACAACAAGGAACTGTATACTGGGAAAATGTTTGTATTCAAACTGTCAGGTGATTTTTACTCTTCTCAGAAGTTTGTGATTAATTTTCCTACAAAACGAAATTTGAAATGAAAGAGCTGAATTGAAGATATTGAAATTGGGCTGAAGGCATTGGTGAATGATGTTAAAAAACTCGGTATATCTTCTATTGCCATACCACCATTGGGGTGTGGGCTTGGCGGTTTGAACTGGAGCGAAGTAAAAGAGATGATCGAATCAGCGTTTAGTGAATTTCCGGAAGTAGAGGTATTGCTTTATGAACCGCTGGGTGCACCGAAAGCTACAGAAATGGTAGATAGAACAAAAAAACCGAATATGACTGTAGGAAGAGCATCATTACTTGGTTTGATGAAACGTTATCTGCAAGGATTGATGGATACGGAAATTACACTGCTTGAATTACAGAAACTTATGTATTTTATGCAGGAAGCAGGGGAGCCATTGCGTTTAAATTTTACAAAAGGAACTTACGGTCCGTATGCAACTAATCTAAAAAATGTGCTGCATCATATTGACAATCATTTCATAACTGGATACGGTGATGGTGGAGATAATCCGGAAAAACCAATTGAATATTTACCTGAAGCAGTTGAAGAGGCAGAAGAATTTCTTTCATCACACAGTAAGACGAATAAACATTTTGATCGTGTGGTTGACCTGATTCAGGGGTTTGAATCTCCCTACGGCATGGAACTGCTGGCAACAGTACATTGGATTGTTGTAAAAGAAAATGCAAAGGATATTGAAAATGTTATCAAAAAAATTGGAGAATGGTCTCCCAGAAAAGCTGAGATTATTCAAGAAAAACACATCAGAATTGCTTACAAAATTTTAGCTCAAAAGGAATGGCTTAAAGTTGCTTAAAAATTCATGGGGATATGCAGTTTATCAACTCTGCTAGATTCGCAATAAATAGTTGATTTTCATATTTTAGCCGTTATCTTTTCTTCTGAAACAGATCTTTAAAATAATTAAGAGGCATAAAATGGGTTGCAGGGAACTTGATATAACTTCATATTACCAGTTTGTGAGCACGCAGTGCACACCGACAAAGTCGCATTC
>JAUUYH010000251.1 GCA_030590505.1 Kiritimatiellota bacterium
AAACGCATTGATGCAACGGCTGCTGGCGAGAAGGCACGACAAGCGGCAGACGCATATTTTGATAAGATTACTATTGACGCAAAAGCAAATTTCTACAAGAGGCAAAAGGACGCAGAAGCAGTTTTAGCAAAGAAAACAGCTGAAGCAAAAGGTATTGAAGCGATGAAGAAAGCACTTGAAGGCGAAGGTGGAAGAAATATGGTAAAAATGGAGTATGCTAAAAAACTTAAAGGGATGACCATTATAGGTCAACCATTCTCAAAAAGTGCAAATGTAAGCAAACTGGAATTCAACCAGACTAAATAAGCAGAAGTGCTTTTTACTTATATTAATTTTTATTTGCATTACAATTAAGTTAAAAATATTAAATTAATAGTATCACAATTTATGCAACTAAGCTCAAAAAATTAGGAGAGATAAATAAAATGAAAACGATTAAAATTCTTGCCATTATTGCGATTGTCGCAATACTCGGGTTTGTATTATCGATTATGATGTTCATAAAAAATATACCACTGGGACAGGTTGGTGTATTGACAAGGGAGTATGCTGTTGGAGGGAAAAAAGGGGTTGTTGATGAGGATTACAAGCCAGGCTGGCATCCAAATATCGGCCCGCTCCATTCGTGGCAGTTATATGATTCAACGGTTCAGACTCTTGAGATGACTCGTGAAGCTCATCACGGTTCATCAAAAGGACGTGATGACGTAAAAGTACAATCTTCGGACGGATATCAGGTGTCGGTAGATGTTACTGTCAAATATAGAATAATGAAAGGAAAAGCACATCTTGTTTACCAAAATACAGGAAGTGGTTCAAAGTATAAAATCATTGTAAGAAATGAAGCTGAAAAATCATGTATTGAGCATTTCGGTAAGATGCGTACAGAGGATTTTTACAATCCTGGCCAAAGGCGTATAATTGCTGTGGATGTTCAAGCATCTCTCTCTGAATCTCTAAAAGACAACTATGTTGAGATTGTGGATGTCCTGGTAAGAAATGTACAGTTTGACCCTGACTATGAGAACAAAATCAGAAAACGTAAACTTGCAGACCAGGAAGTTGAAGTAAATAAATCAATGAAACGCTCTCTTGAGATGCAGGGAAAACGCCAGGTCATTGAAGCTGAAACTAAAAAGATGCTTAGTGTCATCCAACAAGAGAAACAGGCAACGCTGGTAACAATGGAAGCCCAGGTTAATCGCGATATAACAAAGATAGTTGCAGAGTATGAGCAGTATGCAACGGAAAAGAGTGCCGACGCAGATCTGATTGCCGCTGAGATGACGGCTAAGGGAGATCTGATGGTAAAAAAGGCTGAAGCTGAAGGTGAACGGCTCCGTAATCAATCAATGCAGGGAGTTGGGGGGAGCACAATTGTTGCAATTGAAGCTGCAAAGAATCTAAACATCAAGCAGATAACAATCTCCACTGTTGATACAGATTTACTTGATATTGATAAAATGGCAACAAAACTTGGAGTTCCTGAAAACAAATAGAGTATCCCCTTGCCCACCTAAACTCAAAGAGCGTAGGTGGGAAGGAAGAAATGAAGAAAGGTGAACATCGAATAGAAGAAATGCCTTAGGGACAGGTTAATAATCGTCTTTATCCTACTCATTATTCTACTCATTGTCTTACTCATAATCCTCTTTTCCCTTTTTTGGACTTTTGGATCAATGGACTTATTGACGTTTTTTTGATAGGAAAAAAGTGATAAAACCAGAGGGCTTGACGCTAATGTAGCATAACCGTCTCGGTTGTGAATTCGCTCGGGAGCGTCTCGCCTCCAACGAAGTATAAAAGTGAATAAGAAAATCCAAGCTTAACGCTTACAATTCATCCGCCTTTGGCGGACATTGAATGAAGAAACACGAGGGATCTCTTCCTCTTTTTGTATGGAGAAGCAAAAAAACAGCTCTATTTAAGGGGCAATGTTACGAAGCATTTCTCTTTGGATGATTTATAGATTGCTAGTATAATTTCAAGGCTTTTTCTACCGGTTCGACCATCTGTATCAGGGGCTTTTTCACCTCTTAATGTTGCAAGGACATTGTTATAATACGCAAGATGTCCAAATCCATACACATTCGGGGGAGCATAGTTCGACTGTTCAATTAGTTTATCATCATCATGATAATCAGCAAACTCCCAATGTTCAACTTTATTGAGTGCCATTCCACCTATTTTAACTGTTCCTTTCTCTCCCAAAATCATAACAGAGCCTTCAATATTTTTTGGATATGTAAGCATTGTTACATTTACTCCTCCAATTGCGCCATTCGCAAAACGAAGAACTGTTGAACCGGCATCCTCTGCTTGAATATTGCGTGCTAGTGTTTCTGTTATTGCCGCCACCTCAGTAACATCTCCCATAAGCCAGTAGAGGAGATCTATATAATGGCTTGCCTGATTCATATAGGCACCGCCATCGAGTTCCCAGGTACCCCGCCATGGCGCCAAATCGTAGTAATTTTGCGGACGCTGCCAGAAAACATTAACATAAGCTGAATATATTTTACCAAATCGACCTTTTTCAATTGCACCTTTCAATAGTTGCATCGTGGCATTCAGACGATTCTGCT
>JAUUYH010000038.1 GCA_030590505.1 Kiritimatiellota bacterium
ATAGATAATTTTAAATATCGCTTTCAGCGAAAAATGTGGGATTGGTAACTTTCCTAGCCTAGATGCTTTGCATCAAGACTAGGCTATGTTAAACATCTGCTTTGCAGAAGGGTGCTTTTTCAATGGTTGATAATCAACCTGTCCCCTAAAAACATTACGGTCACACAATCCCTACAGGATATTTTGTTGCGAATTTCGCAAATAACGATTAGAGGGAAAAAGTAGGGAGATGTGGAAGGGAATTTACCAACCGGCATCAAATAGGGTATTCATTGTTATATTTGAGTTGGAATCGTCCTTGTATGCGATTAATTGCTTGAAAATATATTTACCTATAATATCCGCTTCAAGATTTATCCTGGATTCTGCTTGACGCTCAAAGAGAGCTGTATCGGCCAGTGTGGTTGGGATAAGGTGTACAGCAAATGAATCTGGTAGCAGTTTTGCAATTGTAAGAGAAACGCCATCTATTGCGATACTCCCCTTCTCTACAAGGTAGGGTTTGATTGATTCAGGGGTTGCAATAACAAGCTCCCAGTCATCGCCAACAGAGTTCCATTCAATAACTTCAGATGTGGTATCCACATGCCCTGAGACCATATGCCCACCGAGCCGATCCCCCATTGCAAGGGCACGTTCGAGGTTGACTTTGCCTCCAATTGGAATTTCGCCTAGATTACTTTTGGAAAAAGACTCATTAAGTAGATGAAATGTAATATTTACCTCATCAAACTCTTCGACAGTAAGACAGACACCATTTACGGCAATGCTTTCACCTTTAACGACATTCTTAAATGGAGTATCGAGGTGTAAAGTAAGCTTATTTGCACCTTCATTGCTCTCTATGTTTGCGATTTTCGCAATTTTTTCAATTAATCCTGTAAACATAATGCATTTATAAATTCATCGGTGAATTTTCCATTGTTAAAATTAATTTTTGTGACTCCACAATTATCAAGGCAATGTATATCAATACCCGAAACCATCATCGAAGTAAGAGATAAAAGTGATGGAAGATGCCCTACGCAGATAATTTTTGATGCTAAAAAATGGGGACCGATAAGGTTGTTTCTAAAGATAGACATTCTTATATCCAGATCCGATTTCTGCTCGTTCTCTTCTGGCCACCAACGAGAGTCATCATATACACCAGTCACCAACTTATGCTTTTCTGCCTTAGCCTTCATTGACTCAAGTTTAACTTTCCGAAGAGGAAAGCTCTCAATAACAAAATGCTCATGCAGTGCTGGCATAATAGTTACTTGTAGGTCAGAAGCTTCAGCAATAGCCTCAGCAGTAATAAGACAACGTTCAAATGGGCTAGATAAAATTACCGTTTGATTATCGCAAAACTGACGCAAAACTTCCCCGCAGTGCAGAGCCTGAGCGTGCCCACGAGGAGAGAGTCCTGGGTCATATCCATAATCCATTCCGATATTTCCCATAGACTCAGCATGCCGAATCAAATAAAATTCTTTAGCCATTGTAAGTTTTCAGATTAAACCTCTAACCTCAACCTATTTTAAATTTGCACCAATACGTTTGTGCCATACAGCGATAATCGGGCTTGCTATAAAGATAGATGAGTATGTTCCTACAACTACACCGATAATCATAACGAGTACAAAATCATTAATTGCAACAACGCCTGCAAGGTATAGAGATACAAGAACAATTAATGTTGTAACAGATGTCAGAACAGTTCTTGAGAGTGTCTGGTTGATACTGATATTAATAATTTCTTTGTATGATTTATCCTTAATCAGTGTCAAGTCCTCACGAATTCTGTCAAATACAACAATTGTATCATTAAGGGAATAACCCATAATGGTAAGAAGTGCAGCAATAACAGGTAGCGATAATTCACCACTACTTCCTGGGATCAAGTAACTGGAAAGAAGAAAGAGACCTGTAGCAATTGTAATATCATGAAGCAATGCAATAATTGATGCAATCGCAAATGCGAACTCGAATCGCAGTGATATATATATAATGATACCAATAATTGCTAGAACCATTGCAATCATTGCGGAGATAGCAAACTGCATTCCAATCAGACCACCGAGAGAAGTTTCACTTCCAGATGTAAGTTTGATTGCTGAATTGCTACTCTCAATTAAAGTCTTCACCTTAGCCTTCAGACTTATACTGTTGTCATTGTCTGATGCATTTCGTTCTCTTAATTGAACTTCCAATTTTTCCTGATTATCATCGCCAAGCAGGCTCTGCTTATATGAAATTTTAGATTCATATCCATTTTTATCAAGAATTTTAGTAATCTCTCCGACTGTAGGTTTTTCACCGTTAGTGACTTCATAGTTATAAGTAATTCTCGCACCACCTGTAAAGTCGATACCAAGAGCATTCACTCCCTTAACTCCTGCCAAAACAACGGCGAGAGCGATTAAAGATATAGAGATAAACAGTGTTATATTTCTCATTCCGAGAAAATTGAATTTAGGTGTTTTGAATACCTGCATCATTCTCATCCCCTTAAAGCTAAAAAATCTGCCTATAAGGTCAAAGATAACTCTTGTAAGGAAAAGTGATGTAAACATACTTGTTACAATACCGATTGCTAGTGTTACCGCAAATCCTTTAATCGGACCAGATCCCTGCCACATCAGAATAAGAGCGACAAACAGTGTTGTTATGTTCGCATCAAAAATTGTGATAAAAGCCCTGCTATATCCCAAATCTATTGAAGTCAGAAGATTTTTACCTTTCAGCAACTCTTCACGAATACGTTCAAAGATAAGTACATTCGCATCAACTGCCATACCAATGGTAAGAATAATACCAGCGATACCAGGAAGTGTAAGAGTTGCTCTAAACGTTGCCATAAAGCCCATAATAAGAACAATATTTACGGCAACTGCGAAACTCGCAACAACTCCAGCTCTCATATAATATACAATCATAAAAATGACAACTGCAATCAAACCAATAATACCTGCTCGTGTACCTGCTGTAACAGCCTGCGCTCCTAGCGTAGGATCAGTTTCAAACATTGCTTCAATCTTCATTTTCGGCAAGTTCCCACTTACGAGTGCCTTTGATATACGACCAGCCTCTTCACGAGAGAATGAACCTGTAATCTGAGCACTACCACCGGTAATGGGTTCATTAACTGAAGGTGCTGAGTAGAGTTTACCATCAAGGACAATACCAAGTGCCTGCCCACGTTGACCCGCAGCTTGCGGTGCAAGTTCTGTTGTTATTTTAGCAAATTTCTCAGATCCAGATGAAGTAAAGCGAAGAATAATCATTCTCTGCCCGAAATTATCAAGTGTTGGAAATGCTTCAGCTATATTATTTTTACCACGCATTGCTATTCTATTCTTAACAAAAAAGACCCGCTCATTCTCACTCTGCTTTGAATCTGTTTTAGCCATCTCCATTTTTACATAGCCAGATGGGTACTTAAACTTAAGAGGATCATTTAGAAATGATTTAACAAGTGCTGAATTATTAGGATGAACAGCTCTGAACTCAAGTCGTGCTGACATCATAAGAAGCTTACGGATATTTTCTATTTCATCTTTTGATGTAGTCGGGACTTTAAGCGAGACAAATTTTTCTCCGATTGGAGTAATTTCAGCTTCAAAAATATTTTCACTCTCAAGACGATTTCTCAAAACTTCAATTGCTGCTTCACGCTGCTGATCAAAATCAAGCTCAATGGGCTTGCCTTTATTGTCAGTGAGTTCTGTTGCGGGGATTACTTCAAGTAAAAATTCAACACCTCCATTAAGGTCAATACCGAGACGAATAGAGCTTGATGCCTTCATTTTGATAAAACTGATTATATCTCTATTTCCAGATGCACCCTTTACCACAACATATTGAGTTAGGTCAGTTCCTAGCTTACTCGCAGCTTTTTCAATCGCAATCGATGGATATGTCTTATCATCAATTTCAATTTGTTTTGCAAGCTTAATTGTTTCGATAAGCTTATCGTCCATCTTTTTCTTCGCTTCAGCCTGTGCCTCAGGCGAGAGTTCTTGATCGACCCTAGGTGAACTGAACTCCTGAAGAGTCGAATAGAAGTCTAACGGCTCAAGCGGATATATAGCAAACGCAAAAATAGCGATTACAACAAGCGAACATACAAGTCTGAACATTACAGGTTTTTTATTCATTATTATCTTTCCCTAAAATTTGACCTACGGCTGCATGGACAATTTCAATCTGAACTCCATTTGCAATCTCAAGCAGATAGAAATCATTATTAACTTTTACAATTGTTCCTTTAATTCCGCCATTAGTCACAATTCTATCACCGGACTGTATAGCGTTAAGCATCTCTTTACGCTTCTGAGCCTGCTTCTTCTGTGATCTCATCATAAAAAAGATCATAACACCGAAGATAACAAAAATAGGAAGCATCCCAACCCAGCCTGGAGCTGTCGGCTCTTGTTTAACTACAGAGGGAGGAGTACCAGTCGTGGAAGTTGTTCCGTCTGCAGATGCAGTTGTTGCGGGTGCGGCAGGTGTCGCGACAGGTGTAGCACCAGGTGCAACCTCTTGGGCTAAAATTACGATACTATTCAACATGATAAATTTTCTCCATTTTTTTTAAAGTTCAATCCCACTTATTGGGGTTATTTTTTATATACTGCATATCTCTGCAGTCTCATACCTCTCCATAACACTTCTGCATACACAAAAGTCGATAAATAAGTACAAGAATGTGGAATGTACATCAAAAAACAATAATGACAAGCCCGAATACAACTGTTTTTAAAATAAAGTTCTAAAACTGATTAGATAAGGCCGACAAAAGAACGACAAGATCTCTAAAATTGCGAGATACTTGATCTAATTATTTGCCTAGTCCGCATTTTTCACAAGCTAGTGATTTTAGTGATTTTAGGGACAGGTTGATTATCGACCATTAAAAAAGCACCCTAAAAAGGGAGGCAACAATCATAAGCAAGAGTAGCATGCGTTGTCCCCAACGCATAAGCAAGGCAAACAACAAGCAAAAAAGAAGGCAATAAATAAAGCCTAACGGACTGTTCTTTTGCTTATTCTTTCTATATCTTTTTCAGCTTTGCTATTTGCGTTGGGGACAACGCAAGCTACTTAAGATTTTGCTCTTTGTCGTAAAAAAAATTGCGTAATTCGCAGAGAAAGTAGTCTCTGATGTTCAATTTTAAACATCGCTTTCAGCGAAAAATATGGGATTAATAACTTTCCTAGCCTAGATGCTTTGCATCAAGGCTAGGCTATGTTAAACATCTGCTCCGCAGAAGGGCGGTTGTCAAAGACAAAGCTCATATTACGAAAAAAACGGAGGTATTTACCCCACCCACCACCCAAAGCAGACGATTTTTTTGTATGTTTGACAAAAGTAGTTAAACTTTTATTTTAAAATATTGTTTTTGGGGATGAAAAGAAAACTGCATATACTGGAGAATATCCCATCCTAAAATAGTATCAGTTGCATAGCTTTTTTCCTTTGAAAGCAAAGTGTTCAAAAACAATGATAATCGATTTGTTGTTTTGCTGCATCTCAGAAGAAGCTCTTTGCCACTATCCCAGATTACTTTTTCATCGGTTGTAGATTCAAGAATTTGCACTCTGAAGGAATGATGATAGCCTTTTATGGCTTTGCCTGCAGTGTTTATGTCCTCCCTTACAACCTGTTTATTTCGCAGATCATGATTTAAAATAGCGGCAAATGTGGATATAAAAGATTATTACAAAGTAGGTCGTAACGGTAATTTTTCATTGATGAATGTGTTTCGCTCCGGGAACAGGCTCACGCATAAAAACAGGATTTTCTATCCCCATTTCTTTTGCTTTTTTCAATGCTCCTTTGAACGTGACAGCACGGACAGCAGGCTCTTTATC
The DNA here is from genome assembly GCA_030590505.1 of Kiritimatiellota bacterium. Classification (GTDB taxonomy): domain Bacteria; phylum Verrucomicrobiota; class Lentisphaeria; order Victivallales; family JAADHT01; genus JAUUYH01. Next base: position 5,860 of record JAUUYH010000038.1, read on the forward strand.
CGTGATGTTACGGAAAATAAGAGCTCTTTGCGGAAGAGATTTTAATAAATTTGATATTTTCATGATGCTACTATATACTTAAATTGAAAGTTTGCAAATTTTTAGGGACAGGTTGATTATCGACCATTTAAAAAGTCTCATCTATAAGGGAGGCGAGACGCCTCCGAGCGAATTCACAACCGAGACGGTTGTGCTACATTAGTGGCAAGCCACCTTTTCTTAGCCTAACGATTACGTAAATGAGCCTCAAAAGAGAAAAGTAAAGTTCTATTTTTCAGACTTTTCATTGCGCTTCCACCTTTTTTCCTCTCTTTTCATATAATTACTAAATTTAGGGGGTGGGGAAATTGTTATGCAAATAACATCATCAGTTTTTGGATGCTTAAATTCCAGAAGGGTTGACCACAAAAAGAGCCCCTTCCCCCTAAATGTCCCATTTATGGCATACATTTCATCACCAATAACGGGATGCCCTATTGATGCCATATGCTTTCTTATCTGATGTGTTCTACCTGTCAGTAAATCTATTTTAATAATAGAGATCCATTCAGTATGCAATGAATTAACATAATCGATTCTCTGGTACACAGTGTGTGCATCACGTCCTTCAATCGGAGTTTTGATCTCTCCATGCAATGGAACTTTACCAGAGACAATGGCACTGTATTGCTTTTTTACTTTTCGCATCTGAAATTGATGACTTAATGCACTTAATGCCGATGCAGTTTTGGCAATGAGAAGTAGCCCACCCGTAGGGGAATCTAGGCGATGTACAGGCTTAGGATAGAGTAATTTATCACGCTCTTGACTCTCTTTAAGATTAAATGGCAAGGCGTTTTCAATTGTTTTATAGAAATTCCCCATAACAGGAAATCCAGGAAGTTTCTCAATTACCGCACACACTTCGTCTTCGTGGTGAACTGTTAACTTCAAGTTAAAAACAGGTTTCTTAACAAGATGTTCAAAAAGGGATAAACAATCCCCCTCCACAATGCGATGCTCTGGAGAAACATGATTTCCGTTAAGAAGTAGTACACCCTTTTTAATGAGTTTGTAAGCACTTTTTTTCGTTGGGATATTCTCAAGGTGAAGCGCAGCATATTGATCAAATCGCATAGGTAACACAATGACGCCAACCGTATGCTCTTCTTTTATTATTTTGTTTGTAGTAGTTATCATAATATTTCCAATACAACCTTTATATTTTACCTATACCGCAAGCGGTAGGGATCTTGTATTTCTTTTATTGACGACTCAACCTTAAGTGAAATGCTAAGATTTCACCCGCGTAAAATATAAATAGTGCAATCCTAAGCACAATCTACGTTTTAGTAAAAATCATTACATTTTGTCCACTATTCTGATTTTTCATCGTACAACATCTCTTGCGCATCTCTAATCAGTTGGAGTACTGGCAGATTATTGGGGCAGCGTTTTTCGCAGATTCCGCATTGCACACAATTATTGAGCTTTATGCCATCGTCCCACTGTCTTTTATTAAAAGTTTCTTTCGCAGAATCCAAATGCATATATTTATATAGATTATAATATGAGAGAGCATCACCTACATTTATATTTTGCGGACATGGGGCACAATAACCACAGCTAGTACATCTATCTTCGGATGTATCTAGAAGTTCTCCCACTTCTTTCAGCATCTCTTCTGCAGAGAGCACAAAGTCATCCATCGTATCCTCTATCCACTTCGCATATTCAACCTCCTCAACTGAACTTAATCCAATCAAAATATGAACATCCAGTCTCATAAGGTATCGCAATGCCAGCTCTTTCAATCGTTCATGCTTACCAAGGAAACCACCTGCTAACGGGTTCATCGCAATCACTGTAATATTATTTTCATTGCAGAACTCAACAGCTTTCAAACGGGTAGTGTTGATCAAATTCAACGGTAGCGTAACTGCGTCAAACTTCCCTGTTTTCATAAATTCAATAATAATCTCAGAAGTCGCATGAGTTGTAACTCCCAGCTTAGTCCATTTATCACGATTGTTCATTACACCATCGTACCATCCTCCAGGCTTCATTGCTTCGTTAAGCTGCTCCATTGTGTGCGTTGTCCAAAGGTGATACCAATCAACTTTCTCAAAATTCATTCTGGCTAGTGATTGATCAAAGACTTGCTGTAACTGATCTTTATCCCGCACCCCAAATCCAACTTCAGGTTTGAACTCCCCCAAGCCCAGACCTCCATCGCCAGGAGCACACTTAGTGGAAACCATTATCTGTTTGCGATAATAGGGATCCTGCAGCGCAGCACCAGCCCAAGCTTCTGAATTTTCTTCCTCATCTTTCCGACAATACAATGGGCTGATATCAATATAATTAAAACCGCACTCAATTGCTCGATGAATAACATCCTTCGCATTTTGCCGGCCTTTAAAGCGCATACCACCGAGAACAATCTTACTATGCTTCATATACTTCTCCTTTAAAATCATATTATTCATTATTTATACAAGATACAATTCGGTACTATTTCCTTTATTAATCTCGCTGAATACTGTATCCTTCGCTTTTACCTTTTTCAAGAAGAAGCGTGATTTTTTTCTATTTCAAGGGTTTAGTGGGCAAACTCATATCTTTCTTCTCTTAATTTTTGCGCCTTTGCGTTAACGCTTATTTTTATAATTTTTAAAACTATTTCCTATTCAAAACAAGAAGAAAGCATTTTAAAATTTTTCAACACTTGACTTCCATCATATTCAGTCTACTTTAAACAGTTATTTTTAATAAAAAAAACAGACAACAATTTAGTAAAATGTAAAAAAACAGGAGAAAGAAAATGAAAAAAGGTATGTTAATAATGTCGTTGGGAATCATCTGTGGATTTATGGCGTCTTCAATTTATGCTCATTGTGAGGTCCCATGCGGAATTTATGATGATCAGACACGCATTACACTTATTAAAGAGCATATTAAAACTATAGAAAAGTCGATGGTTCAGATTACGAAACTTTCATCTGAGAAACATAACCATATAAATCAGATCGTCCGCTGGATTAACACAAAAGAAGAGCATGCAAATAAGATACAACACATTGTTTCTCAATATTTTATGACTCAGAGAATTAAACTTACTGATGCTAAAGATGCTGCAGCAACTGCAAAGTATCAGAAAGAGTTAGCTTTGCTTCATGAAATACTTGTATATGCAATGAAAGCTAAACAAGGCACAGATACAGTATATATTGAAAAATTAAATAAGACAATTAAAGCTTTTGAAGCATCTTACATAAAAAAATAAGACCTAGATTGTACAAACATAAGTGTGTGAGTTGCGTAAGTGCTTTGTTTTCAAATTCTTTGACTTTTCTATGAAGCTCCTTTTAAATGAACTGAATGAAAAGCCAAAGATTTTTAAGGACAGGTTGATTATCGATCATTTAAAAAGCACCCTCTAAAGGGAGGCGATAATCATTAAGCAAAAGTAGCATGCGGAGGCAAGGCCTCATTAAAAAGGCACTTCGTGCCCCTCAACGCATTCAGCAAGCAAACAACACGCAAAAAAAAGGGCAATAAATAAAGTCTTACAGACTATTCTTTTGCTTCTTCTTTTACATCTAGTTCAGCTTTTGCTATTTGCGTTGAGACAACGCAAGCTACTTCAAGTCATGAGGCAAAACCATACAGCATGACACACGACTTTTCAGTGTGGCGAAATGCATGCCCGTTATTAGTAATCTACCACATGGCGGCTATCCAGCCATATACTGCGAACTTAGCAACTCTGCATACACGAGAACATAGATGCAGAGCAGTAACGCTAATAACGCAGCATCTGGTGGCAAAGATGACATTGTAGGAATTCCTTGAACTAATAAATGCACATGGTCTTCTTCCAATCCTATTTCAACAAACTCAACTTCATACCTTTCTGAGATACCAAGACAAATATCACAGCAGGCAAGGCAGGGATTTACGAGATCCCTGAAATTATTGAATCTAAAAATCCGAGCTTAACAGTTACTATTTGTGCGTAATAAAAGCAACGTTAAGGCAACTGAGGGGGTACTTGGTGGAATTAAAAATAAGCAGAAATATTATTTTTTCTTGTTGACATTTTGAACATAGGTGCGAAATTAACATAGAAAAATAACAGAATGTCAGTAAAAAAATTGTGAACAAAAGGTTTAAAAGTTGAAAACATATTATGAATGCATGCCCTGTTTTATAAATCAGGCATTGACAGCAATGAAGGGAATTCCAGAATCAGAGAAGGAACGTCTTTTGCGTGAAGTATTAAAGCGTTTGTCTGAAATAGATTTTACTCTCTCTCCTCCAGAGATGGCAAGAGAGATATTTGATGTAATTGAAGGGTATCTGCCAGGTCGTGATCTCTATTTTGATATCAAAAAAAAATCAAACCAATATATCCTAAATCTGGAAGATGAATTGCGTGCGATAATCGCAGATTCGAGTGACTCCTTCATGATTGGACTGCATCTTGCAATTGCCGGAAATATTATCGATTTCGGTGCCAAAAATAATTTTTCAGATAAACTTATTCACGCAGAGATAGATCAGGCCCTAAAAATAGAACTAAACAAAACCCTTACTGATAAATTGCAGAACGAGATAAAAAAAGCTAAAAAGATTCTCTACCTCGGCGATAATGCAGGAGAGATTGTTTTTGACAAGCTTTTTGTTGAACAGCTGCCTATTGAAAAAATTACCTTTGCTGTACGCGGAAGTGCAATTATTAATGATGCACTGATGGCAGATGCAGAGATGGTCGGTATGACAAAACTGCTAAAGGTGGTCAGTAACGGAGATAATATTCCTGGTACAGTCCTTCATCGCTGTACAGATGAGTTCAAAATCCTGCTTGAAGAGAGTGATCTGATTATTTCAAAAGGTCAGGGCAACTACGAAACTCTTAGTGAGATTGATAAAAACATCTGCTTTTTATTAAAAGCAAAATGCCCAGTAATTGCAAAAGACCTAAACAGAACAGTTGGTGATTTCATTATCAAATTCAACGAAAGTAGGTAAAGGATTGGGACGGGGAATAAAATCCACCTTGGTGGGATTTAAGGAAAAAAAATGAGTATGACATACGAAAAGAATTTAGAGAGATTACAAACAGTTGCATTAACGAAAGGTTTGAGATTGAATGCTGACAACAGCAGGCTGGAAAAAGTTATTGGTATGATGACTGATAATTTTTCGCAGCACGGACTTCATTACTGTCCATGCAAACAACAGAGTGATATACCACAACCCGAAGTTGATGTAACATGTCCATGTGAGAATCTAAACAAAGAAATTGAGGCACAAGGGCACTGCAAGTGTCGTGTGTTTTATACAAAATAGGAAATTAGAATGAACATTACAGTTGCAAGTGGAAAGGGTGGAACAGGCAAGACAACGTTTGCTGTTAATATGGCATATTTTCTTGCAGAACAAGGGCGTAATGTGCGCCTGCTAGACGGAGATGTCGAGGAGCCAAACGATCACCTGTTTCTGCCAAAGGCGGAGATGAATGAGGAGATTGTTACAATACTGAAGCCGCAATTTGATGCAGAGAAGTGCAAAGGTTGTGGAAAATGTGTAAAAGCGTGTAAATACAATGCTCTTGCTCTGGTAAAAAACAGAGTACTCTTTTTTAATGAGCTTTGCCATGCCTGCGGGGCATGTGCGTACGTCTGTCCAAACGATGCTGTCAAAGAAGCCCCTGTTCCGCTTGGGAAGATTTTTTCATCAGAAAAAAATGAAGAGCGTCCATTTTTCTTTGCGTACGGACTACTGAATATTGGGGAGTCTCTAGCTCCGATTGTTATAAAAAACCTTAAAAAACATATAGAATCTTCTGAACATATCGTAAATATACTTGATGCTTCACCAGGGACGGCGTGTCCGGTAGTTGAGGCGTTAAGCGGAGAGAACACTCTTGCAGTTCTTGTAACCGAACCGACCCCATTTGGACTCAATGACCTTAAACTTGCTGCTGAACTCGCAATTGACAAGGGGAATCCAACTGGAATTATAATTAACCGTTCCGACGGTGAAGATGCAATAATTGCGAACTTCGCAGATGAACATAATATTCCTATTTTAGGCCGAATCCCCTTTGACCGCAAATACGCTGAGACCTATTCAGGTGGCGGCATTTTACTACACAGACACAGTGAATTAAAGGATATTTTCGCCGATATATTTACGAAGATCGTAGAACTTGCCGAAGATACCCCTGAATATAAAACAATTGAAACAGTTGAATATAAACCGTCCGGCAGTTGCGAATTTCGCAAATATGAGAGCGATAACTACAAAGAGCTTGTCGTAATTAGTGGCAAGGGCGGAACCGGAAAAACGACAATTACATCATCTCTTGCGCAATTAGCAGACGGGGCGGTGGTCTTTGATGCCGATGTCGACGCAGCAGATCTTCATCTTCTCCTGAAACCAAAAATTGTAATAGCAGAGGAATTTTCCGGCAGTGATGAGTATATTATTGACCCTGAAAAATGTATAAGTTGCGGAAAATGTGCTAATAATTGCCATTTTGATTCCATATCTATGGATGGCCCAGCAAATGATCTGGTACAGATTACCTACAAAATAGATCCTCTTGCCTGCGAAGGGTGTGGACTGTGTAACATAATCTGCCCTGCTGATGCTATCAACAATAAACCAGCAGAGACTGGAGATCTTTTTATCTCTCAAACAGAGTCAGATAATCCAATGATACATGCAAAACTCGGAGTTGGTGGGGAAAATTCAGGAAAACTGGTCTCAAAAGTTCGCGGAGAATCTGCGAATTACGCAGAACAATTCGGACGCGCTCACATTATTGGCGACGGCCCTCCTGGAACCAGCTGTCCAGTTATTGCATCCGTAACAGGTGCCGACTTAATATTAATGGTCACCGAGCCAACTGTATCAGGAGTACACGACCTTAAGCGTGTGATGGAATTGATTCAGCATTTTAGAATCCCGTCACTTGTTATTATCAACAAATCTGACTTAAACCTAGAAATAACTGAACAGATTCACCTTGAAGTTAAGAAATATGGCAGTAAAGTTATTGCTGAGGTTCCATTTGATAGGAATATACACGACTCATTGATGGCGGAAATGACAATTGTAGAGTACGGAAAAGGAAGAGCTGCAGAAATCATTTCTGGCCTGTGGAAAATAGTAAAAAAAGAGATAAAATGAAGAATCAATCAGAATATTTTGGACGTATGAATGATCCCATAGCATCTGCAAGAATTGCTGGCATCTGCGGTGATGAGATGGAGTTTTATCTCTATATAAGAAACAGTGTTATTGAAGAGGTCAAATTCTATACTGAAAATGGTTGCTCTGATACCAAAGCTGCGGGGCTCGTAGTTGCGAAGTTCGCAGAAAATAAAAATGTGATGGATGCACTTGCTATAAATCCTAAACAGGTACTAGAATCACTAAACTATTTTTCAGCTAAAGAATCTAAAATCTCCGATGACGGACGACATTGTGCGATTCTCGCAGTAAGTACACTATACAAAGCAATTGCTGACTTTCTATTGCAAAAATAAAAGGAGACAAAAATGCTAAAAGGAATAATTATACTACTTATCGGCGCGGGCATTGGTGCCCTCGTGGGATATTTTGGAAAATGCAATGACGGACAATGTCCGCTTACTGCAACCCCCCTCCGCGGTGCAATGTGGGGCACGTGCATTGCACTTATCATTGCATATCCTATGATTATTGCGGCTTTTCGCAAGCCGATACCTGAATCAGAAAATGTGACACACATATCATCTGCTAATGAGCTACAGAGCTTAATGGAGAAACCGGACCATATATGCCTAATCGATTTTCATGCTGACTGGTGTGCTCCATGCAGGACTCTTGCTCCGACCATAAACCAGCTTGCTGACGATTTTAAGGATAATGTTGACATAATAAAAATCAATGTTGACAAGTTCTCGGCATTAGCACAACAATACCAAGCAAGCTCCATTCCGTTGGTTATTATTACTGTCGGAGGTGTGGAAAAAGAACGAATTACGGGTGCAAGAAGTTTTGAAACTTACGCAGCACTTCTAAACAAATACAAAAACAAGTAAATAGTCCCTTTTGGAACTATACCGCAAGCGGTAGAGATCTGGTCTTTCTTTTGCTAGCTAATTAAGTTTAAGGCAAATGTTAAGATTTCATCCGTGCAAAGCATAAAGGAAATATAAAAATGAGTGAAAGTTGCAATAGTTGTAATTCTAATACATGTTCATCAAAAAACAAACAGAGTAATGAGAGTGATCAGGAGTTTATGGATAGACAGGCACTCGCTAGTCGTATGTGCAAAATTAAACATAAGATTATAGTTTTGTCGGGAAAAGGCGGTGTTGGGAAAAGTACTGTTGCTGCGAATATCGCAGCATCTCTGAGTAAAAGCGGTAAAAAGGTCGGAATCCTTGATGTTGATATTCATGGCCCGAGCATTCCGAGAATGATTGGGGTTAATGACAGCAAAGTGCCTCACTCAACTAATGAAACAATCATTATGCCAGTTAAAGTTTCAGAGAATCTGATCGCTATGTCTATCGGTTTTCTACTTGCTGACAAGGATGATGCTCTTATCTGGCGGGGGCCAATGAAAATTGGGGTTATAAAACAGTTTTTGAAGGATGTAGAGTGGGGTGAGCTTGACTATCTTGTGATAGACCTTCCTCCGGGAACTGGTGATGAACCTCTTTCCATCGCTCAGATGATTGATGATCCAGACGGTGCTGTGATTGTTACGACACCACAGGAGGTCGCCCTAGCGGATGTACGTAAATCTATCAATTTCTGCCATAAACTTGAAATGCCTATACTTGGAGTTGTTGAAAATATGAGCGGATTTGCATGTCCAAAATGCGGAGAAGTCACTGATATATTCAAAAAAGGCGGAGCTGAACAGATGTGCTTAGATATGAAGGTCGCATTTGCTGGCAGAATTCCACTAACCGCAGAGATAGTACACGCTGGTGATAGCGGTTCAATTATGCAAGAAGATTCCGAGACGAATAAACTGTTTGAACCTATCATAAAAGCTTTGTGTAACGTATAAATAGTGGTCTTCACCCGTACCCGAACTTAGGGACGGATTATTATCATTAGTGGGTAACCTCTTTCTTTCCTCTAAAAAAAAGGATACAATAAGACCTAGATTGTGCAAACATAAGTGCGTGAGTTGCGTGAGTGCTGTGTTTTCAAATGCTTAATCTTTTCTATAAAGCTCCTTTTAAGTGAACTGAATAAAAAGCCAAAGCACATACGGACAAATGACTTATGAAAATCGTGTACTTAGGATTGCACGATTTAGGCAAGACTTTATCCACAGAGTACACACTCTGAATCTTTATAAAGTCACCCATCAATTTTGCTAAAAACAGAAAACTATTGCATTTTTCTTAAAATCAACTTGACAGTTTGGTCAAGTAGTCATATATTACTATCAAATGAAAGTATTGTGTCGGTATAAGTATTGAAAAACGAATCACCCACTTGTGGGATTTAAAAGGAGGTCGAGGATGAAAACAGTATCAATTTTAGCAGCGGCAATGATGTTTCTCTTATCAGGTTGCTTAACAACCAAAAAAGATACACATTTACAGTTAACGCAAAGCGAAATCAATGAGTTATGCTCAAAACAGAATATAACATTAAGTGATTCACTACGTAACCGCTTAATTGAAGGCAGTCAGGAGTTAAAACTAACACCTGAAGAGTTACGTGTTTTAAAATCTACTGGTAAAGTTATCCTTTGCGGTAAATGCGGTTTTATTCTTGATTCTTTAGAATTTAAGAACCATGAAGACGAAAAGATGTCCCAAGAGGTAAATTCGCATGGTTTTGTCAAAGGCTCTCTGAGGGATCGCATTATAGGTCCATATACAGATTAATAACTCACTTGTAATCGGTGTAAAAAAAAGCACCGATTATACATGCCTAGATGGCAAGGAGAATAAATGAATAAAGAGATGGAAAGATTTAAAATCCGGGCAGAGGCAGTAAAAGCGATGGCACACCCTACACGTCTTTTTATGATGAATAAATTATCACAAAAGAGTTATTGTGTACAGGAATTGCATGGGATGATTGGTGGAGATTTTTCAACAATCTCCAAGCACTTGACGGTTCTTCGTAAGGCTGGCATCATCGTTGCAAAAAAAGATGGTACTCAGGTCTATTATTCCCTAAAAGTGCCCTGTATAATGAAATTCATGGAGTGCATAGAGACACTTATCCGTACAAATGCGGAAGAGGATCTAAGTAATATCTAACAGACGACAAGACCAGAACAGCAGTAAAAATGCCTATTCACCTGTCCCCGAACGTTAGGCATTCCTGCCTGATATAGCGTAAAAAAACAAGCATAAAAACATACCCTTCCAGAGCCTGTAAGACTTATTTAAGGGCCTTTTTAATTCCTCATCTCTTGCCCCATGTCAGACAGGAATGTCTAACGTACTTCAGAAGCCCTTCAGGCATGATTACTATCATCTCTAACGTACTTGACCGTCTTTTCTTAATCTAAATTTTCCACTTTACAACTTTTTATCGCAAATAGGTAGGTGGGATGCCCATTATTTTTTTTAATTGCTTGGAAAAAGAGTATATGCGTCAGGAACTAATAACCGACGGCGAATGCCGTCCTTGGACTGCGGTGCCCCTGCAC
>JAUUYH010000131.1 GCA_030590505.1 Kiritimatiellota bacterium
AGTATATTTCTTGCACATGGCAACTCCTGTTGTTAGTGATTAATTTTGATCAATTAATAAATATATATCAATTGGCAATATTAATCAATGGCATAAAGTTGCACTTGACGCTTGAATGTAGCATCTTTGTTTTAATCTTTGTCTTAATCTAATATCTCTTTGTTTGGAGAGGAAAAAACAGGGGATAGGTTTATTTTTACTTTGATTTCTCACTTATTTATGCTATTGTGATATAGTGGAGGAAATCAAAATGACTATTAGCTAGGCTGATTATGAACTAATGTATATTTTGAACATATTCAAATAGGATATAAAAATGACCAGTGTACAGCAAAGAGCCGAACTACAAGCCCAAATTTGGAAAATAGCCAACTATGTTCGTGGATCAATCGATGGATGGGATTTTAAACAGTATGTACTTGGTACTCTCTTCTACCGTTTTATCTGCGAAAACTTCTCTAGCTATATCGAAGCAGGTGATGAAAGCGTCAACTACGCAAAGCTCCCCGATACCGTTATCACCGATGAGATAAAAGATGATGCAATTAAAACTACCGTGGCTAAGATTGATAAGCTCCGTACAGATATTGATGCTATCGTTGCGGAGATTGAAAATGAGTAACACAGAAGAAAGTAGAAGCGAAATTCATGCTTTTATGAAAGCTGGTAGAGAATACCAATTAAAAGGATAATGAAGTGAGTGAATTAAAAGTAAAATTCCCGAAATATAATAAAACTATTTATGCATTGCTGGGAACATCAATTTTTGAATGTATTACTCGTGCAGGAATTTTAATAAAAACCCTATGCTAAGGTACGGGCATTTGCGGCAAATGTGCAATAAAAATCTTAGAAAAAAAGGAGAAGAGATGAGTATCCAAAATTTTGATCTATTCATATAGCACTTGGAAGAGTGCAACTTAAAGAAAGTCAATCCAAGAGCATTTACTTCTGCAAAAATGGTTCAGTTTGGCAAAATAAGAGATTTTGATTTTACAATAACAGAATTAGAGGAGAAATCGATAATATTAATAACTCCCGGATGATAAATTAGGAGTTATAAACAAATATTGGAAAGGTGAATACATCTAAAATAAGGAGTGTCAGGAAATGTTGATTAATTCAGTTGAGGTGATCTATTTTTCCCCTACAGGAACGACAAAACGAGTTCTAGAAGGGATTGTTAATGGAGTTGGTACAAAGAAGGTGGAATTTTGTGATTTGCTGAAATCGCAAGAGAATGTTGATTTAAAAACTGAACAGCCTGATTTGGTGATCATCGGAATGGCTACATATAGAAGCCGTATTCCTCCGGAAGCGGCAGTAGAGTTAAAAAAAATAAAAGGTGATGGGACTCCTGTTGCGCTTGTCGCAGTTTATGGGAATAATAAATTTGGAGACATTCTTCTGGAAATGAGAGATATTGCAACCTCTACCGGTTTTATCCCTGTTGCGGCAGCTGCATTTATCGGAGAACACTCATTTTCAACTGAAACGATGCCGATAGCAGCGGGCCGTCCTGACGCAGAAGACATTGGAAAAGCCAAAGAATTTGGTGAAGCAATTAAGAACAAGATGAGCACAATAGATGCGAATATCGCAGATTGCAAACTAACAGTACCCGGAAATTATCCTTATAGTGAGTGGCATAAGCTTCCTGTTAATCCTCCTGAAACAGATGAAAATTTCTGTATTAAATGTGAAAAATGCGTATCAGTATGCCCTGTAGACGCTATCAAGATAGATGAAACAGTAATAACTAATCCCGAACTTTGTATATTCTGTTGCGCTTGCGTTAAGGAGTGCCCTATAGCTGCAAGAAAAGTTACAGACACAAAACTTCTAGAAATCACGGAACGACTTTACGGTAACTGTTCCGACAGAAAAGAGCCGGAGATTTTTATTTAATTCCAGAATCGGAGACAATTCCTCGATGCTTATTTTGTGTAATTAGACCCTATTCGAAAAGGTAAAAATAAGCTCAAAAAAAATGCTTTCGTATTACAAAGGAAGACAAAAAAGTGAAAATGAATTGCGAAATTCGCAAATAGTGGTTATAGTATGCAAGAGGAAGGATAGAAAATGCAAAATACGCATATCATTTAAATCGTGCAAATATAAGTAATTGAGTTGGCTACAAATTGTAGTCAACTGAAAATGACCGCTACTGATGGTAAAAAATATAAAACAAAATAAAAGGGGAAAGATGAAAAGACTAACTATTGTAATGTGTGTAATCGTAGCTTTGTGTGGTTGTGGAAAGAAGGAGACTGTACAGAAAACAGCCTTTTTAGGTGACGACTATAAATTGGAATTCCCTGGCACATGGGAGATAAATGACAAAGGAATTATGGGCACAGATCTCATTGGTCTGAGTCCAATCGAAGATGCAAAGGATACATTCAGAGAAAACGTGAATGTTGTTCTTGAAAATTTACCCAAGTCAATGACTGATGCAGAATACTTACAACTGAGTCTAAAACACTTAAATAAAGTGTTTGCTTTGCCTCCTGATAAAAAGTTCACCCAAACGAAAGTGGGAAACCAACAAGGATATCATCTGCGATATTCTATGCAGATGGGACAAAATAATATGGATAATGATGTGTACGTTGTGATAAAAGATGGAGCGGCTTACATCATTACATGTTCACATGCCAAAGGGAAAAGGGATGCCTTTAAGTCAACAATTGACTCAATTGTTGATACTTTTGCAATTGAGTAGCTCCACACAAGTACTTGTTTCAATCCCAACAAGGTGGGTTTTATTCCCCGTATGTCGTTATGTTACAAATATGATTAAACATGCACTTGATTTTGGGAAAACACCCTCTACTTTACACATTAAGGATTGATATTAAGAATTGTGCAAATCGTATTATGCGATTTTCGCAACAATTGATACGCTGACACCATACAATAAATATAATACATAAAATAAACTTGGCATACATAATGCTTTCAAAAAGGCAGGAGTAATGAGAACACGAGATAGAATAGTTTTGAACAGGAGAATTATTATGCCATTTGCTGACTATATTTCAAGTGATGGAGAAATGTCATCTGCGACAATTCTTAATTTTGAAAAAACGGGACCGACGACTATTGAAGGCATTAACCCTTTAGTCTATTTTTATTCACAGAATGGAGAGTGGCAACAACGCGAAATCCCCGTCCAGATCCTTCAATTCAAGATGGGCACCGATCCGTATAAATGTGAAGTTCATCTTGACAATCCTAAAGCGGACAAAGTTCAGATTGTGCTGAGGCGTATTGGAGAGGTTTGGTACATAATCGAGGCCGGCAAGAATGACATGATGAGGGTGAACGGTATAAACAGACGCCAGACAAATATTCCGCAGGATACAACAACAGTAATTCATATTGACGATAGGGAATTTGTTTTTACTACAAAGGCAATAACTCATGCACCAACTGACTCTGTTGCTCTAACTGGACCTCCGGAAGCTGGCAAAGGTGAATATAGTTTAACGACTTCAGAGAAGGAGTTGAAATTTCCATTGCTTCATAATGCCATCTTAGGTGCTCATCCTATTTGCGATATACATATAGAAGGTGAACCGTTTGTTGGAGTAATTGCACATCTGAGCAAACGACTCTTTTTTACAAAGTTAATTATTAACTCTCAAGTTGATATAACTAAAGACGGTGTATCTATTGATGGACAGACTCCTCTTGCTCCAGGTAGTATCATTAAGATTGGAAATAGTGAAGTGCAGCTAAAACTCTCCAAGGAGTTGCGATTTGCGCAAGAATTTAAGTTTGTGCCAGATACAAGAGAGGAGCACTTGATGCTTCTGCAGATAGATGAACAGGGGAATTCTGGTCACGCATACGCACTGCCACCAGTGGGCAGGTCAATTTTTATAGGAAGAGATCCTAAGCAGTCTAAACTAGTGATCCCAGACAGTAAAAAAATGTCCCGCAAACATGCACAGGCAATAGTATATGATAAGGCAATTATGCTTATTGATAATGACGCAACGAACGGTACGTTTGTAAATACTGAACAGATAAAGAAGCGCCTTATTCATCCTGGAGATATTGTGCGCATGGCAGATTGCAATTTCATTCTCTGCTTTGTTGGTTAAATCCCACCAAGGTGGGTTTTGTTCCCCGTCCCTTGGGGCATATCATGCAGATCTGTCGCAATGCTCGAGTAAACATCGAGGTAGTTCATTTCACTATACTCATTACCTATAAGAATAGAGCATGAAAACGAAAACAAGATTATTGTCGAGATCGCAGTATCTCACTTAAAGCTAGCAAACATAAGTACTTGCAGGATTTAGGTAGTAAAATAAAATCCACAATCTTGATGAGAAATAATTTTTTTCTTCATATTTTTTGTTTTTTCATTTGCAAAAACCTGCTTTTGTACTATTTTTGCAATCCTTGTAATCATGCAGACAATGATCTGTTGATCACTTTGCGACCGTGGCATAATGGTTGTGCCCCAGCCTTCCAAGCTGGTCACGCGAGTTCGATTCTCGCCGGTCGCTCCAATTTTTAATCCTCAAAACATACCCTTTTTGCTTTGAATAATTCTCTTTTGATGATATTTTTTATTGGTTGATTTTTTATGTGCAACTAAGTTTAAATAGAGGATGACCTGGAGAGGTAGAAAAAGTTCGGAGAAAATAGTCAAAATTGATGTCCAAAATCCCAAACTTAGGCAGTGTAAAGAATTAACCCGTTCATTTCGCACAGAAATCAAATAAATATGTGAACACTTTCGTAACGAAAAAGATTTGTTTGAGATCAAGTGAAAGATCTTGGTGATTTATTTATGATGCTTTAATGCCGTACGAGTGAATATTAACGTGTATCTAGGTTTTTTGTTTTTTGTTGTCGCTTATATCAATTGTAAAAAAAGTGTAAATATGAAATATAGATATCTCTTATTTTTTTTAAGTCTGTTTTTTATAGCCGGTTGCGGGGAAGATATTTCCCGTTCTGATTCAGAGAATATTCTTTATACTACTCCAGGTGGACGAATTAACACACTTGACCCAGCTCTTTCCGCGGATCTTATAAGTGCTAATATGATTGGGGAGTTGTATGATACATTACTTGAATATAACTACACTGAGCGTCCGTACAGGCTTCAACCGTCTATGCTTTCTCAGATGCCTGAAGTTTCGGCTGATCTGAAGCACTATACATTTATTCTGCGTGATGATCTTTTTTTTCAAGCAGATATGTGTTTCGGGGTTGATGCAGAGAAAAAACCATTACAGCGAAAGATAACCTCAGAAGATGTTAAATTTTCGTTACTGAGAATTGCTGATTCGAGACTTCACTCTTCAGGCTACTGGCTGATACGCGGTAAAATTGAGGGTATTTCCGAATTTCACAAAAAAAGCGCTGACCTTAAGCCTTATGATTTCTCTATTTATGATAAGCGTTGCGACGGAATAGAAATTATTGATGATCGTAAATTCACCATTCATCTTACCAAGCCAGACCCAAGATTTCTCTATGGATTGGCAATGCCGTATATGTCGATTGTATCGCGTAAAGCAGTGGAGTGCTATAAAGGAGATTTTTCAGAACACCCAGTCGGATCAGGGCCATTTATGCTTCAATCCTGGCAGAGAAACTACAAAATAGAGTTTGTACGCAATCCCAATTATCGTAAAGAGTTGTTCCCCAATGCTCAGTCAAAGCAGGATCGGGTTAAACGCCTGCCACTTCTCGACAAGGTGGTCTGCTACCAGATTAATGAACCGATTTCGAGCTGGTTACTCTTCCTACAGGGCAATCTTGACTTGAGTGCGGTGGATAAGGATAGTTTTGAGGCGATAGTCACTGATAAACTTGAACTTATTCCGGCTCTAAAAAAACGGGGTATTAAGATGATGAGGATTCCTGCATTTCAAATTCACTATATCGGGTTCTGCTTTAGTGATCCATTGCTTGCAGATAACTTAAATTTGAGAAAAGCAATCAGTTTGGCTTATAATGTCCAAAAGCGTGTAAAGATATGGAATAATCAGATATCTCCGGCAAATGGACCAATTCCTTCAGGCGTGGCAGGCTATGATAAGAATTTTAATAATCCATATTCACAATTCAACCTTGCACTCGCAAAGGAGTATTTGGCCAAAGCTGGTTATCCAGGCGGGATTAACTCTAAAAACGGCAAGCAACTTGAGCTAACTTTTGATATTGGAGGGACTGCATCGACTCATCGACAAATTGCAGAGCTGTTCGTTGAAGATATGGAGAAACTCAATATAAAAATTGTTCCGTCACTAAATAACTGGCCTCGCTTCTTGCAAAAATCTGCAAAAGGTGAAGTGCAACTCTACAGTGTCTCATGGATCGGTGATTACCCGGATGCTGAAAATTTCCTTCAGCTATTTTACGGATCGAATGCTGGAAGTTGCAATAGATCATATTTTCGTGATCCTGTTTTTGACAAAATGTATGATGAAATAAAAGTGATGCCAGACAACATAATACGAACTGCGAAATACGCAAAAATGGCAAAATATCTTACAGAGCAGTGCCCATGGATATTTTCACACTATCCAATTTCTTACAGACTAAAACACTCCTGGACAGAGAACTACATTCCGCATGATTTCTGTTTTTCTAGGTGGAAGTATCTGACAATAGACCAAACAAAAAGAGTAAAAAATAAACGAAATTTCAAACCAATGACGCTAAAAGATTTGAGGACTAAATAGAGAAAATGGAAAATAGTAGTAATACAGAAAAGATTCTCCTGCCTGGTTGGGGGGTTGCCGTTGAAGAGTACCAGAAATTGCATTATAACAGAGCAGTTGATTACGGCTTTTTCAGTAATGAAAACCATCTAAATTTAATGAATCCAAACAAGTGGCTTGATGCTACGATACCGAAAAATCCTTATATACTAATCGCTCATTCAATGGGCTCTCTATTTGCATTGCGAAATTCGCAACTTCGTGATAAAGCTATGGCAATTATTATTATAGGAGGATTTGCGAAGTTCGCAAAGTCAGACGATAATCCATACGGTAAGTCTCCAATCGAACCTGCAATTATGCAGAAACAGCTAAAACGTAACCCCGAACTGCTGCTGAAAGGTTTTTATCAATCTATTGCAACTCCGGAAGAGATTAAATTTTCTATTCCGAAAATATTAAACGTTAAACAATTAGCTGACGGCTTAGAACTGTTAAAAATCTGCGATATTCGCAATGACCTTAAA
>JAUUYH010000161.1 GCA_030590505.1 Kiritimatiellota bacterium
GACATATAGGTGCGAAACTCGCAGCTACACTTGCAAGCACAGGATCAACTGCAGTGTTTATGCATCCTGTTGAGGCAATGCACGGAGATCTGGGGATTCTCAGTGCAAATGACCTTCTAATTACACTGAGCTACAGCGGTGAAACAGAAGAGCTGCTGACAATTCTGCCGGCGGCAAAACGACTTGATGTAAAAATTGCGGCTATTACTGCGACAAAAGATTCCACTCTTGCTAAATACAGCGATATTGTCGTCGAGATGCCAGTTCCACGCGAGGCGTGCCCGTTTAACCTCGCACCAACCAGTACAACTACAGCTCTCCTTGTTCTCGGTGATGCACTCGCAATGGTACTTCTGAAAGTGCGCGGCTTTAGCAAAAATGATTACGGAAAACTTCACCCAGGCGGCGCAATAGGCAAAGCTGTAACAATGACAGTTGCTGATATCATGCGTACTGATGATAGATTGGTGCTTGTTGATGCAGAGACAACCGTAAAAGAGACTCTTTTTGCTATGACTCAGGCACGAAGCGGCTCAGCCGCAGTCATTGACACCAATGGCGGACTTCTTGGTATTTTTACTGACGGTGATTTTCGCAGGCATATTGAGGATGATCTAAATATTCTAAATAATCCCGTAGCCACCGTTATGACAAAGCACCCGACAAGTGTAAATGCCGATGATCTAGCAGTTGAAGTTCTAAAAATCATTGAGAAGCGACATATTGATGATATTCCGGTACTTGATGCAGAAAAGAGAGTAGTTGGGCTTATAGACATCCAGGATCTCCCTGGACTTAAATTGATGTAATAATAGGTAGGATTTATAATAATGAGTGTTAAGAAAAAGTTTAGACAAATTAAGAAATTCCCAACATGGCTCTTTATCCCTCCGGTTTTACTGATTCGCTTTATAAAGTTCTGTATGAGAACCAAGATAGATGATCCTAATGGCTGTATGAATCCAGAAACATATCCCTACATTACTATAACCTGGCATAATAGACTTATGTTTTTCCCTGTTATGTTTCCTAAATATGCAAGAAAAAAAACAGCAGCACTGATCAGTGCATCAAGGGATGGGCAGTACATCGCTGACATCGTAAAAGTATGTGGAATTCAAAGTGTACGAGGATCCTCTTCCCGCCGCGGGGCGAGTGCCCTCAAAGCATCACTTGAGTGCCTGCAGAATAAATGCAATCTTAGCATGACTCCCGATGGACCGCGTGGCCCTAGATATAAAATGAGCAAGGGACCAGTAATCATGGCTTCAAAAACTGGATTCCCTGTACTGCCTTTATCTGTAAATTACTCAAGTTACTGGGAACTTAAAAGCTGGGATCGATTTCAAATTCCGAAACCTTGGGGGAAAATCACTTTAGTGATGGCCGACCCGATAAATATTCCTCCAGACCTAAGTGATGAAGAGATAGAGAATTGGCGAAAAGTACTAGAAGAGAAACTAAATGCCATTTCACAAATAAAAGAGAAAATGTAAACTATGCCTGTAGAAATAACAAAAATTGTATCTGGTGGCCAAACTGGTGCTGATCGCGGTGGATTGGATGCTGCAATTGAACTTGATTTCCCTCACGGAGGATGGTGTCCAAAAGGACGCTATGCGGAGGATGGTAAAATACCTGATAAATATAATCAAGATGAGCTATATTCCAAGTTTTACGCCCATAGAACAGAACAGAACGTTATCGACTCCGATGCAACGGTTATATTTACCTACGGCCAACCACAGGGAGGCTCCCTAAGAACTGCGCAATTCGCAAACACACATAGTAAACCCTATATTTGGATCGATATGCGACAGAGTAATGATAACTCCGCAGAGAACCTCATTTTGTGGCTGGAGCAGTTGCGAATTTCGCAAATTGTCCTAAATGTAGCAGGTTCTAGGGGAAGTTCATATCCTGATCTACAACAAAGAGTCTGCGCTATAATGGTGAACGTTATAAACAAAAACAGAGAGCAATCAACCAGCAAACCGAAATGAGTACACAAGAGAAAAAAATAGAGTATTACGACCGCTATAAAAGTAAATTATGCGAAGAGACCGTTATGGGCGAAGGTGCAATTCGCTGGGCATACCAAACAATGTCAGGAAAAATATTATCAACATTTATGTTCGGAAACTCTATTTTAAGCTACCTGCTCGGACTCTATTTTGATTCTTCACTATCAAAACGTCAAATAAAAAAAACAATTGAGGATTTAAAAATTGATAAAAATGAGTTTGAACTGCCAATTGAGCAATTCAAAAGCTTTAATGATTTTTTCACAAGAAACCTTAAAAAAGAGAGCAGACCATTTAAAAATGATAAAAAATTGATTGCATCACCAGCAGATGGAAGGGTTCTTGTATATCCCGATGCTTCAAAAGATTCAATTATATCCATTAAGGGTATGCAGGATAGTGTCCAAAATTTTATTGGTAAAGAAATTAAAGGATTTGAGAAATGCTCCGTAGCCGTTGTAAGATTATGCCCTTCAGATTACCACCGCTTCCACTTTCCATGCAACGGGACGACTATTCAATCTGGAAAAATTCGAGGGCTTTATCATTCTGTAAATCCACTCGCTCTTGATTCTGTGAAAAATATATTCTGTCGAAATAAACGTGAATTCACACTCTGCGCAACCCCTGAATGCAATTTTATTATATCGGAAGTAGGTGCATTCGGAGTTGCTGGCATTCTTCAGACCTATGTAGGGAATAAATTCAAAAAAATGGATGAAAAAGGTTACTTCAAATTCGGGGGCTCAACTGTTATGCTAATATTCCCAAAAGAGAGTATAAGATTTAGCAAAGACTTGATTGAACAATCGAAAAAAGGCACCGAAACACTGATTCATGTCGGTGATACAATCGGAAATTTCAACAAATAACCCCCTCCCGCATTAATTGAAAAAAATCATCACTTCTGCAGAGCAGATGTTTAACATAGCCTAGTCTTGATGCAAAGCATCTAGGCTAGGAAAGTTACAAATCCCATATTTTTCGCTGAAAGCGATATTTAAAAATCAAGGGACAGGTTAATAATCAACAGAGGAACTAGAACATTGGAGATGCCAATTTGGCACCTCCAATGACATAATGGGCTTAAGATATCCTCCCATGACTTTTTCTGAACTCGGAGTTGCGATGCTTTCATCAGTCTTGAATTCTGAAAGAGCAATACAAGTTAATATTGCTATTATAAAAACTTTTGTACGCATGCGTAGAATGATCAGGAATGATGAACTAACCAAAGCCAGGCTTGATGACCTTGAAGATCGTATTGGAGCTCATGAGTTTCAAACCCTGATGGTTCTTGACCAACTTGGATCCATCAAGAAAAAGCTCACTCCTGCGAAATTAAACAAACCCCTAATTGGTTTTCCTATGCCTAAAAAAGGCGATTAAAAATTAAAACATTAAAAGGGGACAGGTTAATAATCACCTCCGCATAGAGGGTGCTTTTTCAACGGTCGAGAATCAACCTGTCCCTAAAAGTCAGTCACACGTTACAAAATTGTAATATTTTTGAGAAAGGAATTTTTGCAAATTTACCAAAATCCCTATGACGAGTTAACGTTCTCTTGCGTTCTATGCCGTCTTCTGCAATATATGAAATTCGGGTTCTTGACGCTTTTGGGGATGATATTCCACATAAAAACCTGCTAATTTGACGAGGCGAATCTAGGACTCCCGGGTGGTTATTTCTTAAATTATCTATAAGTAATTTATCTTCTTTTGTAAAGTTATACTCTTCATGCTTCATTGGTGTTGTATCACTTTTCGTAATGCACCATTCGCAATGTCCACACTCTTTATTAAAATTCTCTCCGAAAAATTCCAGAATATAGCGAACCTTGCAGCCGGGGTGTTCTAGGAGTTTTATTACATTATTACTCATTACAATATCACGCTCTTCACGCTTTACGAAAAGTGCTTGAAGCTGTTCTATCAACGTATCACTATTAGCGACTCTATTTTCATTAGAATATGCATTAAATCGATAAATTTTTCGAATTCCTGAAACTTGAAGAGATATGAACCCATTCTCTTCGAGATAGTTTAGTGCCTTTGCTATACGATTTCGCTCCTCTCCTAGGCTATTTGCACAGCTTTTTATATCAATCGTAAGCCATATCTTCCCTTTTTTTCCAAATTCGAATATGTTTTTTAGAAAATTAGCTCGTTCCTGGTTAAATGCACCATATATCTCATCTTTAGTTTTATTAAATTTAACTTTATATTCGCTGTAATAAGGTGCGACAGCTGTCAGAATATTCAGCAGTTCCAGATAGGTGAAGTATGTACTCATGACCAATTCACGGATATCAAATTCGCCTGATAGTTGATACGATGAAATGTCAAAAGTGTGATCTTGGCTTAGGATATATTCTGTCAAACGCCTGATAGAGCCTGGTTCAGGTGTATCGCCGTAGGTGAAATTCTGTAAAGTTATCATATCTGCGGAATCCGCAAACATCATACATTGTGAAGGCATTCCATCACGTCCCGCACGCCCTATTTCTTGAGAATAATTTTCGAGACTTTTCGGGAGGTTATAGTGATACACTTGTCGTATATTTGCTTTATCTATTCCCATTCCGAATGCGATAGTCGCAACTACCACTGCGGAATCACTGGCCATAAACCAATCTTGGATCTTATGTCGTACTTCATCTTTTATGCCGGCATGGTATGCTTTTGCATCTATACCCGCTTCCTGTAAAAATCCTGCAACATATTCTGCTGTTTTTTGGAGAGTTACATAGACTATTGCCGGGCCAGGTAGGCTATTGGATACTTCTCTGATCAGTAGTTTAGGTTTTTCGGAATTCGCAGATGGCAGAAAACGTAATTCAAGATTCGGCCTGTAAAAACCAGTATTAACATAATTTTCCGAATTAATCTTAAACTCCCTGCAAATATCTTTTACAACCGCTGGAGTGGCGGTCGCAGTAAGGGTTAAAACACGTCCAACCTTAAGAACTTCTGAAATTCGTGCCAATTTCATATAATCAGGTCTGAAATTATGACCCCATTCGGAGATACAGTGAGCTTCATCAATGACCATAAGATCAATTGTAAGCCCTTCAAGGACATGCGTAAAGCGTTCATTCGAGAGACGTTCTGGAGCAACATAGAGTAGCTTTATCTTGTTTTGTCGTAGATCTGAATAGATTTGTTTGACCTCATCCCATGAGAGCGTCGAGTCTAGTCGTGCAGCTGCAATATTGCGAGATTGTAAAAATTCCACCTGATCTTTCATCAGTGCAATCAAGGGAGAGACGACGACCGTGAGGTTTTTAAAAATAACAGCAGGATATTGAAAACAGAGGCTTTTTCCGCTTCCAGTAGGAAATACAGCGAGAGCTGATTCGCCATCGAGCAGTTTATTTATCACTTTTTCCTGACCATTCCGAAATGAGTCAAAACCAAATGTTTCTTTCAAGATATTCATAATATAATATTCTCCAATTTTTAAAAGCGTTAATCTAAGATTTAAAACCCAATATATTTTTAGGCTAATTAAAATACGTCTTTATTATACATTAGGTTTTTTATATTACAATGCCTTAATTGGAATATTTGATATTGTAAAAGTGTCGAGTAGACATAATATGGCTCATTTAAGCTTCAATGCCCCTCACAGAACCGGACTTGTAGATTTCCCACATCCGGCTCTTTGATTTATCTCCCTGAACACATGTACGAGTTGACTATGTATAGAAACTGACTTTTATTGCCAGTGTTGGCAGCGGATAATGCTGAAGATAACAGTGGAACTGTTTCCAGTTCATGCTTCCCTTCTGACTTCTTCTCTTCAGCCATCTGAAGATTTGAAGGGGACTGGTTGATTGTCGCCTTAATCTTTGTCTTAATCTAAAATCCTTTTTGTTTGAGACTGATTGAAGGGGACAGGTTAATAATCATCTCCCTATAGAGGGTGCTTTTTCAATGGTCGAGAATCAACCTGTCCCTAAAAGTCACGAATCGCCTCTTTAGTAGCTTGCGTTGTCCCAACGCAAATAGCAAAGCCAAAACAGATGTAAAAGAATA
>JAUUYH010000113.1 GCA_030590505.1 Kiritimatiellota bacterium
CTGAAACCAATAAAAGTAACACCTGTAGGAGGTGTGGAAGAGAGAGAAAAAACGATTCTTCGCATCGCAAAAGATGAAGCTGACGGACCTGAAAAAACAGCCGTCAATAAATTCATAGACAGAGTCATTCTCAATAAAACGAATTAAGTTTAAAGAAAATGTTAAGATTTCACCCGCGTAAAAAATATATATATATCCCCTCCAAGCTTCTTGGAGGGGATAATTTATACCGCAAGCGGTAGATCTCTTGTCTTTCTTTTGCTAACGAATTAAGTTTAAAGAGAATGTTAAGATTTCACCCGTCGCTAGTATAGTATCTTGATCTTATAAAAAAGTCTTTTTTATTCCCACTCAATTGTTCCTGGCGGTTTGGATGTAAGGTCATACACCACGCGGTTAACGCCATTAACTTCGTTGATTATACGGTTGGAGATGGTTGCCATAAGGTCGTAAGGGATACGAACCCAGTCTGCGGTCATTCCATCCATACTGTCAACAACACGTAGAGCTACTACATTTTCGTAGGTACGTTCATCGCCCATTACGCCGACTGTTTTGATCGGCAACAGTACAGCAAAAGATTGCCATGTAGTGTAGTAGAGATCAGCTTTTTTCATTTCGTCAACGACGATAGAATCAGCTTCTCTGAGTACAAAGAGAGCCTCTTTTGTAATTGGTCCGAGAATTCTAACGGCTAAGCCTGGGCCTGGGAAAGGTTGCCTCATTACAATTTCATCTGGAAGTCCAAGTTGTTTGCCAACTTCGCGAACTTCATCCTTAAAAAGTCTGCTCAAAGGTTCAATCAGCTTTAGATTCATCTTCTCAGGGAGTCCGCCTACATTATGATGACTTTTAATCATGGAGCTCGGATTTCCGCCAATAGGTACGCTCTCAATCACGTCTGGGTATGTTGTTCCCTGTGCCAGAAATTTGACCTCTTTAATCTCATTTGCAGCTTCTTGGAATACTTCGATAAATTCGTGACCGATAATCTTACGTTTTCGCTCAGGGTCTGTGACAGAGTCAAGTCGTTCCAGAAATCGTTCTTCAGCATGGACATATGTAAGATTAAGATTAAAATTTCTTTCAAAGAGTTCGCGTACACGTTCACCTTCATTCTTACGCATAAGCGTATCAACAAAAATAGATGTGAGTTGTGAACCAATTGCCTTATGAAGAAGAGCCGCTGCAACAGACGAATCAACGCCTCCGCTTAAGCCAAGTACAACCTTGTTATCACCTACAGTATTGCGAATCTCGCTGATAGATTGCTCGATAAACGATGCCATTGTCCAGTTTCCGATACATCCGCAGATGCCATGACAGAAGTTTTTAATGATCTCTGTGCCCATTTCTGTATGCACAACTTCAGGGTGGAACTGTATTCCATAAATCTGATTTTCAATACTTTGTACAGCGGCAAATTCCGTATTGTCTGTCTTTGCGACAGGTTCAAAACCTTCAGGAATGGAGAGGACCTTGTCGCCATGGCTCATCCATACGGTAAGCGATTTATCAATCCCGTCAAAGAGTTTACACTCTGATGTCATTGTTAGTTCGGCTTTTCCATATTCGCGTGCATCACTTCTTGCAACCTCCTGTCCCATTGTCTTCATTGTAATCTGAAGGCCGTAACAGATACCGAGGATGGGAATTCCCAGATTGTATATTTCCGGATCGCATATCGGAGCATCTTTACTGTAAACGCTTGCGGGTCCACCACTGAGAATAATTCCATCAAGATTCTCTTTTTTTAACTCTTCCGCTGATATATTATACGGAGCAATTCGACTGTAAACATTACATTCACGAATTCTTCGTGCGATTAATTGACTATATTGTGAGCCGAAGTCAAGGACAGCTATAGTTTCATTCTTTTTCAAAATATTAATACCTTTTTCTAATTGTACACATTTCATTACATTTGGAGCATCTCGCAACACTCTCGCCTGGCTTTATAAGAAAAGCAAACCTGCAGTTATCGCAAATACACACATGTCCCTCAGAGAGGGCCCAGTCATAAATCTTGTCACGCCACAATTCACGACTCCATAAAAATGTAAGTATAATAAACCATACAAAGATGTAGAGAGCAAATCCGCTTGAAAAATCCAATGCGATCATAATAAATATTTCCAATCTGTTATATTTCTAACGTCCACTATTTGTTGCGTATTTTCATTCTCGTAGAGAATATACACCGAGCCAACTATGAAAACAAAGCACAATAAGAAAAAATGATAAATTTTCTCCCTTTGTGCATTAGCTACTTAGCATACCATTTTACCGTAATATAATAAGAGCGTATAGTGTGCTCAACTGTTGTTGGTATATTTTCACTGTTTACGGTAAATGTTCTCAATGCAGCTGAGTCAAGCTTCTTTAGGCCGCAAGAAGATGTTATTTTAACTTTCGGGAATAGATCAGCCCTTAAAAATGTGACCTTTAAAACAGTCTCCTGCCGCGGTGGTGGACTTTTTTTTACTGCAGCTTTGAGCTCATTTATATTATCAAATAACTGCGGAAGAATTTCATCTTCTTCATTAAGCCAAGCTGGGCAGTTTAAGTTCCTTTTATACTCTTTTGGATTAACAGGTGTGATGCTTATCGACTTATAAACCCATAGTCGTTTGATGCGATTGTGCTGATCCTGCCATGGAACGGGAAGAAAATCAGCCCTCTCTGTACCATCATCAACAGTCGCATTCTTCAATTTTAATGTAATATTACTCAACTCTGCTGGCTTGAATGTTGTACTGAATCCATATTTTCTATTGGGCTGAATGACGCAAGATGAATCAAGAATATTCATCCATGCCAGAAGTCTCTGCTCATCGGGAACCTTTGAGTCCAGAGGCAGCAACATTACCTGTTTCGCAGAGCTTTTGCTTGTGATGTCAGCAGGTGGAACTTTTTTAAACCCAAAAAACAGAAGATGAATAAGTATTGCAAGAAGTGCAGGAGTAAAAAAACGCATAAACTGCGACTCTTTTTTTCTATCTCGTTGAACAAATTTACTCTGGGACTGCATCTTGGAAATCCTTCTCCGTTGTTTTGTCCGCCATAACTGTAGCAACATATACATTAAGCCCTAGAGAACGGGCAAGAGACATCATTTTAACGACAGATCCGTATTTCGCGCTTCTATCTGCTCTAATGATTACCGTATTGGCACTCCATTCAACTTTACACTGCTGGAGTTTTTCTATAAGAGAGTTCCAGTCCATTAGTTGTCCATCAAAGTATAGCTGATTATGCTTATCAATGGAGACTACTAATTTATCCACACTCATATTACTACTTGCACCAACCTTCGGCAACACAACAGGAATTCCTGAGACCTGAACGAATGAACTGCTGAGCATAAAGAAGATCAGCAGGAGAAATACCACATCAATCATCGGAGTGAGATCTGGCCTGCCTTCAAAAATCTTTAAATTTGTTTGATATCTGTTTTTCATATATTTTAAGTTTAATTCTCTGAATTATTATAGCATTTAGGTTAACGTTTTAGACTCAATTTTAAATCAATAATAGAGAGGAGCGCGCGCGCTTAATCTGATTTTCCGCTTCTATCAACCTTTATTTTATTGCGTTTAAAAAAGTAGATAATCTCCGAAGACGCCTTCTCCATGTCCAGAGTTATTGATTCAATTCGTGAGACTAGGTAGTTATATGCCATAAAGCTAGGAATTGCCACGCA
Organism: Kiritimatiellota bacterium; assembly: GCA_030590505.1. GTDB lineage: Bacteria > Verrucomicrobiota > Lentisphaeria > Victivallales > JAADHT01 > JAUUYH01. The sequence goes on from JAUUYH010000113.1 coordinate 3,704, forward strand.
GAGCCCCGCCGCAGTTGTAAACAGAGCCTGGCCTATCCCCTGAGATAGGTTGCTCGCATTTACCATTGCACCTTTTGTTGTTATTTCATTAAAAACAACGATCATTCCAATTACGGTCCCTAGCAATCCTAAAAGAGGTGTAATATAGGCAACGGTTGCCATAATTTTCATCCTAGCCTCCAGCCTGGGGATTTCACCAAGTGCCGCATCGTCGATTGCTTGTCGTAAATCGTCTTCCCCATCCTCATAAGCAAGAATTGCAGCACGTAATACATGTGCTGCGGGGCCTGGTGTATCATCGCAGAGACTGATTGCTTCAACAATGCTGTTTCGTTTCAGCACATTTATCAGTCCTCGGACAAGGTCACCTGCATTTATCTGTACGCGATGCAGATAGAACAGCTTCTCCAGAAAAATAAAAACAGCAACAATACTACAAAGCAGAATTAGCCACATTACTGCACCGCCATCCTGCATAATATCCATAAATAACATATCTTACTCCTTAAGTTTATATCTGTTTTGAATTATATCAATTTTCTTCTTAAAATCTTTAATAGGCTCAATGCCAGCCTTAATTAGTGTCTTGTAGATGGCGATAGCAGCTTCTGCAGCTTCAGGATTATCTTTCTTTAAATAAAGATTCGCCGCCTTAATTGCGGATTTCGCAAACCATACAGAGCTTCTTGCCGTTGCTTTATCCAATTTATTATCTATGTTGTAGCTGATCATTACTTTGTGAAATTTTAATAATGCCTCACCGCGATTTCCAAACTCCTCTTCTGAGAGTCCTATCTTAAAATGTGCCTGATCCCTATAAAAAGGCGGTAAATCTTTATACGTTAAAACCTGATTATACAGTTCAACTGCTTTCGTATAGTTCACTCCGTCTTTGGCCTTTTTCCCCAGAGCAAAATAACAGTCACCTGTCCGTCCGATTGCCGCCGCTGCCAGCAGTGTATCCGGTACAGCCTTAGCAACTTTAGTATAAAATGGAATTGCCTTTTCATATTCGTTGTTCTGTGTAAATATTTCGCCACGCAGAAACAGTGCATTGTGGCTCACTGGTTGATCTCCAAAATTTGCAGATAACTCATCAAGAGCACTAAACGCCTTTGCCTTATCGTCGGCATAAAAATAGATATCTGCTATTTCATAGTACGCCCTCGCGGCGGCAGAGTGATTTGTGGATGCATACTTAGATGTGATAACGTTAAGTGCAACAATAGCACTGCCTATATCTTGTTGATCTCTGTAATACTCAGCGAGTCTAAACTGTGCATAGATTGCATACTCGGAGTTTGGATATTTCGCCATAAGAAGATTTACATCATCAATCGCATCTTTATCCAGCCCTTCCCAGAAGAGGCCGTAAATTCTACGATAAAGTGCATTTGGAACCAACGGATCATTTGGATATTTTTTATAGAGTTGCGTAAATGCGAGTATCGCATCCTGATATCTACCTGTCTTCATCTCGAGTATGCCCTCTTCAAACAGAGCCCGCGGTGCATATACGTGTGCCGGGAACAGTTTTGCGAAATTCGCAAATTCAGCAATAGCTTTTTTATTTTCTCCAGCATTTTTCAGAGTTACAGCATATAAAAATGAGCAGTTTGATGCATATTTGCTTTTTGGATAACTCTTTAAAAACAGTTCGAGCCGCTGTAGGGTCGTTTTATAATCCGTTGTACTTATAAGTGCTTTAATTTCTTTAAAGAGGGCCTTCTCTCGCCATTCTGGATATACGGAGGCAACTGCGGCAAATGATTCGGACGCTTGTTTATATTGCTCCTGCATAAACTCAAGTTGCGCAGTCCAATAAGCCCCTTCTCCTTTTATCGAGGATGTTGTTCCATTTTCAATCATATACTGAAACATATCTCTAGAGGCAGCAAACCGTTTTAAATTTATATAGATGTGTGCAGCTTCGCGTGCCGATTTCAGCTTCATCACTATTTGCGAAGATTTATCATTAATCATTGTTGTAAGTACCTGAATCGCATCATCAGGCTTCTTCTCCGGATTGTTCTTATTTGCATACAGTTGTGCCAGCTTTAGGCGTATCTCGTTTGATAAAAATGAATTAGGATAATTTTTAAGGAATCGCTCGGCAGTTGATATTGCAGCCTTAAGATTACCATCTGACACTGCAGCATTTATTATTCTGACAAGGGTTCTCTGCCTCTCAAATTCAGAGCCAGCAAAAAGAAGAGCATCATTCAGCGTAAGCAGTGCATTTTTGTAATCTTTTTTCTCATACAGTGCATCGGCAAAAGATGAAGCAAGCATATACCACAGTGGATCTTGGCCAGAAGCAGATTTCCGTAACTCCTTGTAGTGCGTCATTGCATTATCGAGATAACCTTTTTTCATAAGCAGAATACCGCGCAGAACTTCAATATCAATCTTCCCCGTTTTTCTGTTTTTGCGAATAAGCAACTCTGCCTGCTTATAATCTCCCATCATAATAATGGCAAGAATCTTCTTTCTAATTGCAATTGCCTGCCATTTTGTTCCACTTCCGGCAACCTCAAGTTCGGCAAAAGCTTTTTCGGCCTTATCCCACTGCAGAGATCTAGCGTATGCTGTGCCGAGTCCATCACGAGTTTTTAGTTTAAGTTCAGACTTACCCGGAGGCAGACTCTTCAGAAGATTTCGAAAACTTCCAGCTGCCTTACTAGGATCCCCAGCTTCCATAAGAATATTTCCATCCCAAAAAGTAAGCTTATGTCTTAGCTCAGGGCGTCCTGCTATCCTTTCCGCAAATTTTGTCGTTACATAATTAAGCTCTTCCCGCGCTTGCTGCGCATTCCCAGAATAAAGATAGGCAGCAATGAGGCATTTTGACGCATCGAGTAAGGCATTTGCGTTGCCGGCTGATTTCTCTTTATATTGTTTATAAAACGTTATTGCAAGATCATAAACTCGATCCTTGAAGGCGTTATCGCCAAGCAATCTTTCACGTGGCAGTGCTTGTTCCTCTGAAGCTCCCTGCACAGAGATCGAGGATATCGCAGAAATAGCAATGACCAGCAAACTCATTATTAAAATTTTTCGAAATCTAAACATTATATCTCAACTCTCTTTCAAGTTTGATCTATAGCTTAACTCGGAGGGTGACTTTTAATCCTTCCGCAACTACCATAGTAACTCTATTCAGGTACAACTGTTGCCAACTCAAAGCCTGTTTCAGTAGCGATCGCTGCTGCGGCTGTTACGGATTTTTCAAGATCTGCAAATACTCCTTTGCCCATAATGTAGTTACACGCATCGTCCGCAGTTGTTGCATCAAAAGCCTTATCTGAATAGTGACAACGTGATGGCGTATTGTGCTCATAAGTTGCCACATAGTAGGCAACTCCTGGCTCAAGTGCGAACTCCGAAACATGAATCGCATCGTGCCGAATAATTCCAAGATATCCAACAGGATTTTCCCTATCAACAATTGCAACTATTCTAGGTGTATTGTAATCATCTTTTTCATAATCAAGAGCCAGTAAGCATGATGCAACAGCATCTCTTACCGACATCCCTGATGCAATTTTTTCAGTAATCGGATCAGTCTGAGATCCATTTGTAGCTATCGCATAAGAGCCCGCCAGTCTGACACAGTTATAGGCGATATATGGGTTTTTCGCAAGGTCACCTTCAAAGCCAGCTCTAGGCATAATCGAAATTGTTTCACCTTTAATTTTAGCTTCCCTGTTTGGAAATGAACGTGATGAAACACGATACATCGCAACCGCATTGCCAGACTTTGTCATGCCTATAGATACAATTCTGCCTACATACATTTTATTCTCCTTAATATTAAGCTCTAAAGTTGAGCCAAATTCAACTATTTTATTTATATAGTGCAAAACCTACAGTTTGCAGCCATTTTTTCAAGCTTGAGAGTAGAAATTAGTGTAATTCGTTGTAAAAATCTTCTATTCTCTTATTTTATGCGAGGTTCGCAATTTAGTTAATTTTGGATTGCTTCCACTCCACCCTCTGTAGTACGGGAGTATTTTAGTCGCCTCAGGTGTACCCTTGCCTGTACATTTTTCCTCTGTAGTATGGGCATCCTTGCCTGTACATGTATGATAATAATCCGTCACTACGTTCGGGGACTCTTAATCTAATATCTTTCTTCTCTTTCACTTCTTCAACTTTAGAACTCCAGCACTCTAGAACTCCAGAACTTCTTTCATTTTTGCCTCTTGACCTGAAGTAGCTTGCGTTGTCCCAACGCAAATAGCAAAGCCAAAATAGATGTAAAAAAATAAGCAAAAGAACAGCCATAAGGCTCTATTTATTGCCTTTCTTTTTTGCCAGTTGGTTGCTTGCTTAATGCGTTGGGGACAACGCATGCTACTTTAAGACATTGCCCCTCCGTCACTTCTGCAGAGCAGATGTTTAACATAGCCTAGTCTTGATGCAAAGCATCTAGGCTAGGAAAGTTACCAATCCCATATTTTTCGCTGAAGGCGA
>JAUUYH010000164.1 GCA_030590505.1 Kiritimatiellota bacterium
TACTAATGGGTCTTTCTAGAAAAAGAACAGGCCCTTTAGTTTTAATAAACTACCTCGATGCAACCATACGAGGTAAATACGCTTTTAGTAAAAGCTTGGTAAAATATATTTTTATATGGTACGCCCCAAGGGACGGGAAATAGAACCCACCTTGGTGGGATTAAAAATTAAATATAGTTTACAGGCTTAATCAATTTATATAAGAAACCGTAAGATAAAATAGTGTTAAGAGTTAATTGACAATGGATGACCGTGATATTATTCGACAAATTCTCGACGGAGAGATTAATCAGTTTGAACTGCTTGTTGATAAGTATCGCAGGAAAGTTTTTTCGGTTATATGCAAAAGGGTTCCAGTTAGTGATCAGGAATTAACTGCACAGGATGTTTTCCTGAAAGCATTTCGCAGTTTGTCCACTTTTAATATAACAATGCCGTTTGAAAACTGGTTGATGACAATTGCAGTTCGTACATGTTTCGATTACTGGAGATCGCACCACAGATTAAAGCAGACAAAACTGGTATTATCTGAAGATAGCCACGAAGAGTGGTTGCAAAATGTTGAGGATGCATACTCTATAGAAAAATTTGAATCGGAAGTATCGAGAAAAGAGACGTTGGAAATACTGCAAATTATACTGAAGAAACTGTCTCCTGAAGATAGACTTCTTATAGATATGGTTTATCTTGAAGGATGGAAGTTTAAAGATGTAGCAAAAATATTAAATTGGAAACTGAGTAAAACTAAAGTTAGGTCAATGCGGGCAAAACACAAAATGAGAAAAGAGTTAGAAAAATTATTTAAGAAATAAGATTGGTGAAAAATATGAATAGAAACAGACAAATTGATTTTATTGAAGAAGCTATGAAAAATGCGTATTCAGGAGAGGAAGACCTTCCTGTAGTATCAGAGTCATGGCAATCAACACTTATGGATCATATTACAACTGAGTGCTCTCCTGAAGATGCAGAAGCTGAAACTATTGAAAAAGAATTTCTCTATTTCTCATGGATTGCTGCCGGAATTGCCGCCGCCCTTATTATAATATCAAGTATTACATACGCAACACAACCAGATGCACTTGACGATGACTTAAATGAACTTTACTCCGACAACACATTAGATAACATGACAACATCAATGGTGATCGAGTGACAAGACAAGATCCATCAACAACCAAAACTCAACCAATACCTGAAGGTTTTGTTTCGTGTGCAAGCAACAAATCAGCACAACAATTCAAGCAGAAGCATACTCTTCTTTCAAAAAAGGTATGGGCTGCATTTATGACGGTCTTTATTTCTGGTATAACAATTGGTGCAATGACTATACAGCTTTATACGAATAATAAAAAGAAAGAACATTCTCATGAAGATCATATAAAAATGCGCATACTCACGCATATTTCTGACAAACTTAATTTGTCTGCTGAACAGAGTGTTGAAGCGGAAAAAATTATGACAAAAATGACAACGCAACTGATAGAAATCAAAGAGTCACAAATGCCAAAGATTATGATAATTATCCAATCTGCATTTTTCGATATTAATAAACTATTAAATGAGGAGCAGAAGAAAGAATTTATTGAAATATATAAACGACTCAAAGCATCCCGAAGTAAAAAAGATAAATATAGCAAATATCCACGCTTTAATTCAAAAGACGCAAAAAAGAAGCATAGGATGTTCCCTAAACCTCAACATAGCTCGAAAACCCCTGATACTCCATGAAAAAGAAAAAAGAACAAGGTTATGCCATAATCTTTATACTTGTACTTGCTGCGGTACTAATGATAACACTATCAACCGCAACTTCAACACTATTTGCTTTTCATAAACAAAACTCTCAAGCTAAGCGAACTCTCTCACAACAAGAGAAAATTCTCAATAACAAACTGACAATAAAATAGAACAGCACCAACTGGGGCATCAGATATACCCCTTTTTTTCGGGAGCGCCGTCCTCCAGTCCGTATTTTTCATAAACTAGCCCGGCGTTCCCAGGAAGACAAATCACTTTTCTCTTCTCTTCCTCTGTAGTACGGGCATCCGCCTGTACATGTATTCTCTTCCTCTGTAGTACGGGCATCCCTGCCTGTACATGTATTCTCTTAATCGTTAAGTACGTTAGGCATGATAGTAATCCGTCACTTCGTTCGGGGACCTGCCTGACATAGTCTTCTCTTACTCTTTGCCTTAATCTAATATCTTTGTCTTTGTCTTACTCTTTGTCTTAATCTAATATCTTTCTCTTTCTCTTACTCTTTGTCTTAATCTAATATCTTTCTCTTACTCTTCTCCTCCCTCTGCCTTTGAACAAGGCAGAGGGAGCGGGTGTGGGAGGAGGCCGCTTTTTCTTTTTTAAAGAAAATGCGACATGGCACCAGCGACGCAAGGTCACTGGTGGCCTAAGAACGCGTTGCGACCTTTCCTATTATTGTTCCCATTCTAGCTTTTCCGCTTTTTCATTAAAACTGCGACAATCGCAAAGAGAAAAATAAGTGCTACGAGCGTGAGAATAAGTTTAACCAAGAATTGTTTTTTAAGGGTTTCATTTTTAATGTTTAAATTTTTCTTCAGATCAACATTTTCTATGGTGAATAGTTCGTTTTTATATTCATCAAGGATTGTTGAAGTTATTCCTGTAAGCTGGTCCCCCTCACGTTTAAAAAAATTATCCCATGATACAGGGAGAAGGAGATCAAGCCCTGGATTCTGATCTTTGGCCTCGTGGGAACATGGTTTGACAAGAAAAGCACCAGCATCTTTCATATTCTCAATATTTATTCCATCTTGGGAGAAGGCAAAAAGAACCCTGGCTCTGCCGTAAACGGGAAAAATCAACGGGCCCTCTATCTGCTTTAGTCCTTTTTCGGAATTAAGGAGAATATCTATAAATATTTTATCGGCTTTACTTTGTTTCGAAATTCGCAAAAATGAAAATTTGATATTTAGCTTATCTGTGTCATATTTGAGCGACTCCTCATCAAGTGTCGCCCCCTCCCCTAATTCTTCATGTGGCAGTTTAAATTCAACATTCATCTGCTTCAATGCCTTGAGAACAATGCGTTCACATTTCGCATTCTCTTTAGGGTCAATGCCATCGATCTGCATAAAAATTGCGGAATCATCATTTAGCAATCTCCGAGCAAGTTCACGCCTGGCAGGTGATTCCATAATCTGAACAGCAGAGTTCATATTAAGTGGATAGATTCCTACTATCACCTTAATCCTAGAGTGTATGGGGTATTCAACTAATACAGCTGGCAGTTTTTTCTTTATGTAGTTCTGCGAAAATCGCAATGCATCTCCAAATAGCGGCCTATTGCTAAGGTCAATAGCAGAAAGGGTAATTACTCCTTGCGTACCAGCAAACTTTTCATAGTAATTAATTACTTTTTTCTGTTGTTGATTTATTTTGCCATTATAGAATATTGTAACCACATAAGGCTCGGACGGCCATCGCTCCAGAGCGTACCGATATACTGGCACAGAACTTCCGAAAAGATGACCTAAACATGATAAATATACGATAAAAACAACAGAAACAACAAGTAAAAATCTAGTATGTACCTTTTTTCTCATTCAGAGCACCTTATAAAAAGTTTCTTAAACTCATTTGTATACTTTACACTGGTGAAATCTTACCATTTCGATTAAGGTTGAGTAGCCAATAAAAGAAATACAAAATCTCTACCGCCTGCGGTTTAGTTGAAATATTCTCATTTACCCGACAACTTTTCTACATTATGTAGTTCGCGAGTACGATCTTTTTTTAGATTGCTTGTTTTAAATGACTGAATCTCTGGCAACATCATAAAGAAATTATTTTTCACATCAATTTCAAGAGTAATATCACCAGCTTTAAAGTCTAAAATATGCCCTCCAGCCTTTTTATCCTTTGTAAGAAAATGGAGATGGTATCCAGCCACATTAATTCCCTTTACATAGGGAGGAGAGCGGAAACCGACAACTGTGCCTTCAATATTATTAAATTCAAAAACTTTCTGATGTTTCACAACATCTTTTAGTTGAGGATATGGCTTTTTCTGTTTCGGTACACTTCGAGTTTTCATCATTGTAAAGTGTCCAGTTATTTTAATTGCATAAAAATAGTTATCTGATCCAATAATCTGGTCAACCATCTTTTCAAATTGTAAATATGAAAGCCCAGGTGGTAATTTCATCTTTGTATCAGCACTAAAGAAGGTTACAGCAGCAAATGGTGTCTTTTCAGAATCATCAACTTTATATGCAATCCCATCTGTTTTAACTTGAAATACCTGACTATCAAGAACAATCATCTCACCCTCGAGTGCATCAAATGTACCTAATCCAAAATCCCCAAACTTCTTCAACTCTCCACAACTAACTGTACCATCATAAACTCCATCCAGAAGAGCATCAATTGTCGATACCTGAACAACGATTTCCTGTTCGCTAAAATTGGAGCGACAAGAGCAGACAAGAAACAACATAACGTATAAAAAAAGTATCCGTAATTTTTTCATTTTGTCTCCTTTAATTTATTTATCAAAATCATGCGAAATTCGCAAAAAAAACAATCATAATTGTCGAGACAACAATTATTCTACTCAATCGAGACGCTTAAGCTACATTCAATTCGCACTTATTCAAATAAACTACCTCGATGTCTACTCGATCATTGCTACAGATCTCAAAGCAGATAAGCATACGAGATATATACGCTTTTAATAAAAGCTTGGCAAAATATATTTTCATATGGGAATAAAACCCACCTTGTGGGATTCAAAAAGCCCTATTTGGGTTATAATGTAACAGTTTATGATAAAAGAATCAAATCCTTTATTGACACTTTCTCAATATAATGTACTTTGTTCACTATTATGAATACAAATACAAATATACCTATATACTGTTGTGAAGTAAAAGATATGTCGAACGACACTGATATAGCGGAGGAGTTTCTCTCTGCAAAGTGCTACGACTTCTCTTCCTTGTTTGATTATGAGACAAAGGTGCAGAGACATATTCTCTATTTTGAAGATGAAATTTCTGCGAATCTCGCAGCAGAAAGCATTAAAAAGCTGGACCAGTTATGGAAGGATATGGGAATTAAGTTCTCAGAACCTAAAACATTTTCTATAGAGAGGAAGGACTGGTCAGAAGTGTGGAAGAAATTTTTCAAGATTCAACACGTCTCAGAGCATGTAGTAATAAAACCGACCTGGCTTGATTATACTCTTGCAACAGACGATGAAGTTATAGTTGAGCTTGATCCTGGAATGAGTTTTGGGACAGGCAGGCATGCAACTACCCGTTTTTGTATCAAGATGCTTGATCAACTCACAAAATCACTTGATAAAAGTGCAACGGTTGTTGATGCTGGATGCGGATCAGGAATTTTAACGATTGCCGCATATAAACTTGGATTCCATAATATATCAGCGTTTGACAACGATCCTGGATGCATTATTACGACTACAGAAAACTTAGAGCTTAATAAAATTGATCCGCCTCTGATAAGACTTGAGGAGCGTGGTCTTCAAAATAGTGATACAACAAAAAAATATGATATTGTAATTGCAAACATTATGGCACATATTCTTGTAGAGAACAGAGAGATTCTTAAAAATATGATGAAATATGATTCTCATCTTATCATTGCGGGTATCCTGACAGAAGAGTATTGCGAAGTTCGCACGAAATTTGAAGAACTTGGATTGACACAAGTAAACTCATTAACAGAAGATGAGTGGACTGGTGGAATGTTTATACACAAATGCAGTAAAAAATAGTAAATATTTACGCTACTAACCTACAGGCATGAGTACGCCAGCACGAAGATTTCTATTATTTTTATTAATTTAGCTTGTATTTTTTTCTAACCGTGTCATTTTTACCAACTTGAATTTGAGTAAGTATTAATTTATACACAA
>JAUUYH010000048.1 GCA_030590505.1 Kiritimatiellota bacterium
CCGAAATTTTCCGAGAATGAGACCCCAGAGTTCGCTACCCGAACGAAGTGACGGTTCTGAGCAAAGCGAAAGAAAATCCCGTCGGGCGTACCATTTTTTGAAAAAAACACTGGGAGCACGGAGCTCCTGCTCCGTGATTAATAACGCGAGTAATAAAGAAAAAAAAGCAAGTAAGAAAGAAAGCAACGCAGCAGGAGCTACGTTCTCCCAGTTTAAATTCGCAGAAGGCGAGGAGGTGCTGGGTTATGGGGAATGAGTATAAAAAAAGAGACCCCGGTCCCTGCACCACCGCTAAGGATGGGAGAAGAGAGGTCGGGGTTTACGTCTACACTTTAACGCGAGAAGTATTGTAATGCAAGAAGAATTCTGTAAAAAAGTACAAGAAAAATAGTATTTCAATAAGGATTATATAAAAGAAGAATTGTTATGCAGGAAGAATTTTACAAAAAAACAGAAAGAATTTTATCAGTAGAACGCCTTGGAAGCTACGGGAAAAATGATAATGCAGACCAATGCACTGTCCTTTCTCGTTATCTTTGGAACATGGCAATATGCGAAAGTTTGTATTCACCTCTTCAACTTTTTGAAGTTGGACTCAGGAATGCAATACATAATCGACTTAAGTGTTTATTTGGTGATAATTGGTATGAAAATCACGACTTTCCATTAACTTCTTTCGGTGCTTCTGAAGTATATAAAGCAAAAGAAAAAATTAAGAAACATAGACAAGTGGAAACTCCCGGACTGGTCATTTCAGAACTACAATTCGGCTTCTGGACGCATATGTTTGAGCATCACTACGAAGACAATACAAAATTTCTTCCTAAAAGTATTAAATATGTGTTTCCAGAATTAGAGAAAAAGGAACACAATAGAAAAAAGATAAAACGCATCCTCCACGAAATTCGCGAACTTCGCAATAAAGTGTTCCATCATGAAAGGATAGTTTACTGGCAGGATCTGGTAGAGAAACATAAAACTATTCTTGAGGTCATTAGCTGGATAAGCCCAGAGCTACATGAGATGGCAGTGGCTTTGGATCGTTTTAGTGAAATACATGATAAAGGAATAGATCCGTGGATAGAAAAAATTCGTGACCACTGGCCGAAAGAAATAGAGGAAGAACAAAATGTGCGAACTTAGCAAAAAACTGAAAGCTAATTCACTGGGAACTCGGAGCTCCTGCTCCGTGATTATTAAGGCGATTTAAAAGGCGAATGAAAATGCAAGATAAAAGAAAAGAAGAATCTTGACACGTTGGGATTCGAAGAATAATTGCAAAATTTGCATCGGAATATTGTATTAGGTAATTTTATTGGAAAAATTTATGGCAGAAAAATATAAAATATTTATCAGTAGCGTTCAAAAAGAACTTGCTGATGAAAGGCGTGCAGTTAAGGAATTCATAATGAATGATCCTTTGCTTAGTCGCTTTATCGAAAATGTCTTTCTGTTTGAAAATATTCCTGCCGGAGATCAAAGCCCAGATGATATTTATCTTTCTGGAGTAGAAAAATGCGATATTTATATCGGTATTTTCGGGGATAAATATGGCTGGAAAAATGAAGATGGAAAATCCCCGACTGAACTGGAATTCGATTATGCCACCAAAAAGAACCGGGAACGTCTAATCTTTGTCAAAGGTGATGATGATTCGACAAGAGAAGCGGAAATGAAAGCCCTTATACGCAAAGCAGGTTCACAGCTTACACGAAGACGATTTTCCGATATAACGGCGTTAAACAGGGAAATATATGCAAGCTTAGTTGAATCACTTGAACAGCGCGGAGCCTTAAGAAACTCCCTTTGATGATACTGTTTGCAGAAGAGCTACAATTGATGATATTGATGCTGATCAAATAGAATCTTTTATTGAACAAGCTGAAGCAAAAGGACGATTAAAGCTTAAAGGTGATCGATCAGTTGAAGCGGTTTTAAGTAACTTTAATCTATTGAGAGATGGAAAACCTACAAATTCCGCAATTCTTCTTTTCGGGAAAAATCCAAATACGTTTTTTAGCAATATTCAATTGCATTGTTTTCACTTTTTCGGTACAGAAAAAAGAAAACCAATTGCATCACAGCAACCTTATGAAGGAAGACTTTCTGATATTATTGATCAAGCGGAAGAGTTCGTATTAGGCAAAATAGACAGAAGGGTGGGAGTTCGCAGCGAAGGAACTTAAGCTCCAGTTGAATTTGAAGTTCCCCGTGAAGTAATATCAGAAGCTATTGTTAATGCCGTTGTTCATAGAGACTATAACAGTAATGGTTTCGTCCAGGTTTTTGTTTTTGCCGACCGGATAGAAGTTTGGAATCCAGGGAGATTACCTTCCTGTTTGACTCCAGAATTACTAAAATTACCTCACGCATCGTTACCACGTAATCCGTTAATAGCGGAACCACTTTTTCGTATTCAGTATATAGAAAAAGCCGGAACCGGAACAACCGATATGATTGAGGATTGTTTAAAAGCCGGTCTGCCTGAACCGAAATTTGAACAAAGTGGCCCCTCTTTTGTTGTAACAATCTGGCGTGACTGGCTAACTGATCAGGTGATTGAGCAACTTGATTTGAGTGATAGAGAAAAGGTAGGAGTGAATATTTTACGTTTAAAAGGAAAATTAACGAGTGCCCAATATCAGCAGGAAACAAATGTGAGTAGGCAAACAGCTTCCCGTGATTTCGACAATCTGGTAAAAAAAGGAGTTATTGAACGTTGTGGTGAAAAAAAATCGACATTTTATGTCAAAAGAAGGAGTATGCCCCAAATATGAATTATTTGCCCCAAATGTCTTTGAACTTTTATGCCTCATTTATGCCTCATATGACTCAACTGGGATTAATGATCTTAGTGATGAACCCGTCACACCCTATCAGGAATTTAAAACAAAAATTAGTGAATTTAGCAAAATTTTATATGAACAAATGCGAACTTAGCAAAAAAATAGGAACTTCTTCACTGGGAACACGGAGCTCCTGCTCCGTGATTCTTAAGGCGATTTTAAAGGCGAATATAAATGCAAAATAAAAGCAAAAAAGAAATAAAGGCAAGTAAGAAAGAAAGCAACGCAGCAGGAGCTACGTTCTCCCAGTTTAAATCCAAAGCAATTCTGAATGGGGAAGATGAACGAGAAAAGGGACAGGTTGATTGACGCTTTCAATTGATTTTAAGCCCTTATATCTCCAGTAAATAATGTTGGAATGGTGGGCAATAATCGTTGCCTACATTTATACATTTCACACCGTCTATCATTTTTCCAATAATCCTCCGATGTGTATGACCGCTAATTGCATAATCGCATTTGACTTTTTTTAGTAGCCACGTCACGCCGCTGAACGCATCAAAAGGCTGTCTAAGCCCTTCTCTAAAGTGTCCGTTCATTTCTACTGCCGGAACGCAATGAGTACAAAGTATTCCAGTCTGCCAATCTTCGGGCTGATTCTTTAAAATCTGTTCGATGCATTTCCCACACTCTTTTGCGGGATTAAAATCCACAATAGTTCTGTCAAGCCATCGACCATCTGCGAAATCCGCAAGAACCTGATTCTGAATTGTTCGCATTGTACCGTCATACCAGAGTACATTTCCAAAAAATCTGACCGTATCGATATCGTAATGCCCGATAATATCCAGATAATGAACGTTGTACTTTTCTGGTTTGTATTGATCTTTGTAATTTTTCAGGACACTATCAACCGTCATATACACAAATTCATGATTCCCCAGCGTACAGATCACTGGAATCCCTCTGAAAAGCTTATGTAGCTCCTCATACGGATTAACTCCTAGATCACTTTCAAAAATATCTCCAGTAATCAGCACGGCGTCTGGCGAATATTTCGATAATAACGAAGCAATCCAGTGATTCTGTTCCTTCAGTGCCAGAACATCCGCTATGACTCTATGTAAATCTGATAAACAAAGTATTTTCATAAATTATAATGTTATACATCCCTTCCGTTTTTATTCTCTCTCGCACGGAGACACTGAGGTCACGGAGTGTTTAATTTTTGAGTGTTTTTGCTGCTAACTCAATCGATTTCAATTCCATTTCCGCTTCGATAAAATGTAGTTCTACTTCAGTCGGTTCTTTAAGTTGCTCCTGATGAAATTTCTCATATTCCAACTGAGCTTTTTCTGAAGCCGCATCGTGGCTGATTTTTCCCGCGTGAGAGAGCAATTCCATATCAGATATTTTTAGAAAATCGTCAAGTTTATTAATCCAATTCATCATTGTCATTACTTTTCTATTACGAGCCTGAAGTTCAGCAAATTCCAAATACATGGTTACAATGCGGTTTAAAATATCAAGTTCATCTTCTGATAGATAATTTTTTGCAATCTCTGTTTCGCTTTTTCGGATTTTCTTGCCTGTCCAGTTGGTCATCCCCATATTTGTCTTGGCGGAGTCAACCCTGTTGTAAATAACTTCTGCCGCAGTATGGCCGTGTGCCGCCCAGTGCATTTTATTCTGAATAATTTTGAAAAACTCTTTGGAATTGTCAGCTTTGGGGTCGTAATCAACACTTGTTGCATAGATATCAAGCACTTTTCTCCAGAAGACTTTTTCAGATGAACGAATATCCCTAATGCGGGCAAGCAGTTCATCAAAATAGACACCACCACCAGCCTCTTTTAGGCGGTCATCATCCATCGTGAAGCCTTTTATTATATACTCTTTCAGTCGTTCCGTCGCCCAGATTCTAAAGTGAGTAGCCACAATGCTTTTTACCCGGTATCCCATGGAAATTATCATGTCTAAATTGTAAAAATCAATGTCTCTTGCAACCTCTCTATTACCTTCTTGTCGAACTATTCGAAATTTTCGAATAGTTGCCGACGATGATAGCTCCCTACTGTCGAAAATTTCCTTAATATGGTAATTAATAGTACTTACTCCGACTTGGAAAAGCTCCGACATAAGTTTCTGACTCAACCACAATGTCTCATTCTCTAGATGACATTCCAGCTTTATTTCACCGTCTTCAGTTTTATAGACGAGTATTTCACCTTTCGGCATTATTAAATCCTTTGACATTATTCATTCTTTATTGATTCTCTCTTACTCGTTCAACCTGACTTGACTCAGGCATCCACCCCTCAGTAAGTGATGGTCAGTGATTAACTTTTAGCAGGTGGTTGAATACGCCATTTTAAAGGTTCTTTTTTTAGGTAACGCTCTAAATCATCAACGACGTTGCAGCATACTCGAAACCGCTCTTGACCGTGCGAGCCGGCGATGTGTGGAGTTAGAACTATATTCGGGAGTGTCCAGAGGTCACTTGATTTAGCAGGTGGTTCCGGATCAGTTACATCTAGAATGGCACACAGATCGATTCGTGTACGCAATGTTGTTACAAGTTCATCTTCACGAACAAGAACTCCTCGTGCAGTATTGATGAATGTTGCACCGGTTTTCATGCTATTTAGCAGTTTTCCTGTTATCATTCCTTTTGTCGAGTCTAACACAGGAGCATGAAGTGACACGACATCGCTCTCTGTGAAAATCTCTTCAAGTGAGACTTTTTTTGCTCCAAATTTGTGCATCTCCTCTTCCGTCAAAGCTGGATCGTATGCAAGAACCTGAACGTCAATATTTTTAAGTAATTTGATTATCAGACGGCCGGCATTTCCTAGGGCGATGATGCCAACTTTACTTCTGTATGTGCCCGCTACCTGGCCTAGAGGGTATGTTTTTGCACACTCTTTGCGATATGAGCAAGTTGCCTGATGTGTCTGTTTTAGAGCAAGAATAATCTGAGCCAAAGTGTATTCTGCGACTGGAATGGAATTTGCATGAATAGCACTGCAAGCGACAATGCCTCGCTTATGTGCAATTGGGGGGAAATTTAAAAGTCCTCCTGCATAAAAGAACGCCTCAAGTTTTGGTGCTGCGGCTAAGAATTCTTCATCTATTTTAGGTGCTCCCCAGCCCGACATTATAATTTCAACCTCACTCAATAGTTCAGGATTACTTTTTACAATATCACTACTTTGAGGTGGGGCAATAATATCAACAACTTTTTTAACTCGATCCTGTAATTCAGTTGAATAAATCTCATCAAATCGATTTGTGATAAATAGTGCTTTTTTCATGTTTTCCTTCTTCTTTGTGTTATACTGTGCACGGATGAAATCTTAACATTTTCCTTAAGCTTAATTAGCTAGCAAAAGAAAGACAAGATCTCTACCGCTTGCGGTATAGATTTAAAATGATTAGTGTTCATATTATTAATTCGTCAATAGGCGCTATTTACAAATAGTACAAAAAGTACGAGATTCAAGCATCAATTCTGAAATTTTCAAAATGGACAACTTACTCGAAATAGTACATTTCTGTTAGAAATTAGGCGATCGTTGTAATATCTGCAGTAAGTTGCTGGAAGTCTTTCACAAATGAGGGATATGTTACAGCAGCGGCTTCCGCACGATTTATTACTGTCTCTCCAGAGGCACACATTCCAGCGATAGTTAGGGCCATTGCGATTCTGTGATCGCCGTATGATTCTACCTCGGCTCCATGTAGTTCTGAGCTTTTAATTATCATTCCATCTTCGAGTTCTGTTATTTCTGCTCCCATTTTGCGAAGTTCGCAAGTCATGCATTTGATCCTATCTGTCTCTTTTATGCGTGCCTGTGGGCAGTTTTCTAGTGTTGTTATGCCACTGGAGAGGGCACCTGCTACTGACATTACAGGAAGTGCATCGGGGGTCGCATTTAGGTCGAAGGTTTTTCCTTCAAGTTGATTTGATGCGGTGATTTCTGTCATGTGTTTATTTTTTTTAATATTTGCACCCATTCTTGACATATATTCGAAGACCGCTTTATCGCCTTGATGGTCACTGAAGTCCAGGTCTCTTATTGTTACTTTTCCTTGTGTAAGGACTGCACCTGCAAGAGGGAAGGCGGCCGTAGAGAAGTCTGCAGGTATTGTTGTTTCAAATGATGGATATTTCTGATTGCCTTTTATTTTGAAGTATGACATATCTTGCGGGTACTCTATTTGAATTCCTTCTTTGCATAGCCAATCTAGTGTCATTTCAACGTATGGTCTCTCATTTAGGCCTATAACTTTAATATATGAATCCTGCTCAGCAAGAGGGAGTGCAATAAGAAGAGATGTTAGGAATTGGGATGAAGTGCCTTCAACGGTTGTTTTCCCTCCTGTAAGCGGGCCGGAAATTGTAAGCGGGCAGTGTCCGTCAGTTGAAGTGATGCTTACTCCCAGTTTTTCGAGAGCAGAGAGGAGGGGGCTCATCGGCCTTGTTCGTAGTGATGAGTCGCCGTCGAATGTTACATGGAAGTTTGCTGTAGCTGCAAGACCTGCAAAAATTCGTAATGATGTTCCAGAATTTTGCATATCAATTACATTTGAATTTTTTGTTAAATTGCCACCAGTTCCGTCAACCTTCCAAAGTCCATCTGTTGCGGATATTTTTGCACCTAGTAGTTTTGCAGCATTAAGTGCAGCAGTAGCATCTTCTGAGATAAGGGGATTATATATTTTTGACCTTCCCTCAGCTGCAGTCGCAATTGCAATCGCACGTATTGTATGAGATTTTGATGACGGTACGGATATTATTCCGTTTAGTTTTGATTTTTTTACTTTGATTTTCATAATTATTAATTTCCTCAATCTTCATTTAAAGAGATTTTATTGTCGCATATACTTTGATAATGCTTTATATATATTCGGATTGGAATATTTTGCCGCTTTGCGGAAAAAAAACGTTGCTTTTGATGTATTTTTGTTTTTGTTGTATTGTTCTGCTATAATATTAGCAAGTAGCGGTTTATCGATAGTTGGAATAGAATTAAGCATTGCTTCTGCCTCTTTGATAGATATTTTCTTCAACCAGAGTTTAAGAATTGTAGAAATAAGCAGATCATCTTTCTTCAAGTTAAAGAGTTTATAGGCTTTCTGTTTCCATGATGGAAGAGACTGCTTCCAGCGGATAAGTAGTTTCCAGAATTCTATGTCTGCAGCATCTTTTTTAGTCATATTTATTACTGTACGTGCTCCGCCTGAACCAAGGAGGAATATTATATAATATTTTTGTATAAGTGGATTGTCTGTATTTTTAAAGTCCTCTTTTTTTGCTGTTCCATAGATTAACTTGATTTTTATTTTTTCTACTTCACAGAACTCTTTGAGTTGTGGTTCCTTTTCTGCTTGTTCCAAATATTTTAATGGATATTTTTCATATAACATGTGTTCAGACATCAGTACCATTTTTTTTAAAATTTCAGTTTTTGATAGTTGTGTGCTCTTTAAAAAATTCTCATAATCTTTCAATGCTCGTGATGCTACTGATAAATTTATTTTTGCAACTGCTATGTAGTACTGTGCCTCACTATTATAGGGGGTCTTTTTTATACATTCCTGTAATAATGTATATGCCTTTTTCCATCTTTGTTCAGCGATATAAACTTTTGCCAAGGTTAACTTCATATATAAGGATTTTGGCGAGAGTTTTATTGCCTTCAAAAGAATAGCTTTTTTGTGTGTAGGATTATTTAAGGTTAGGGCATAGATATAGTTGGCAATTGGGTTTTTTGGGTAAAGAGAGTACTCCATTTTGAAAAACTCTTTACAAAACGCCTCTTTACCTGAATCTTTAATGTTTTGCATTATTTTATTATGCATGTGTAGATCACTTGCATAATATTTATTTAATATAGTGATGATCTCTCTGACGAGAAGAGGTTCCTCCACGAAGTATGGAGCCATTGCAAGATATTGAGTTGCCGCTTTTTTGGAGAGTTCTCCTGTTCTTATACTTTTGAGTAGTGCTATACCTTCATTTTTATTGCCAGCATCAATCAGTCCTATAGCTAGGATTAGTTTATAATAATTACCTTCAGGGGTCATTGCGGTTTTTGATACAAGCTTAGCAAGGATTGAAATGCGCGTTTTTTTGTCAGGAGCGAGTTGTTCTGCCTTTATATAGGCACTTGTTCTACCATATAGTTTTCCCAGCATTAGGTATATTTTAAATGCAGAGTTTTTATCTCCATCTTTTTCTAGGTGCATAGCGTAATCTCTTATCTGAGATTCTGACATATTGCCAGGGTTAAGTTTTTTATAGCAAGCAATAGTTTTGCTTAAATCCCCTGTTTTGCTGTACGCTTCAGCCAGGGTCATTGAAATTTCTTGATTAGAACCATGTTTTTTTTCAAATGGAGAAAGTACTGATATGATTTCAGTATACTTTTTCTCTTTTTTGAGTATTTTAGCCAAGTTTAGTGCAAATTTAGCATCCTCAAAGTACCCTTCTTTTAATGAACGTTGATAGTAATGTTTTGCGGTGGCTTCATCTTTTAATTGCAGTTTGCAGTTGCCTAGCATTCCGTAGATGAGTCCATTATTCCAGTTTGTTTTTAATAATTGTGTAAAGAGTTGTAATGCATCTTTGTATCTCTTTTTCTTATATAGATTTTCCCCCATTTTTAAATAGAATTTAAGTTTATTTTTATCTTTAAGATTGGGAGAGATTTTAACTTTTGTGTTAGGCATAGGTAGTGCTTTTGAGTCCATTTCAGAAGGTTTCGGTACTTTAATGCAAACATTTATGTAAACGGCACCAGCAGTAATTATTATTAACGCAGCTACAATGATTATTATTGGTCTAGTGTATTTCTTTTTTTCTGTTTTTGTACTATCATTTTTGTCTTTATGCAAGCCATCTTCTTTAAGTATTTCGTCAAGAGATTTTCCATCATTTTCGGTTTGTATGTCACGATCCGTTTCAGTAAGTGAACCTGTTGATGGAGTCTTTTTCTGAAGCAGATCCATAATGGATGGGGAAGTTTTTATGAATTCATCTTCATCTTCATCTTGCTCTTGAGAAGAGTTATTCAGTAACTTGTTTTCATAGTCAGCATCGTTACCGTAGTCAGTAGAGTCTGTTGGAAACATTTCATCACCATCAAAAATCTCAGTATCTTCAATATTTGTTTTTGATAATATCTCTTGAAGGCTTTTTGGGTTACCCTTAGGCCTTTCTTGAGGTGGGATCGCAGGAGTTTCACTATTCAAGAAATCAATTTTATTTGTATCTTGCTTCTCCATTTACGTTTTACCTTTTTGGTGCGGTTAATTTCTACATGATGTACAATATTGTTAGTTTTGTGAAAAAGTCAAGGAGAAAACTACACTTTAACTATAAAATAGTCAACTGCTTTCTGCAGAGCATTGCCACGGTGGCTTATTGAGTCTTTTTGTTCAGGGGTAAGCTCTGAAAATGTCTGTTCGAATCCATTTGGTAGAAATATTGGATCATAGCCGAATCCACCGACTCCCCGAGGTTCGCGAATAATTGTGCCATATACTTCGCCACGAAACACCTGAAGTACTTTCCCAGGTTCAGCGATTGCAATGACGCACACAAATCGTGCTTTTCTCTTAATTTTTCCTCTCTTTTTTTCCACTTCTAGTAGCTCATCAAGAACTCTTTTTATGCGTCCAGGATTATCCTCTGCATAGCGGGCGGAGTAAATTCCTGGTGCGTTGTCAAGATCTTCGATTTCCAATCCTGAATCGTCGGCAAAAACCTTCATTTTTGCGAAGTTCGCAGTTTCGAGAGCCTTGAGAGAAGCATTTTCTTCAAATGTTGTTCCATTTTCTTCAACATCTGGTATGCCTCCAATCTCGTTAGGGGATACGAATTCAATTCCCAATGGTTCAAGAATATTTCTAAACTCTTCAATTTTATGTAAATTTCCTGTTGCTGCTAAAAATTTCATTTTAGTGTTCCTTTATAGTGTACTTTACGCGGGTGAAATCTTAGTATTTCGATTATGGTTGAGTAGCCAATAAAAGAAATACAAGATCTCTACCGCTTGCGGTATAGTTTATCAATGTCAATATACTTTTCTAGCATATCGGCAAGGTTATTATATGTTTTATTTTTATCAATTCCAACGATATCTTTTATTGCGAAGTTCGCACTTGATGGATTGTTTGATACGAGATTTTTAAGAAGAGCTATGCGCAGCTCTGCCGAATCGAAAAAGCCGTGAATATAGCTGCCCAATACATTACCGTTTTCAGTGAAATATCCGTAATTCTGAAGATTTTCGCAATCTGTTAATTTTATGATTTTGTTTTTACTTTTAATCTTTTTTGTTTCGCCTGCATGTATTTCATAACCTTTAAATGGTATTTTTCCATCTGCAAACGGAAGATTTGAGATTGATCCCTGCGTCTGGGTAAGTTTTTTCTTTTCGGTAAGTATGGTCTCTATCGGCAACAGCGATAAGCCTCTTATCTCTTTGAGTTCCCCTTCAACTCCGTTCGGATCAAATATCTTTTCACCCAACATTTGAAGCCCTCCACAGATTCCGAAAATTGGAGTTTGCGAAGTTCGCAGTTTGTTTATTTTTAATTCAAACCCGCTCTCACGCAAGAACTTCATGTCAGCTATTGTATTTTTGCTGCCAGGAATTATGAGAAGATCAGGAGTTCCTAGTTCTGCCGGATTTGAGACATATCTAAGAGATACATTCGGCATAGTTTCAAGTGGCAGGAAATCTGTAAAATTGCTGATACGTGGCAAACGAATCACAACAATGTCGATTGCATTCTCCTTGTTCTTATTATTCATTCTGTTTTGAATTTTAGAATCAAGGCTCATTGAGTCCTCTTCTTCAATATTTAGATTATTTATGTATGGCAGAACTCCGAGAACTGGCAGATCTGTCAGCTGTTCAATCTCAGCAATACCCTCTTTTAGAAGTGTTACATCGCCTCTGAATTTATTAATAATAATTCCGCTCAGGTATTTTCGATATTTTTGAGGAATCAGCTTTACCGTGCCGTATATTGATGCAAATACCCCACCGGGATTGATATCGGCAACAAGAATCGTTTTTGCATTTGCATACGCTGCCATCGCCATATTTACAAAATCTTCTTTTTGAAGATTTATTTCCGCCGGGCTTCCTGCACCTTCAAGCACAATCATATCATATCGTGCCGTCAAGCGGTCATAGGCGGCGTGTGCATCTTTGCGAATTTCGCACTTCTCTTCATAATATGAGCGTGCAGTGACGTTGCAGATAGGCTTTCCGTTCAGAATTAGCTGTGATCCACTATCTCCTGTGGGTTTTAGAAGTACAGGATTCATGTCTGTATGCGGTTCGATTCCAGCGGCTTCCGCTTGTACTACTTGAGCTCTACCCATCTCACCACCCTCTTTTGTCACAAAAGAGTTAAGTGACATATTTTGAGCCTTGAAAGGGGCAACTTTCACCCCTTTCCTTGCAAAATGCCTACAGAATGCAGCAGCAATTACACTTTTTCCTGCATCAGAAGTTGTCCCTACAATCATAAGTGGAGTAGTTTTTTTTGAAGAAGTTGATACATTTTGCGAAGTTAGCAGAGAATTAAGTGCATCAACTAAATAATTATTCTCAATTTTTGTTTGTACTGCTATTCTGAAAAATGAGTTATCAAGGCCTGGTATGTCACTACAAACGCGGATCAGGATTGCATCTTTTAATAACTCTTTTTGGAGCTCTTCAACGTTGGTAATTTTAGAATCGGTTTTGATTAACTGGCATAGAATAAAATCGGCACTACCAGGAAAGGTTTTTATACCATTGACTTTTGCGAGATCCGAAGATAGTTTTTTGCGAAGTTCGCAGATTTTTTTGCGAGTTTCGCAGATATATACTGGGTCGGAGTAGAGATGCGGAGCAATTGTCTGGGCTGTTGAATTTACACTCCAGGGGAGGCGTTTTTTTGCGAATTTCGCAACTGTTTTTGGGTGCGCGTAGAGCATTCCGAGTCGGATCCCTGCGATTGCAAAAAATTTAGTCAGTGATTTCACCACTGCGATATTCGCAGGTAGTTTTTTTATTGACATCAGGCTGCTTTCATCCGGGAGAAAGTCGATAAAGGATTCATCAATGATAAAAAATGTTTCAGGGTTTGATTTGACTGTTGATAGTATTTTATTTTTTGGGATAGTTGTCCCTGTAGGATTATTAGGTGTTGCAAGAAATATCAATTCAATCTCCGAGAAATTAATATCATCAAGATTGATACTGAAATTATCCTCATTCTTTGCACAGATTACCACTCCTTTTGCGTGGTTCGCAATTTTTAAGGGTATTTCTGCAGCTCTGCATATCTCAGAATAACCGCTGTAGCATGGAGCTATGGTGTGGGCTTTTTTGGGAGAAATTGCTTGTGCAATCCACATGAAAAGTTCAGTTGATCCGTTTCCCAAAAGAACAGAGTCTACAGGCAAATTATGGGCGTTGGCAATGGATTCAGTTGCGAAGTTCGCATATATTTCAGGATAATTTGAGTAGTCCGATAAGTTCATTCCTGCAATTGCACGTTCGACGGCAACTGGCATCCCGAAAGGGTTGATGTTGACGCTAAAGTCGTACAAAAAATCAGGAGTCTCTTCAAGCCCGAGCTTACTGGCAACGGCTGCAATATTTCCACCATGTATATCAATATTTTTCATAATATGAGAATCTATACCGCTAGCGGTAGATATCTTGTCTTTCTTTTGCTAGATAATTAAGTTTAAAGTAAATGTTAAGATTTCATCCGTGCAAAGTATAATGCTCAAATGAATCTTGTCTTATTTTTTTTTCTTATCACCAAAGAGGTCATCAAGCCAGTCAAAGACTATTTCAGCCATCAAGGTTCGGTTTTCTCCGATACAATGAGAAGAAGCCCCTTCATTTTCTGGAGTAATTACCAACGTTTTGTTTTCTGTTCCTACTTTGTCCATGAACTCTTTCTGCTGGCTTTCAGTTTCCTTGTTTACATATTCTCCTGCTCCCACGATATCTAAAACCGGACAAGTTACTTTTTTCGGATCAAACTGAAAGTCTTTGGTGGCTTCAGCTTGCCCTTTTACATTTTGCGGGTCAAGCCCCCAGCGCCAGGTTACGGCAGAAGTTACCGCTTTTTTGAAAGACGGCCATTGGTCAATCTGCTCCTGAGTATCTTTGGAAAAAGGCATTTCTTTAAACATACGATAATTGTCAACAACAGCACTGCTGATGATAATCGCCTTCATTCGTTTCTCAACTGTTGCTGCCCGCGGAACGAAGTAGCCGCCATTACTGATACCGTAAACGGCAAGTTTCTCAGGGTCAACCTCAGGAAACTTTAAAATGACATCAAGAATGGCCTTCATTTGAGTTTCTGTATCTTTTCTGAAAAATAATCCTTCTGCTGGAAGCATCCCCTGTCCAGGGATATCTACCGTGATAAAATTATAGCCACGTTTTATCGTCTGGGCCTCAATATAAAAGACATTGTCTTCTATAAAGGTTTCTCCACCACCAATCATCAAGAGGGTTTTTCGTGGTTTTCCATCTTTTATGACAGGGCGGAAATAACCGGGAAGGATTGTTTTTTCAAATGGGACTTCAAAGTAGGTCATTTGGGGTTTTGATAATTTACCAGCTTTTATCATACAGGTTCGAATCTTTTTGGCAATACCATTGAACTTTGGATTGTCAGGTAACATTGAAACAAGTGCCGTGCGATAATAATTGGATGCTTTTAGATAATTTTCACGAGCCGTAATTTTGTGATCCTGTTCAAGAGCAGCCTTCGCACGGTTTTCTTTCCGAATTGCCATCTTTTCCCATTCTTTTTGCCAGCTTTCAGGATCGCCATCTTTAATGTTACCCGCCACGTAGAACGCTTCTCCAACTTCAGC
>JAUUYH010000084.1 GCA_030590505.1 Kiritimatiellota bacterium
AAGAAAATGTTAAGATTTCACCCGTCGCTAGTATAAAACATGATAAGAGCAGGAGATGAATAATGAAAGAGATCAAGATTGGTGTTATAGGTGCAGGAGGAAGGCGTAGTTTGACAAAGGAGGCCCATAAACCCGAAGAGGGCTTTCGCATTGTTGCTGGTGCCGATATCAACCCAGTGAGACTGAAAAAATTTGAAGAGGCTATTGGTGGGGATGATATGCTATTGACTGATGATTATCAGGAACTTTTAGCACGTGAGGATATTGATGCCGTTTTTATTACTACCCCTGATTTCCTTCATGAAGAGCAAGCCGTAAACGCACTTGAGGCAGGAAAAGATGTATATCTTGAAAAACCTATGACTATCTCAATAGAGGGGTGTGATCGCCTCCTTGAAGTTGCTTATAAAACTGGGTCTAAACTTTTTCTAGGACATAATATGCGCCATTTTCCAGTTATCAATAAGATGAAAGATATCATTGATTCTGGTGTTATTGGAGATGTACAGGCTGTATGGTGTCGCCATTTTATAGGATATGGAGGTGATGCTTATTTCAAAGATTGGCACTCTGAGCAGCAATATACAAACGGCTTACTACTTCAAAAAGGTGCTCATGATATTGATGTTATTCACTGGCTCGCTAATTCATATACTAAATCAGTTGTTGGCATGGGAATGCTTTCTATATATGATAAATGTGAAAAACGAAAAAAAGAGAAAGGCGGTAACGCTTCATGGAGTAATAATAATTGGCCTCCACTTTCGCAGGTTGGGATGTCACCAAAAATTGATGTGGAAGATAATAATATGATAATGATGCAACTTGAAAACGGGATTCAGGCATCTTACACACAATGCCATTACACTCCAGACAGCGAAAGGAATTACACCTTTATCGGAACTTTGGGACGAGTTGAAAATATTGGAGATTATGGTGAGGCTGAAGTGCATGTATGGACACAACGCGGTCCTCGTAACACCCCAGACATTATCTATAAAATCAAGGCTATGGAAGGTTCTCATGGCGGCTCTGATCCTGCAATAGTTAAATCATTTCTTAAGTTTATTAGAGATGGAGGAGAAACAAAGACCTCTCCTATTGCTGCTAGAAATGCTGTTGCAGTAGGCGTTATGGCCCATAAATCAATGAGATCTAATTGTGGCTTGCAAGAGATTCCACCAATTCCACAGTATCTAATTGATTATTTTAAAAATGGACAAAAAAAGTGACATTGGCATACAAAATAGGTATAAAACTTTTTCTGGTGACCTCTTAAGGATTTCTAGTTGAGTAAATGATCACTTTTAGGTTATTCGTCATTATTCAATAGTCAAACCTTTAACTTTTTCCTCTTTTTCCTTCTTAACCCCACGGGTAATGTTATAGTTAAACTCAGTATTATCAGTAAATTGGGTCGGTAATACAATACCCTGTGCCATAGTTGTCAACTCTGCGTCAGAAAATCCCTTATACGTGCCCCCTTTTGATTCTTGAGCAATTGTCTCCAATACCCCACCACTGCCCTTTCCCCCAAACTCAATTGTATTGACAGTAATCTTTTTATTTAATGCTTTTACAATCTCAATACAACCGCTTGAAATATTACTTTTTACACCACCATCAGTCATAAGGAAAATCACATCTGGCTGTGGATCCATCTGAAGAACTGCAGCAAGAGGGTGGAACCAATTTGTTCCTGAATTGTTTGGAGTTCGAGATATATATTTATTGAGAATTGCTAAATTGTGGCTACTAGGAGACATCCAACGGGCTTTAGGATAAAACTTTGCCATAATATCCCCTGTTTCCATTCCGATGGCACTCTTCCCTCCCCAAGCCTTAACAACTTCACTAGCATTTTCTTGAGGCAACCAACAAGCCCTACCAAAAAACATTACAACAACTTCTCCTTTACCATTAAAGGCAGCTAATGCTTTAATCAGATGCTCCTTCATAACTAATAATCGCTTAGGGGTCATAGAAGACGAAAAATCAAGAAGAAAGGCAAAACGACGACCACTACCACCTGTTCCGAAAAAATCACCACCTATCGCTCCTCCTCCTCCTCCTCCTGGATTAACAGGAAGACTTAACGCAGAATTACTCATCTTCATATTAAGTACACTTGGAAGTGCAACATCTGTTAGAGTACTAAGTGATATATTTTCAACCTGCACATCAACCTCCACTTCCATATTAGGTCGTTCTATTGGTGTTTCTGTTGGGTTCTCAATTTCAACTGGTTCCGGTGGCTCTAGTGGTGGTGGTGGTGGTTCTATTTTCGGAACTTCTATTTTTTTCATTGCAACTGTAATATTTTTTGCTTTCTCCGGTGCTTTAAATACGATAATTGTACCAAGAAACGCAAGTAGAACGACATGTATTACTGTTGATATTACTGGGCCTGTCAAATGCTCCTTAATATCTTCAAAAGTAATTTTACGAGCTTCCATCAAATCTTCATAAGAACTAAATCCTGTATCTTCGACTTCCTCCAAAATCTCTTCATTTTCATATTCTTCATTCATTGTAATTCTCCATTTCTAAAATATTACATTATGCTTCTTTAGTATATTATACAATTTCACCAATGAAGTGTCAAGTGTTTTTTTCGTTTTTCTTTTGTTTTTTTACGAATATCAAAAAAACGAGCAAATATAACTAAGAATATTTAGTTAATATTGGAAAAATGTATTCAATGCAAGGTTCTTTTTACCATTTTTTAAAGATAGGATTGAAAGTTTTACATATTTAAAATAGGCTTTATACGATGAAAGTCAAGTGTCAAAAAATGAGAAGAGGTTCGATTTGAAAAGAATATAGAGTAAAGGGAATCAATTTTGATGGTATTTGCTCTAAAACACTCAAGCGGACAGGAAAAAAAAGGGACAGGTTGACAATCACCGTTGTGGGAAAACTTAAAATTGGAGACGTGAATAATTGCCTTAGTAAGGAGACAAAAAAAAGCCCGGCAAAAAGCCGGGCTTTAAAAATCTGATTAGAAATCAGTTACTAGCAATTACAGCAGCAACCGTTCTTATCTGCCATAAGAGAGATCAGATCAAGAACCTTGCTTGAGTAACCCATTTCGTTGTCGTACCATGATACAACTTTAACGAAGTTATCGTTAAGAGCGATTCCTGCATCTGCATCAAATACTGATGTGCATGTTTCGCCGATGAAGTCATTAGAAACAACTTTATCTTCAGTGTAATCTAGAATACCTTTCAAAGCACCTTCAGATGCTGATTTCATTGCAGCTTTGATTTCATCATAAGTTGCAGGTTTTTCTAGGCGGCATGTAAGGTCAACAACTGATACGTCAGGAGTTGGTACACGGAAAGCCATACCAGTAAGTTTTCCATTAAGTTCAGGAATAACTTTACCTACAGCTTTAGCAGCGCCAGTTGATGAAGGAATGATGTTCTGTCCAGCACCACGTCCACCGCGCCAGTCTTTCATTGAAGGACCGTCAACAGTCTGCTGAGTTGCTGTAGTTGCGTGGATAGTAGTCATAAGACCTTCAACGATACTGAAGTTGTCGTTAAGAACTTTTGCAATAGGAGCAAGACAGTTAGTTGTGCAAGATGCGTTTGAAACGATATCCTGTCCAGCATATTCATCACTGTTAACACCCATAACAAACATTGGTGTATCATCTTTTGAAGGAGCAGAAAGAACAACACGTTTAGCTCCAGCAGCTATGTGCTTACGAGCTGTTTCATCAGTAAGGAAAAGACCAGTTGATTCAACAACAAAAGTTGCTTCAATTGCATCCCATTTAAGATTAGCAGGATCACGTTCTGATGTTACGCGAACAGTTTTTCCGTTAACAACAAGATTTCCGCCTTCCACTTCAACTGTTCCGTTGAATCTTCCGTGAGTAGAATCATATTTAAGCATGTATGCCATATAATCTACATCTAGAAGGTCATTAATTCCTACAACTTGAATGTCGTCACGTTCGCATGCAAGGCGAAATACGAAGCGACCGATACGTCCGAAACCATTGATTCCGATTTTAATAGCCATTTGCTACTCCTTAATTAGGGTTGAGTTTAAAATTTACATTCTAATAAACTGCTTAATTACGTTATTTTTTTCAATAACTTTCAAAAGAGCCGGTAACATATAGCTTGAGATAAAAAAATCAAACTGATAAAGGATTTTTTTTACTATAATGTCAACAAACTTTTTCAAATTAATAAAGAATTGAGATTGTATCAAGCAAACAGAACAGTAAAGTAACGCACTCAATAAAGAAATCTGCGAACATCGCAATAATAATTAAGCATAAGTATACTTTACGCGGGTGAAATCTTAGCATTTCACTTAAGGTTGAGTCGTAAATAAAAGAAATACAAGATCTTTACCGCTTGCGGTATAGCAAGGAAAGATGAATCACTTATTTAACATATATATAGCCTATATTCTGGATCTCTTAATTGGAGACCCTCACTGGTTTCCACATCCAGTAAGAGGCATAGGTTTTACAATAAACCTTCTGGAAACAATAACTGTAAAACTCTTTGGTCGAAATATATTTGCTGGAATCATAACAGGACTACTGACACTTTTCATAACCATTTCATTTGTCTTTGCCTCCATCTATATTGCGAATCTCGCAAATCCTATATTTGGAGAAATAATTACAATATTCTGGCTGTGGGCAGGATTTTCGGCACAAAGTCTTGCTAAATCCGCAAAAGATGTACTTAAACACCTAAAATCTGGAAATATATGCGAAGCTCGCAAAGCACTCTCTATGATTGTAGGTCGTGACACAGAGGATCTTGATAAAACTCAAATAAGTCGAGCAGTAATTGAAACAGTATCGGAAAATGCAGTGGACGGCATAATAGCCCCGCTCTTTTTTGCAGCAATAGGCGGTGCACCTCTCTTGTGGGCATTCAAATCGATAAGCACATGCGACTCAATGATAGGCTATAAAAATAAACGCTATCGTACATTTGGAACGTTCTCTGCAAAACTTGATGATGTTGCGAATTATATCCCTGCACGACTTTCCCTCCTACTCTATCCCATCGCTGCCTGGATTGGTGACTATGATTCAGCCAGTGCATATAAAACCGCAAGACGTGACGCATCAATCCACAGTAGCCCAAATGCAGGAATCCCGGAAGCGGCAACCGCTGGAGCTCTGCGAATTTCCCTAGGGGGTGATGCAGTGTACGGAGGCGAACTACACAAAAAAGAACTTTTTGGTAAAGAGTTCCCACCTCCAAATCTCGAGGATATCAATAAAACAATAGATCTTATGTGGACGGTAACCGCCATCATGCTACTATCAATAATTGCCATTGTTCTCCTGGCACCCTATGTTATTAATTCTCCTGCTTCGTTTTACCAGATTTTTCAGTTTTAAGAAACGTGTCAAATGTGGCTTTTTTAAGTTCAGATGGACTTAAGAGCTCAGGTCATTAGGTCGAACAAGAAAATAAAACAATCGCAAGTTGAACGCTCTGAAAAATAAAAATTTCTGAGAAATTTGATTTAAAAAATTGCCTATTCACCTGTCCCCGAACGTATTCACCTGTCCCCGAACGTAGTGACGGATTATTATCATTAGTGGGTTGCGTTATACCTAAACAGCCTCAAATCTTTTTAATAGTCAGAAAGAGAAGAGTTTTAACCGCGCTAGCCGAGCGTAGCGACGCTTGCGAAGCAACATTATGCACGGCTTACAGCCTTTCAATGCTACCTTGTAGCCGAGAATAGAACTTTCTATTATCTTTAAACAAATAATACAAGAATGGGATGTTGGATTAAGATTAAGAGTTGCGAAATTCGCAATTATCCGTGTTCTCTTCTTGATCTCTTTTTTTTAGTGTTACCCAATAATTTAGGTAAAGACCCATATTTTTAAAATTTGAGGGGTCCTGGTTGTGACTAAAATAGACGATAAGAATCGAGTAAATTGGTTACATATTAGCCTATCAATGAACAAAAAATAGAATCCGGAAAAATTGTCACGGATTCAGGATCATGACAAAGATTAGAGAGCAAGCTCAAAGTATAATGCTAAAAAACGGTCAATTCACTTCACGTAGATTGCTGATGCTATTTCTCTTGGAACGACGTAACGTTGATCATTAATTTTCAGAATGATATTCCGCTCCTGGGGGTTATTATTAATAATCGTTACAATACTTCCAGGGTAGAGCCCCATCTCCATTGTTTTTATATCAGAATTAACTCTGACAGTGACTCTTTTCTCTTCTTGTGCATCATTCAGTGAGAGCATTCCTGCCTCAATATGTTCACAGTGACGAGGATGAGCTGGATGTTTAGGATTTTCACAGCATCTGCAGTGGTGGTGCCCTTCTCTGTTAAACATATTTCTAAATTTCTTAAACATCTCTCTTTCCCTTAGGAAGTAATTTCAATACTGTGATAAAAATTGCGACTATCGCAATACATATTGCGACCCACATTGTTGCAGATGCTGGATTAACTGTTAGCTGAGAAACCTGATAAAATAGTGTGGCAACAGTCCATGCAACACCAGTAAGATAGCAGACTGAGAATATGGCCCATTTGAGGTTTGTCTCTCTGTATGTAGCTGCAATTGCAGATACACACGGACAGTAGAGGAGAATAAAAAGAAGATATGCGATTACTGCATATTTATCTGCAAAATGCTCCCGCATTGAACGAAAAGTCGATCTATTCACATCAAGCTCTTTTGCGACCACACCCTCCCCAGCACTAGCACTCTCGGCAATAGCAACGACTCCCACTGGATCAGTGATAGAGCCAAAAAAGCCTTTAAAACCGGCGGGAATCGTTTTAAAGGCATCGGCAACGCCCTGCCAGAAGTCAAATTCCTGTTGATTTTCTTCAGATACTATTTTATCTTCGGTGTAGAGAGAGTTAATTGTACCTACAACTGCCTCTTTCGCAAATATTCCAGTAAATAGCCCGACAGTTGCCGGCCAATTTTTATCATCTATCCCCATTGGATAAAATAGAGGAGTAATTGATTTACCGATACTGGTCAGAATTGATTTTTCACTATTCTCATTCCCGAATGATCCGTCAGTTCCAAGCGAATTTAAAAAGCTCAGAATAATAACCACAACAAGAATAACCTGTCCAGCACGCACAAGAAAACCCTTCAGTCTGCTCCAGGTATGGAACATTATGCCGTTGAATGTAGGAATATGATATGGCGGAAGCTCCATTACAAATGTCGAAGCTTCGCCTTTTAAAATAGTACGGCCAAAAAGCAGGCCAGTAATAACTGCTGCAATAATTCCCGTAAAATAGAGGCTAAAAAGAAGAAGGGCAGCATGTTGGTCAAAAAATGCCGTTGCGAAAAGTGCATAAATAGGGAGCTTTGCACCACAGGAGATAAACGGATTTATCATTACCGAAAGAATTCTATCGCGTCTGCTCTCTAGCGTTCTGGTTGCCATTATACCGGGGACATTACAACCTAATCCAACAAGCATCGGAATAAAGGCTTTTCCAGGTAGTCCAATTGCACGCAGAAGACGATCCATAACGAATGCGGCCCTTGACATATATCCAGAATCTTCAAGAAAGGAGAGGCATAAAAATATTAAAAATATAGGAGGAATAAACGTAGCAACGGTCTGAATACCGCCTCCCACGCCATCAGCAAGGATAGTTACAAGCCATTCAGGCATCATTCCGCTTAAGAGATGTCGTACTCCATCAACAAAAACCGTACCACACATAGCATCAAAAAAGTCAATAAACGGAGTTCCAATGTTCATTGTAATCATAAACATCAGGTACATAACAAATATAAAGATAGGAATACCAAAAAAACGGTTAAGCACGACTTTGTCAATATTGTCCGTTATTGTTTTATTAAGTTCAGCATCACGGTTTATCACATCACGTGCCAGACCGTGAATAAACCCGTATCTACCGTCGGCAATAATTATATCAGCACAGTCGCCAGTATGCTTGTCAATCTTTGCGGATTTCGCATCAACTGCCTTTTTCTGACTATCCTGAGTCATCTCACTGGCAAGTTCATCATTTTCAAGCAGTTTAATCGCCAGCCACCTTGCATCAACCTTCTCTTTTTCTGCGAATTTCGCAACATCTTCTGTCAATCCTAAAAGTGCATCTTCAACAACCTCGTCATACTGCACCTTAACCTTTGATATGTGGTGCTTCTCAATCGAGTTGTTTATCATATCCTTCAGCGGAGCCAACCCTTTTTTGCGATTAGCTATAATCTCAATAACAGGCGAATCAAGATGTTCTGCAAGGTGATCGATCTCGAGACGAATCCTGCGCTGATGAACAAGATCCATCATATTCAGGGCTACAACAACGGGAACCTTCATCTCAAGAAGCTGAGTTGTAAGATATAAATTACGCTCAAGATTTGACGCATCAACAATATTGATGACCAGATCTGGTTTCTCACGTAAAATAAATTCGCGAGACACCTTTTCATCCAGCGAATAGGCAGAAAAGGAGTAAATTCCAGGGAGATCAATAACCGTATATTCATACCCCTCGTAACTATAAGTCCCTTCGATATGCTCCACAGTAACACCAGGCCAGTTGCCGACGCGCTGAGAAGAGCCCGTAAGAGCATTAAACAAAGTAGTCTTACCGCAGTTTGGATTCCCGGCAAGTGCTATGATAAATTTTTTCATATTATTATTGGTACACTTTTTATTATTTATATGATACTGTGATCTATTTCACCAAATATATTTCTCAGTAATATCTACAGTTTAAGATCACCTAAATCGTGCAATCTTAAGTATTCGTAAAAAAACTGCGTTAAAGTTATGCTTGTATAATCTCAACCTCGACTGCATCTGCTTCATTTTTTCGTAAAGTCAGGCTAAACGAGCTTAACTTAATCTCAATCGGGTCACCTAAAGGAGCTTTGCGGGTAATTACAAATTCCGCTCCGCGTATCAACCCCATAGCCAGCAATTTCTGACGATACTCGCCAACACCCTTATCATATCCTGTCAGGCGACATCTATCTCCAACTTCAAGATCTTTTATTTTCATCTTCAACACTCCTATATATACTCTCAAATTTTTCGCTCACATTCAACCGAACTCCATAACAAGCAACGGACTATTTCGGCAGAACTAAATGCCACCGAACCAGCCGTAAAAAACAGACGCGATCATGACACAAGCATCAAAGAATACCCTCCACATTGGTGGGATTAAATCATAAGTTAGGTCTCCCTAACTAATAATCAAGGCGGCTATCAATAAATTATCAAATTTATTTATTTGGGTCTTCATCACTCCCCGAACGTACTGACGGATTATTATCAATACGCAGATTTTTGATATTAAATTGAAGATCAAGAGAAGAAGTAAATAAAATGTGCGAAGCCCAAGTACGTTAGACATTCTTGACTGACATGGGGCAAGAGATGAGGAATAAGAAAGGCCCTTAAAAAAGTCTTACAGGCTCTGGAAGGGCATGTTATTATGCTTGTTTTTTTACGCTATGTCAGGCAGGAATGCCTAACGTACTTGAAGAGGAAGAGATGACAAGGAATAAGAAAGAAGATTTTTGATTAAGACAAAGGTGGATGTCGCCTTTACTTTTGAAGAAAACTCGACATTGGCTCCAACTACACAAGGTTACTGGTGGCCTTAGGCAGTGTAAATAAAGAACCTGTTCATTTCGCACAAGAATCAAATAAATTTTTAAGGCACGGAACTGTTTGCATATTATACTTTACACGGGTGAAATCTTAGCATTTCATTTAAGGTTGAGTCGTCAATAAAAGAAATACAAGATCTCTACCGCTTGCGGTATAAAAATATGTGAACACTTTCGTAACGAAAAAGATTTGTTCGATATTAAGTGAAAGGTATTGGTTATTTATTTATGATGCCTAAGAGCATTTAGTCGAAGTTTTCTGCCTCACTGATGACTAACAGGCTGTAGCCATAATCAATCTCTTTTTTCCAATTTGGCCATTAATTCATCAATTATTTTTTTTTGGCCATCTATTTTTTGTTCAGCATTCTCAGCACGTTGTTTCTCTTTTTCTGCCCTTTGTGTCTCTGTCTCTGCCCTTTGCTTCTCTTTTTCTGCCCTTTGTTTCTCTGTTTCTGCCCTTTGTTTCTCTGTTTCAACCTCTTGTATTTTATTCTCCAACGCTCGTTCTATGTTTTCCATATTTTCAATAATGTCATCCTCTATTGTCATGTCGTTACGGACTTTAGGTTCTGATATAGCTTTGATCAATGCCCGAATTACAGGTTTATATTTTTCAGGATAATCATCTTCGTTAATATTTAAAATATGGGAGTTTTCGCCTTCACCGCAACTCTGGTCAAAT
>JAUUYH010000140.1 GCA_030590505.1 Kiritimatiellota bacterium
GGCTTGAACAACGTTCCCTTGCCCAGGTAATGGACTGGTTCGACTGCATAGAGACAACAAACGTCAAAACAGCAATGGGCTATCATCGGTGGTCTACCGAGTCAGTCGCAAGAGATCAGCTGTTCCTGGAGTTATTGGGAGTCACGGGAAAATAGTGTACGCTTTATCCGACTTTTAGGATAATAAGGAATAATATGACCATGGTTGCGAAGAGAGATAAGGATATCCTAAAAATCTACGAAATCAAACAATGAGAAAGTCTCTTTCTGATTGACAACTCAAGTCAGAAATTGCCTAAAAACTCCTCCATAGGAATGTATTCGGCTTCAAGAGTAAACACTGGAGGTGCTCTCATTTTTGGTTCTGGCAAGAGAATTGAGTTTACATCGTATGCTTTACTCGCGAACAGCTCCACGGACGGATTGCATTATGGCGATGATTACAAGTCGCATTATTTATCAGGGTAGTAAACTTGGTCTTTGCAACCAATGGCAAAACAGATGCCTTTGGAAATCATGCGACATTAAAGGAAAACCTGATGTAAACAAGCATTGCTTCCACATGTTCTTTTGCTTTCTACTAATGTGATGTTTTTGTAAAAAGATTGAGAACTATTTTTCATTCGTAATTGCTGTTTTGCGTTATGAAATTAGGTGTATTTGTTAACATGAATATTGTCTCAATATATCCCGTAATTGAGGTTGCAATACTTTAAAATAGAATTTTTTTCTGCCTCTCTTTTCTGTGTATATCTTTTTCAACAAAGCATGGTTTGCCAGTGAATGGATCTTCTTCAGTCCAGTACATAAGTGTAGAGTATGTCGATGGGGTAGGAGTAAATACTTGAATCTGCTCAGGGTGCAGTTTTAGTTCTTTTGCTGTGAAATTTTTAAGTTGCCTCATCTCTTTTTCTCCGCAACCAGGATGTGCGGCAATCATATAGTACGTAAGAAACTGTTTTTTATTTAATTTTTTTGATATTGTGTTGAATTTTTTACGAAATCTCAACAGAGAATCCGTTCCTGTTTTTCCCATTTTATCAAGTACTTTTTTTTCTGAATGTTCCGGAGCGACCTTTAGTTGCCCTGATACGTGATGTGTTACAACCTCTTCAATGTAGAGGTCTCCATATTCACTGTCGGCATCAAGCAGGTCATAACGTATTCCAGATGCAACAAATATTTTTTTTATTTTGGGGAGTTTGCGAAGTTCGCACAAAATGTCAATCTGTGAGTGGTGTGAAGGATGGAGATTCTCGCACACGCTTGGGAAGATACATCGTTTCCGTTTACACGATCCTTGATTTAGTTTCTTATCACACTCAAATCCGTACATATTTGCTGTCGGCCCGCCTACATCATAGATAATTCCTTTGAACTCAGGGTGTGCTGTTATCCTTTTTGCCTCGTTAATAATTGATTCTTTACTTCTCCATCTTATCGTTTGGCCCTGATGTACTGCGATTGAGCAGAAATTGCATTCGCCATAGCATCCCCTGTGGGTAGATATCGAAAAACGAATAGTTTCAAGAGCCCTTACTTTTCCCATTTTTTCATAAAAAGGGTGCTGTGCGTTTTCAAAACCAATTGCGAATATCGCATCAAGTTCATTCTGTGTAAGATAATTTTCGGGTGGACTTTGAATAAGGTAACGATTGTCATGTTTCTGAAAAAGTGCAGAACCTGAAATAGGATCATTATTTTCATAAAATATATGAAACATTTTAGTAAATGCCTCTCTATTTTTCTGGACTTTATCAAAGGGTGGCAACTCTATTGCATTATCTGGGGGCTCTTTTGATATATAGCAGAGACCTTTGAGTTTTGTTATATCACCTCTTTTCTTTAGGCAATTTGCGAAATTGGCAATAGATTTTTCAGCCATTCCGTAAAGAATGTAGTCCGCCTTTGCATCAAAAAGGATTGAACGTCGTATTTTGTTGCTCCAGTAATCGTAGTGTGCAATACGTCTGAGGCTTGCTTCAATTCCTCCTAGTACGATAGGCACTGTTTTTTTGAAGTGTTTACGTATAATATTTGTGTATGCGAGTACTGCACGATCTGGACGGCGTTCATTTTTGCCGCCTGGAGTGTAGTCATCCCTCTGTCTCCGTTTTTTTGTCGCAGTGTAATTGGCAACCATTGAGTCTATACAGCCACCAGTAACTCCCCAAAAAAGTGTCGGCTCTCCAAGTCGGGAAATATCTTTTTCGCTCTCCATATCCGGTTGTGCAATAATGCCGACACGGTATCCAGCCTCAAGTAAAACCTTTCCAATTACAGCAACTCCGCAGAATTGAGAGTCGATATAGCTGTCACCAGTAACAAGTATAATTTCAAGGTCATTCCAACCCAATCGATTGACCTCATCTTTTGTCGTCGGTATAAACATTGAGCGTCCTTGTTATCGTTGACATAATTTGTAATATAGGGGCATTAGTCATTCATTCTACCGCTCCCTTGGAGCCCTCCTGAAATGCCGAAACTGTGGCGGGTAGTAAGTCTCCCCCCGCATTTGTCAAAATATCCATCCTTCTTTGGATCATTACTTAAATAACCTTTTTCCATTTTTATTTCCATTTTTTCAATATTTCTATTGTGAATAATTTATACCTAAATCGTGCAATCCTAAGCACGCACTTATGTTTGCATAATCTAAACTATACCTGATATATTTAATTTAACACATATTTTGATGTTGTCCAAAAAATATAATGGAAAGTACAGTAAATCCCACCAAACTAAGGTAACTATACCTTGAACGGATGAAATCTTAACATTTTCTTTAAACTTAATTAGCTAGCAAAAGAAAGACAAGAGATCTACCGCTTGCGGTATATCCCTGCCAAACCACATAAAGTAGAGGCATTCTTCAATTTCTTTATTCTTCCATTCTATGTCCGCCATAGGCGGATAAATTCGATGCTTGCACCCCTTTGGCGTGTTCACTCCACCTCTTCTTTTTCTTAAAATTCAATAATAAAAATATTTTCGGTTTGTGTTTTTGCATGGAGTGCTGTATTGTTAGATATATAGTATTTGAAACAAGTTTCGGGTTACAGAATTTTGATGCTTTACTGAACCCTACTTGTGTGAGTAGTATTTCGCATAAGTTTAAGTATTTTTAATTACAGGAGTATAATTATGACAGAGAATGAGATTTTAACTATTTTTAAGGACTCAAAAGCACTTCTTGAAGGGCACTTTAAACTGAGAAGCGGATTGCATAGTAATCGTTTTTTTCAGGCGGCACTATTATTGCAGTATCCAGAGAGGGCGGCAACTATTTGTGCTGAGCTCGCTGCGAAATTCGCAGATACGGAAATCTCCGCTGTTATCTCCCCAGCTGTCGGCGGACTTATTGTCGGACACGAAGTAGCAAAGGCTCTCGGGGTTCGTGCGATATTCGCAGATAAGGAGAATGATGATCTTATTCTGAAACGTGGTTTTTCCATTGGAAAGGGTGAGAAGATTCTTGTTGCAGAAGATGTAATTACCCGTGGTGGTAGAGTTCAGCAGACAATTGACCTTGTACGTTCCCTTGGCGGTGAGGTTGCGGGAATCGCAGTAATCGTAGATCGCAGTATGGGCAATGCCTCATTTGATATCCCG
Organism: Kiritimatiellota bacterium; assembly: GCA_030590505.1. GTDB lineage: Bacteria > Verrucomicrobiota > Lentisphaeria > Victivallales > JAADHT01 > JAUUYH01. The sequence goes on from JAUUYH010000140.1 coordinate 3,612, forward strand.
CACGAAAGTCTGATCAAGCTTCAACTCGAAACATACGATCCAGAAAGCTGTCCACTATGTAAACAGGGGATGGTGTTGACAAAACCAGGATCCAAATCGTAGAGAATTCACTGAGTTTTTGGGGGGGCTCAGGCGGACGGTTTTAGACTCTGGGCAGACCGTCACTGGTGCGGAAGCCGATGCCGTGGTAGAAAACTCAAGAGGAAGTAATTCCTCTTGAAATCAAATGGACTAACTCTTCGAGCACTAAAGACATAAGACATCTCGAAACTTTTTCTTTGCGAATTTCGCAAAGAAATTTTTTCAATTGACACCTAGATTGCATGATTTAGGTAATAAATGAATATTGTGTAAAAGTTGCACAACTTCTTAATGATGTGTAAATATTGCATAGTTAGTGTAAATGCCTATATCGTTGATGCATAAGTAGTTAAAGTTTTTGGCACGTATTCTGCTGATAATTTTTGGAATAATAAAATAATAAATATCGTTATTATTAAAAAAACAGTAAGAAAAAGGTAAAAGTATGAGAAGAAGTTTAGTCGTATTTGCGTTATCATTATTAATGATAGGTCTGTCAGCATGTCATTCAAAATGTGGGTCAAAGGGATGTTCGCACGAGAAAGGTGGTTCAAAAGGATGTTCGCACGAGAAAGGTGGTTCAAAAGGATGCTCGCACGAGAAAGGTGGTTCAGGATGTTCACACGAAAAAGATGGTTCAAAGGGATGTTCAGATAAGGATGATCCAAATAAAGTTAGAGGTCGTGACGTTATTGCTAAAGGACAACAAGTTGAATTAAGTGGAACTCTAAAAGATGTTGATGGACATGATTGGTTATTAATCAGTAAGGGAAAAGAATATAATATCCATTTTGGACCAGAGCGTTACAGGGAAGCAAATGGCATTGTATTAAAAGATGGTCAAAGGGTTCAAGTTTCTGGTTATATTTTAGTAAAAGATGTCGCTGTTTGTACTCTAACACAAAACGGAAAAGTTATTGAATTCCGTGATAAAGCAGGAAAAGCAGCATGGAGTGGTTCCGGTAAAGGAAAAAACAAGAAATAGTGATATTAAATATTTTATAAATATTATACCGTTAACAGCTTTTGTTGTTAACGGTTTTTTTTGTTCAAATAAAACAACTCGGAGGTTGAAAATTCAATTGTTTCATTGGCAATGCCCCCATCGGGTGTTAAAAAATTTCAAAATAAAGATGCTGTCATGAAGAAAAAAATCAGCCACGGACGAACTCTAACCCGCTTTTTTCACGAGCCAGCGTGCCGTAGCTCATTGTTCTGCAAATATTAGCTGTAGGAGACGAGTCTCATGTATATTCCCACTATGTAGGTACTGCAACATGCAGCAGGGTAATTAGATATGGTGCGATGGTGAAGCTTTTAAGTGAAAAAGAGGTAAAAATATAAAAAGGGCAAATTGTACTTTTAAATAAGTGCGATCAAGTAGTTAATCATGAAGTTAGTCTTGATTTTTTAGATTATCATGAAAAATGGGAGCTAGGCGGCATAGAACTATACCGCTATAAGCAACTTCGTAAAATCACATAAAAATATATCAATAAATCTGCTTAATTCGCAATTTTCTATGTTCTGCTGTGCCTAGAAATTAAATTAACAGCATAGACTTCTCTTGCTGTTACAATTTATTCTCCTATAATCAAGATACTCCCCTAATCTTTCTTTGAATAAATCACCCCCCTGAATATTTCATCCTATCGCCTTGAAAGCAACTAATAATACACTAAATTATTTGCCTCTTCAAGTACGTTAGGCATTCCTGCCTGACATAGCGTAAAAAAACAAGCATAAAAACATGCCCTTCCAGAGCCTATAAGACTGATCAAAGGACTTTTCTTATTCCTCATCTCTTGCTCCATGTCAGACAAAAATGTCTAACGTACTTGGGCTTCACACATTTTATTTACTTCTTATTTTGCTCAGACCGTCTTTTCTTAATCTTTGTCTTAATCAAAAATTCAACACCTAACATTCAAAACTTGCGTATTTCGCAATTATCCGTGTTCTCTTCTTGATCTCTTTTTTTTAGTGTTACCCAATAATTTAGGTGGAGACCCAATTATTTTTTAGGTTAATGGAGCAGGCTGTAACAAATAAAGGCCCTGGAATAAAAGAATTATACAAGATATAGTGGTAGGTTGAGAGAATCAGTTAGCCACGAAAAAATATTTTGCCAAGCTTTTATTTTACTACATAGATTGTTCAATAAAATTCGTATTTTCTATAGGATGAGCGTGAGCTACTTCTTCTTCCTCCTATGTCTCCTTCCATGTTTCTTATCCTTGTAATTATCTGTCTTAAAAGCAAGAGGGTGTTGTGTTTCATTGCCACATGTCACGGTGTAATCATAGAGTGTATCTTTTTGCATCGAAGCTGGGGCGTCCAGAGCCATGATGGCTTCTTCCCATGGTTTCAGTGCAGAACACGTTCCTTCAACTTCTCCTATGACTTTTCCCTCCTTGGTGGCTATGGTAACGACTACCTTTGATGGCTTCGAGGCACTAACTCCATAGTTTGTCACGCTAACTGCAATAGCCAATTTCCCATCGACAGTTTTCAACTCTGGATTGGTTACGGAAAGAATAGCTTCGTTGTATGTTACCCACGGCAGGCGAGTGTAACCAAAGAGTAGTGTTCCTTTACTTGTGCGACCAAGTAGTTTTCCTGCAAAATTATGATCAGCAAATGCGTGCCCTTTTGCTGCAAAAATAGCAATAAGGTCGTCACCAGATTTTTCTGTTGTCAATAAGGTAGAACCTTTACCAAAGTCAATGACTTCCGGTGCTCCAAATCTTAGGGTATTGAGATCAATGTCCGTGTGTGGGTTAAACCCTTTTTCAGCGATGATGCGAACACGAATCTCTTTTGTATCTTTTGTAGGAATCTCCTTGTTTATCAGATTCAGCAACCGTCCGGGAATAAGAGGGATTGGAATATTCTTAGAGCTGTGTTTATCATTTGGTTTATCCTTTCTCTTGTCAAAGTCAATGACAGCAAAATTAGCCTGAATGGCTCGTCCATGCTCATCTTGAAGAACCCTGATACGCTCATATTTGTACCAATCTTCTTTTTGACCGTCAGAATATACGGCAACACCGGGCATATAGGCTTCGCCACAGTCAACTTTCCAATGCGCGCCGTCTTTCGAGCGCAGGTGATAGGCAATGCGACCGTACCAGTCATTAACGATCATGTGGTACTGGACAGCTGTGCGCCATACCACTGGATCTTCATATTTTCCGTTCACCTTTGGATAAGTGCTGTCTTGAGTTATTTGATACCAGGGCTGCTCCAAGCCGTCACGACTGACCCAGACACC
>JAUUYH010000208.1 GCA_030590505.1 Kiritimatiellota bacterium
CACTCTTCGACAAGCATATCCGCTTCGGTCTGATGTTTTATTTTCAGTCCCTCAACCTCTTTTGTTTCATCATTACAGATTACTCGTATTTCCGTTGTTGCAAGTTCAATAAATTGCTCGGTCATTTTGCGAAATGCGCGCATTTTTCTAGTGAGTTCTGCGACTTTCGCAACATTCTGCTTTAACTCATCATCCCAATCTTCAGGGGGCTTGCCATCGATTGCTTGCTGAACCTGCTCAAATGTGAGTCGTGAATTTACTTTTATTGTAGAGAAGCAGCGACGTGATCGAAGTACCTTTCCAGTGTTTTCATCAATGGTAATAATTACTGTATGTGCTGGGGATGGTGCATCGGCGGTAAGGCTTGCCATACGTGTAAGAGTTTTTGGTATCATCGGCAGAGTATTGCCTGGAATGTATGCAGTAAAACTACGTGATTCAGCCTTTTTGTCATAAACACTACCTGGCGTGATCCATGCAGAGAGGTCAGCAATATGTATTCCAAGCTCAATTTCGCCTTTCTTCTTGCCAGGACTGAGAGATACGGCATCATCAAAATCTTTTGCGTCAATCGGGTCGATGGTGACAACAAAAAGCGATGTCAGATCTTCACGTTTAGTTTCAAGGGGTTTAATGCTTGCAGCCTCTTTATCTTCCTCCTCCGTATATGCAGGTTTTAGATTAAATTCAGTTAATACTGCTTCAATATCAGCTTGAACTGTACCAGCTTTTCCTAAAGTTTTTAGCAATGAGACAGGGGCGATTGATGAACCGCGCTCATCGGTAATACCCGGAGCCTCCACCTCGATCCAGTCTCCACGTTTCGCATCATCAAGTGAACCTTTGATGTCAATATCCGGCAGGCGTCTGTTCAGCGGGCGGACTTTTCGGCCGGCAATAAGTTCGCCGACAATTGCTGTGCGGTTGCGTTCAATAATTTTTACAACCTTGCCAGCAGGCCCTTTGCTGGTTGTTGCCTTGCCGCCTCTTCGTGGACGCTCGTCAAGTAGCTCAACCTGTACAGTATCTCCGTCAATAGCATCACCAACAAACTGTGGGGGTACAAATATATCCTCCTCTTCGGAGTTCTCCTGCACAACAAAACCAAGTCCTTTCTGAGTCACGGTCAATTTGCCCGTGATCCACGTTTTCTGACTCTGCTTCGCTTTCTGCTTTTTATCGTATGCCTTGCTTCTTTTGCCCAGGCGCTTTCTTTTTTTATTCATAATAGTTTTCCTGTAAATTGTGGGGGTTCTGTGATAGAGGTTCAACAGTTGTTATCATTTTTGGTATATTCCCGTTTTTTATTTATACCGCAAGCGGTAGAGATTTTCTGTTTCTTTTATTGACGACTCAACCTTAGGCGAAATGCTTAAGATTTCACCCGCGTAAAGTTTACAACAACATAAGGGTATTTATTTACACTGTCTCAGCATAATTTACACTCCTATAAAATGCAATTTTTACAGACTAAATAACTTTACACCTTGTAAAAATTATTACAAATTTTTATTAGATGATTTTTTGCTTACCTTGCTTCTATCAATATTTATGATAATCTGTACCTGTTGCTTAGATTGCACTATTTAGGCTGGAATCAAAAAAAGAAAATATGTAGAAAATAGTGAGAATTGATGTCAAAATTAAATAATGGAATAAATTTTTCAAAATATCTTTTCAAGTACGGGGTTAATCTTGTGCGTTACCCGTTTATGTCTGATTCTGCGATATTCGCAGATATCTACAAGAAAAAAATATGGCATAATTATGGATCCGTTTCGGGTGACGGTTCGACAATGGAGATGACACAAGTCCTGATTGATAAACTATCAGCCCTGCTTGCAAAATACCAAATTAAATCTGTGCTAGACATCCCCTGCGGTGAGTTTTCCTGGATGAGTAAGGTTACGATGGACGGTATAAATTATATTGGAGCAGACATTGTGCCGGAGCTTATTGAGGAAAATTCTGCGATGCTTGCCACTCCTCTTGCGAACTTCGCAGATAGAGAGAGCAGCACATTTGAGGTTCTTGATCTCTGCTCGGATAGCCTGCCGAAAGTTGATCTTATATTTTGTCGCGACTGCCTCGTGCACCTCTCAAATAAAAACATATTCCGCGCCCTCGAAAATATAAAAAAAAGTGGTGCAAAATATCTTATGATGACAACATTTCCCGAATGCAAAAAGAATTTTAATATGCTGACCGGTGCATGGCGGCCGATAAACTTTGAAAACTCACCTTTTAATCTATCACCACCAATCGAAATTCTTAATGAAGAGTTCTCGCTCCGTGGCGGTCGCTTCCCTGATAAAAGTATGGGGCTATGGAAAAACGATGCTTGACGGTTCGGGAAAGGCGGACGCCCACATAGGGACGTCCCTACGTTAATCTCTTATTATTTGTATTAGATAGTTGATTTTTTCTAAAAAACTGTTATTCTGCTATACACGATTAATAATTTTTTATATGGAAACGCTCCAAAGAGACGGTGATAAAACCCTCCTAGTAGGACTTAACAGAAATAATATGTTTGAAAATTTAACAGATAGACTGCAGGATACATTTAAGAAGATACGCGGACAGGCAAAATTGACTGAATCAAATGTCAGCGATGCTATGCGCGAAATTCGCACAGCTCTGCTTGAGGCGGATGTCAATTATGATATTGTAAAGAGCTTTATAGCTGAAGTCAAAGAAGAGTGTCTGGGTGCTGAAGTGCTCCGTAGTGTGACTCCTGGGCAGCAGCTTGCAAAGATTGTTAATGATAAACTGACAGAACTTATGGGTGAAAGCGCCGCTCCGCTGGATCTCTCTCAGCATCCATCGGTTATTATGCTTGTGGGACTACATGGTGCAGGGAAGACAACAAGTTGTGCGAAACTCGCAGCTCATCTAAAAAAACAGAATAAACGCTGCCTTCTCGTTGCTGCCGATATATACCGCCCAGCCGCAATTGATCAGTTGGAAATTCTCGGAAAAGAGATTGACGTTCCCGTCTATACCGACCGTAATTCACGATCAGTTCCGGAGATTGCTGCAGCTGGTATGGAGATCGCGCGAAAAGAGGGAATTAAAACTGTTATTGTGGATACAGCTGGCCGACTTCAGATCGATGAAAGTATGGTAATGGAGCTTGTTCAAGTCAAACAGGTAGTTAATCCTACAGAAGTTATGCTTGTTGCGGATGCCGCACTCGGGCAGGAAGCTGTTTCTGTTGCCGAGCACTTTCATAAGGCACTTGATATAACTGGAGTTATTCTTACGAAAATGGATGGTGATGCACGAGGCGGTGCGGCTCTCTCTATTCGTAAAGTTACCAACTGTCCGATTAAATTTGTCGGTGTCGGTGAAAAGATTGAAGATTTTGAAATATTCCATCCCGATCGTATTGCATCAAGAATTCTCGGAATGGGAGATGTTGTCTCATTGGTTGAAAAGGCGGCGGAAGAGCTTGACGAAGCAGAAGCTGCGAAACTCGCAGAGAAGCTCAAAAAGAGTACATTTGACTTCAATGACTTCCTTCAACAGATGCAGCAGATGAAGAAACTTGGCGGAATGGAGTCGATCCTTAAAATGTTACCCGGTGGTGCGAAACTCGCAAATAGGCCTGAACTGGAAGGCGATAAAATGGGAAAAATGGAAGCAATTATACACTCCATGAACAAAAAAGAGCGATCTAATCCAGATATTATCGATTTTTCAAGGAAAAAACGCATAGCAAAGGGTAGTGGAAATAGTACTGAGTCTGTAAGCCAGCTTATCAAACAATTCTCAATGATGCGTAAGATGATGAAAAAACGCGGAATGATGGGCAAACTGATGTCTGGAATGATGGGCGGCGGCCTTGCTGACATGTTAGGAGGTGGAGGAGGAGGAGGAATGATGCCTTCTCCTGGAATGGGAATGCCATCTATGGGCGGTTTCCACGGTGGTGAAAAATTCACCCCTAAAAAGAAGAAGCGCAAAAAGAAAAAGAGACGTTAATCCC
>JAUUYH010000022.1 GCA_030590505.1 Kiritimatiellota bacterium
CATGGGAAAAAGTTAGAGGGAGAGGTAGCACTAAGAAGCAAAATGATGATATTTAATGAAACCTTTAACGTTGCATTTGATTCTGTATCCAAAACGTTGTCAATGGCCAATTGCAGCAACCTCGGTATTGTTGCTATAACTATCCCCCCCGATTGGATCGATCCTGTTATGTCCATAAAAGTTTATGACAAGAAGAAGAAACAGGTCTTCACTAGCTTAAAATTCAAGGACAACGTCTTTAAAATACCTCCTGGCCATTACTCGTCAGTGAAGATTAAACTAACCTTTAAGAAAGGTAAGGATGAATATGGTATATCCATGTTCAACAAAGAGTTCATCGTGAAAGCAAATGAAACCACTGCCTTGACTCTGCAGGTGCCATCGGGCCTTGATCCCCAGGTGCGAATAGTGAAAAGAGCGATCAATATCAAAGAAGGCTTTTCCTTCGAAAAATTGACTAAAGGCATCATGCCGAAGAGTCGTTTTTCATACAATAAGAAGCAAATGATTGCCCCAAAGATTACTATATTCAACGGAACAGTTATTATAAATCAAGGCTCCATGGAATATGGTTGAGGAGGTTTTTGCGAATACTCGTGTAGTATTCCTAAGAATAAAGTAAAATCTGGCGACAAACTACGTGTAAAAATGACCTGGGACACCAAGGCATTTGGTGAACTCAAAGGGGAGAAGAGTATAATCTGGAAATAGGATTTCAAACATGATTAATACAGCTTCAGAATCAATTCAATGAGCGCCTTGCCGACAGGAAAAATGGCTATTCACCTGTCCCTTATTTTTTTATGATAACTGGACAAGGAGATATATGTGTTGTATAGTAGTTCTTCGAGGCTATATTATTGATGAAAGAAGATTGTAGCCAATTTTTTTAAGAGAATAATAATAATATAAGGTATAAAAAATGTCAAGTCAGAGAATACTCAGAGTAAATGAACTTTTAAAGCGTGAAATAGCAGATCTTCTTGAGCGTGTTGATTTTAATTTGCAGAATTGCCTTGTTTCTGTAAGTGAAGTTGATGTTGCGCCTGATTTGCGCACGGCCAAGGTGCATATCAGCGTACTTGGTGGTGACGATACAGTAAAAAATATGGTGATGAAATTTCTGAGAACCAACAGGGGATCTCTGCAGAAAAAGATTGCGAAAGATGTGACATTGAAATATACTCCAGTACTTACCTTTATCAATGATTCCCGTATGGAGAAAGGCGATCGTGTTCTTGCAATACTTGAAGAGATGGAAGAGGATGTTGATCAGAATTAAGAATATCTTATGTTTATCACAAAAAAAGCGAAAGCTGCACATATAAAATTGGGAGAACGTGGCGAAAAGCTGGCTCGAAAATATTTAGTGTCAAAAAATATTGAGATATTTTTGTGCAACTATAGGAACAAGCGCGGTGAGATTGATATTATCGCCCGGGATGGTGATGAGCTTTGCTTTATTGAGGTAAAAACCCGTAGGCATACAACACGTTCACGACCATCAGAAGGTTTGAGCGAAGCTCAGAAAATGCGAATCTCGCAAGCCGCTACAGCATATCTGTATGAAATTGGCAATCCCGAAATCATTTATCGTTTTGATCTGATTGAGATTATTATCGGGAAGTGGGATATTAAAGAACTCTATTACTGGAAAGAGCATTTTCAGGCAAGTGAATTGCGAAAATCGCAAAAAAATTAGACACTAAAAATACGTATTAAGTAAATAAATTTACTTTTTCAGGGTGTAAGTAAATGTATCTATGACTTCTAATTCACCCTTCTCATTCCAGGCTTTCATTATAAGTGTTGCCTGTTTTCCTTTTATCTTCACAATCATATACCCAAAGGCTTTCTCTGTTTTTATTTCAGTAACACGCTTATCAGCATATTTCCCCTTCCACTTGTAGAGCGGTGCTCCGGCTGTTCCGCATACAAACTGACGTAGCTCTCCTTGTGGAAGTGCGACTTTCGCATGATTGTAGAAGTGGTCATGACCGCAGAAGAAGCATACTCCACCATTGGTCATAAAGGTTTTTATAAAACGGTCTCTTGCTTTAGGGACAGATGCAAGGCAGTCTTTGTGATGCACTGAAAATGCTGGCTCATGGGCGACAGCAAAAAGATGCAAGGATTGTGTACCTTTTTCCTTTTTTAGAACCTCTTCAATCCAGGAATTATCCACTATATGGCGTTTTTTAGCACCATACGAATCCAATAGGAGAAGCAGTATATTTTTATCTTTCACAAAATACGTAACGCCTTTTTCATCTTTCGGTCCATTTTCAGGCAGGGCGAATTTTCCAGAAAAGACCTTTTGCCATATTTGTAGTGGAGCATTTTTCCCAAGACCAAGTAGTCTCATTGTTTTACTTCCGTTGGCATCATGATTTCCTCGACATGGATATACTTTGATTCCAGCATCAATCAGCGGAGCCATAAAGGTGTCGCGCCAATTAATTAACTCATTTTCTAGCTTTGAACTGTAGCCGCTGACTAGATCACCGTTTACAGCAACGAATACTGGATTCTCCTTCTTTAGAGCATTCACCAGTTGTACAAGTACTTTTTGGTTGACTCCTTTATCTTTGCCTCGACTGTCGCCTGTGACGCAGAATATTAGTTCATCTTCAGCTATTATTTGTGATTTTTTTGTGTTATCGGCATAAGATGATAAAAGCGTGAAAAGTAGAAGTACGGTTAAAGCAGTTTTTAAAATTTTCATTATAACTTCTCCAGTTTATTTTGATTAAAGACTTGTTACGACCTAAAGGCAAATGATGCAATATCATTTCTAAAAGATAGTAACAAAGGTTATTCTCCGGTATATTTCTGATAAATAACGTGCCCACAGGCTTTACAGTGGGATGCATCATTGTCGTGTCCGATCAGGCCGCATTGAGGGCATGTAATCTGGGTTTTTCGATAGTCTGCAGATATGAGCATTCTGATTAATTTTCCCACCTGCCACGGGATTAGTATTGCGCCGCCCATAATCATAATGGCGGTAAATGCCATACCAAATCGTGAGATTGGGACAAAATCCCCGAATCCGACAGTTGAAAGTGTGGTTACGGTAAAGTAGAATGCCTGACCGAAGGTGTATATGGTGTGATTTGGCACATTCGCCATTATTTCTGCGGAGTATATCAGCCCAGCAGATACAAACAGTATGGTAAATACAGTAAAGATAGTGCGTAGTACTTGGAGTTGAAATCTGTTAATTTTTCCGAAGAAGAATACGTCTGTTTCAAGAAACCGCAAAAATCTTAAGATTCGTAGTACTTTGAGCACTCTTAAAAATTTAAATTCTTTGCCTGGTATAAAAGATGGAAGAATTGATATTAAGTCAATCAATCCGTAGAAGCTAAAAATATAGGAGAGCTTGTTCTTCGCAATAAATAGACGCAGAATATATTCGATTGAGAAGAAGGTGACAATAATGATTTCCAGCGTGAAGAATGTTGTGGTTATTTTACTATCAGGCTTAAGATAGGTTCCTGCTACATAGACAGCACATGCAAAGATGTTAAGTGCTAGAAGGATAAGATCTACAACTTTGCCAGAAGATGTCTCACTGTCGTTTAGGTAAAATGTGATTTTTTTCTTTAGATTGTTCATAATTGAAACATTTTATTTTATTACAGAGATTATAGCTTTTGCTGCTCTTCTAGTCGGGCTATTGCTTTGCGGAGAGAGTGATTTTACAACATTCTCGAGATCCAGTACAACTTCTTTGCGTCTTTGTCCTCCTGGTAGAATCTTTTCCACCGAATCTGCGAGTGTTGTTGCATTTACATCTCCCTGCAGGAACTCTTCAAAGACTCTTTTATCTGCGATAATATTGACCATAGTAAAGAAATCAAGGTCAATAATCATTTTTGCAATCCAATATGTTATAGGATTTAATCTGTATGCAACGGTAAGTGGTAATTCAGCAATTGCACATTCAACCGTTACGGTTCCAGAGGCAGCTAGGCCTGTAGCAGCTTTCTGCATCCAGAGAGCCGTTTCTCCAGATGTTATAGTTATTTCCGGCATATCAGATTTTTTGCGAGATTCGCAGAAATGCTTCTTCATAACTTTAAGACGGTTATATACACTTTTACGCGGAGCAGAAACGGTGAATTTTAGTTTTGGATTACGTTTATGCAGCTCAATTGCTGTTTCGAGCATAGGGATAAAAAGGCGATTAATCTCATTTGATCTGCTACCGGGAAGAAGTAGTACAAGGTTTTTATCATGCTGTATATTTGGATCTTTTCGATCACGCACAACTTCTACAAGTGGATGGCCGACAAATTCAGTGTCAAGGCCTGTTTCCTTGTACACCTCTGTCTCAAACGGAAAAATCACCAACATTTTTGTGCAGTATTTTGCTAGTTTCCATTTTCGCCCCTTTTTCCATGCCCACACCTGAGGAGAGATGTACCAAACAACGGGGATTTTTAGTTTATGTAGCTGTTTTGCCAATCGAAGATTGAATCCTGGGTAATCTATAAGGACAACGCAATCAGGTCTCTCCACTTTTGCTCGTTTGATAAGCTTACGGAAGATGCCGACAATCGCAAAGAGTATTCCAAGTACCTCCATTAAGCCTACAACTCCGAGTTCGGTTGCATCAACCATCACTTCAGCGCCAGTTGCCGCCATGCGTTTGCCACCCATAATTGATATGTCTGGTTTGTTTTTAGGCGAAAGACTACGAAGTTCTTCTATCAGTTTCGCACCATATATATCTCCGGATTCTTCGCCCGAAATTATCCAAATTTTCTTCTTATCCTTTGACATTAAGTTATCATATCCTTTTTTTATCTTGGAGTAAGTGCTGCATGCGATGTTGTTATAGTCCACGCATCATCCCAACTCATTTTCTTAAATTCATGTTGAGCTCCCCAAGTATCACTGAAAACAATCTCATTATTTTCAATATTATATCCGATTATCAATCTTAAGTGACCACCACCTGTCTGAGATAAAAACTTCTCTTCGGGGATCAGGCCAAGCTGGACTCCCCAAACTATTGGGATTCCTAAATTAATTGAGGTTGTTATATTTCTTTTAAATTTCTTGTAATCAGTTTTGCATTTTACGCATTTGAACTCCTTGTAGGAGTCAATATTTGCTTTGATTTGTGCATAAATCTGTCCGAAAAATTGAGGATTAACTGGTGGGATTCTGATGAGGGACTTTTTCTGTCTTTTAAGGAGTTTGTTAAATTTTTTCATCTCTTTAGTTAGATCACCTGAGTGTCCTGCTTCGTCATATATTTTAACTTTAACTCTGAACTTAACGCCTGCCTTTTCTATCATATCAAGCATATTGCCTGAGCTTGTCCCTCCCTTTGAGGAAGAGTTCGCGATTTCAGCAATCACATGTTGGTCAACATCTTGTCCATAATAACGTAGTATCCTTTCAGTCACCGCAACTGCACAATAGCCTTTTGCCCCTTGATCTACCATTGGAATTCCATCAATAAAAACATCTCCGTTACTCTTTTTGACATGATCCTTTGTTTTTACTTTTTTTGTGCCAGGAACTCTACGGGCATACGTTTTTCTAGGATCTTTTTTAGGGTCAAACTTAGATATTGTTAATTTTATGTATTCAGGCTTATCATCTCGGGATTTTTTAACTTTTGATGCACTCCACATAAGTAGAGCCTGTAAATCTCCACTGACCCATGCTACTGACTCGATCGATCCTATCCTATTAGGGAGTCTTTTTTTAGGAAGTACTTTTTGTTTTACTTTTAACCACTCTGAAAGTTTGCTATTGAGGTCCAATAGGAGTTTTTTAAACGTTTTTTCATTGATCTGCCCTGCGTCGCCACGGTTATAAAAAGAGATCTCTGCATCTTTAAATTTTTTATCGATAAAACGTATATTCACCTCCCATACTTTGTGGTTAAAAAATACTATGGAGGGACTGTTTGAGTAAGCGGGGAAATGGGCTGCATCTCTATTTTTACTTAACCACTTAAAAGAAGTTCTGAACTCTTTTGAAAGAAAATTATCAGATGTTATATCAGGAACAGTATTGCTTTTGCTAAAAAGTGACTGTAAATCCACTTGATTTGCAGATAACGAATGGATAAATAGAAATAAAAACGTAAGTACAATACAGAAATTATTTACTGTTTTCATACTAAAAACTCCTTTTTTGTACTAATTTACAATCTTTTGAAATGCACTTGTGTCTAAATGTCGATTTTTTAACTGTAGTAAAGTTAAGTTGTAAATCGTTATTGTCAAAGATGAAATCAAAAAAATGAGATGAAAATAGAAGTAGCAAACAATATATTTTTCATAAATCTCATAAATGGACTGGGAATTCCTGCTCTGAAATATATTTTATAAACATACAAATAGCAGAGGAAAGTTTATATTATGAGTAAAAATATGGAAAGATCGTTATGGGGAAGCCGCATAGGTTTTCTCTTTGCGGCTATCGGTTCGGCAGTGGGTCTAGGTAATATTTGGCGATTTAGTTATATGGCTTATGCCAATGGTGGAGGAGCATTTTTGATTCCTTACGGAGTTGCATTGCTGGTTGCTGGAATACCGCTAATGATTCTTGAATACGCCATCGGGCATAAGTATCAGGGTGCACCGCCGCTCGCATTTATGAAGGTAAATAAAAAGATGGAGTGGGCTGGTTGGTGGATGCCGTTGGTTGCTTCAATGGGGATTATGCTTTTCTATGCTGTCGTTATCGGTTGGTGTATAAATTATCTTTTTTACTCTTTTGATCTTAGCTGGGGTGCAGATACCGCAGCATTTTTTAAGCATAGCTTCCTGCAGAGGCCACTGGATAGCACTACGCAGTTTACTCTCCAGAGTGTAAACTGGAAGATCTTTGGTGCGACTTTCGCAGTCTGGACAATATGCTGGGGGATCTGTTACAAAGAGGTTAATCACGGAATAGAAAAGGCATGTTTGATATTTATGCCGCTACTGCTTATTCTGACAATTGTACTGGTTGCCTGGAGTGTAACCCTTGAGGGTGCTGCTGAGGGGATAAAGAGTTATATTACGCCTGATCTTGATAAAATTAATGTATTCAAAAATGGATTAAATCCAATTCTGAACAAACCTCAGTGGAAGGTTTGGACATCTGCATTTGGCCAGATATTTTTTACGCTTTCACTTGGGTTCGGGATTATGATTACTTACGCAAGTTATTTACCCAAAAAGGCAAATCTTGTAGGAAATGCTCTCTTTGTAACTGTTGCGAATTGCGCATATTCAATTTTTGCGGGTTTCGCAGTTTTTGGCGTACTCGGATTTATGGCACATTCTCAGAATGTTGCCATCGATAAAGTCGCGACTGCTGGACCATCTTTATGTTTTGTTGTATATCCGGAAGCAATAAATCAGCTACCTGCGGCTAACGAAATTTTCGGGGTTCTGTTTTTTATGACATTGGTTGTTGCCGGGCTCTCATCCGGGATCTCTCTAATTGAGGCATTTGCCTGTTCTATAATTGATAAATTTAATGTTAAGCGAGGCAAGGTAATTACCGCGATCTGTATGTTTGGATTTCTTGGAAGTATCATATTTACTACAAATATCGGTCTTTTTGTGCTGGACATCGTAGATCATTTTATCAATAATTACGGATTGCTTACTGGTGGTCTGCTTGAATGTATCCTGGTTGGTTGGATGGTTAAGACATACCTTATCAGAAAACATGTTAATGAGAGTGGAGGTATTCTACAACTGCCAGTTCTCTGGGATTGGTGCATTAAGCTGCTGACGCCGATAATTCTGGCAATTGTTATTTCTATGGCACTGTGGGCAGATCTATCTGAAGGATACGGAGGGTATCCTCTATGGATGTTGCTTAGTTTCGGAATTTCTGCTCTGCTTTTGACACTTATTCCTTCCATCATACTTGCATTTGTGCCGTGGCCGGATGAGAAGAAAGAGCATAAACCTGAAGATGAACATCTGTTAACATAATTCATCTATAATCAAAATTGCACAATCTATACCGCAAGCGGTAGATCTATTGTCTTTCTTTTGCCAGCTAATTAAGTTTAACGAAAATGTTAAGATTTCATCCGTGCAAAGTCTAGGCATGAAAGTTTTGGATCTCTATGTCAATTTGGGTTTATGGCGATCATAGACAGATTTAAATGATTTAATTACTCTTTCTGCCGCCGCTTCTTGAGATAGGAACTTATATGCTTGATTGAAATTATTTATTATAATTTCTTTTCTAACTTCTGGAGTAAGAGCTTCATCGATCCACTCTACAAGACTCTGCATATATGCGATTCCTGAGAGATCGACTCCTGATAGGCGTTCTGCTAAACCAGTTTTAAACAGATTTGAAAGACCAGCAAAATCCATGCCGTATGCCTCAATATCCATATGTTCTGTTAGGGTTTTGAATGAGTTTAAGCTGATACTCATAAAAAACGGGATGCATGATGCCGCAAGTTCATTTAAAGCATTTTCCCAGCCACCTGCGGAACTGGCAACAACTCCGATTGTATTAAGTGCAGAAAAGTTTTTATAAATATAAGTTAATTTTTTCATGGAAAAAGATTCACCAAGATGCACATAATGTACGCCCATCGCATTTGCGAACTTAACAGTTTCCATAAAATACTGCCTGTCGTCTATATCGGGATGAGTTATTACAAAAACAACAGTTTTATTTCGAAGGAGACCATAGTGATACGCAACAAGCATAGCCTCTTTAATCCGTTTTCGATAAACCGGCCTGACTGGAGATAGAAAAAAGATAGCATCTTCAGAAATGGGCACAGTTGAATACTGATATTGATCCTCTTCGGCAAATATACATTTTGATGCAAGATACTCCATAAATCCATCTTCTGGTCTTTTCGGAATAGATGGTTGTTTGCTTTCAAATTCTAAAAAATCTGGCATCTCAAATACGTGATTTGCCTTTATCATATATTTGTAGAGAAAATTTTCATGTTGCTTGGGATTCAGTACAATATGGTAGAGATTGTCCATTTTATACGGACCGCCAGAGTACTCTTGATCCATCTCATTTGCTGAGATATATTTCAAGACAAACGGCTTGATGCGGGAGATCTTTTCAGGGCGTTCCACATCAGGATCGGCAGCATGGCTTAGGAAAGCGCGATTAGGATATTTTTCTATAATTTCTCGAAGAGCCGCTGCTGCCGCAGGATGGGCATGCCTGAGCGAAAGAAGATTAAATACAATGACTGGTGTATTATGCGGAATTGCAGAAATAAATTTGTCAAGATCATCCAGAATGCTCTTTTTATGAAGTTCAAAAAGGGTGCACCACTCGTCTTCAGATATTTTTTTGACTCCATTTGTTTCCGGTCCCATTGTGAATTCATTGGCGAAAAGTAATTGAGAATCCGGGTGATTAAAATCAAGCCGCTCAAGGAGGGTTGGCGGCGGCGGAACATCTTCCGAGTCATAAGATGATCGTTCATCTAAACCAGAAAGCATTTTTACGTCAACATCTATGCATTCAGTAAGCATTGCGTAGTACTCATCTGCCTGCATCGCAACACCGTCAAGCCCACCGCTACGCATAATAATTATCGGCAAAGTTAATTTTATTCCGTTCTCTCTAAACATATCGACAATTGGTGTTGCTAGATTCATTTTAAACTCCGTTTATTTCATTATTTTCTGCTCATATATTCGCGTATGCCATCAGGTTTTATCCATTCTAGCATTAATTCTGCTCCCCCCCCCTATCACCTTTTCCCTAGTACAACGTAAATCTTTCCCGCGTAAAAAATACGGCCTAGTGCAGTGTACAGCTTAAAATATCGTATAAGTCGCAGTTGTTTTTTGAATTTTTCAAAATGAAAAACAAATACGCATAGCCTTAGTTATGTGTGTTTTTTATCATGAAGAAAAAGCGAGAAACAACAAGGCTTGGTGCGACAGTTTAAGATTTACGCTGTACTAGGATTATCCTCCAGCAGTTGTGAACTCCTTACATGCCTTTACATATGCTTCGATATTTTCCCATGGGACTTCCGGTTCAAGAAGATGTGTAGGACAACATAATAGCCCTCCTTTATCTCCTGCAATTTTCAGATTTCTTATAACTTCTTTTCTTACCTCTTCTGGTGTACCGAACGGCATTGTTGTCTGTGTTCCAATTGTACCATTGAATGAGAGCCTATCTCCAAACTCTTCATGAATATCTTTAAAGTCCATACACTCTGGCTGAACAGGATTCAATATATCTACTCCTACTTCAATGAGGTCATCTATAAAAGGTGTAATAAAACCGCATGAGTGATATAAAACCAAGACATCAGGGTTCTCCTGTTTGGCTGCTGAAATAACTCGCGCCAGTCGGGGCTTTAACCATTCACAATACATTTCTCGTGACATCATTATGGCATCCTGCATACCTATATCGTCACCCATATTTATAATATCCGCCCCTGCTTTGGCATATCCTTTCGCACGCTGGCACGCGTCTTCTGTTATTTTATCAAGAATGAACAGAGCCTTCTCATCATCCATTGTCATATCCATCATTAATTGTGTCATATCGCGAATATACCATGCAGTCTCCCAGACAGTGCATTCCATGCCACCAATAACAATTTTGCCTTCTGAACGGATTCGCTCAGCAGCGTCAACCATGTGAGTTATATCTTCTGTATCATAAGTTGGAAAAGGATACGCCTGCATCTCTTCTAAAGATGTAAAATTAGCCATGGGGTGATGCATGCGGGTCATATGCATCGCAGATTCTCCACCTGGCTCATGTGCTACACCATAATTACTAAATGTTGTACCTTCCTTTAAGGTTTCATCATAATATATCGACCAGTCTATAGGGCTCCTTTCATGTAATTTCAGTCCTGGCATTCTAGCTTTAGCAAACCCTTCAGGGTAGTCAAAGTATTCTTCAAATGGAGTGTCTCCAGCAATGGATTTATATTTTTCCCGAAGTGCAGGACATAGTGCAAGATGGACTGGGGCATATTTATAGCCTTCTCTTCTATACATACTCATGATATTTCCATTTGCATTCATATTTAAAAAACCTCTTTATTTATTCTCTTTTTCAATACAATCATGATCAGATAAAAAACTTCTTCACCTCGCCCCGAACGTAGTGACGAATTATTATCATTAGTGGGTTCTTCTACACCTAACTCTAACTCATATTCTTTGTATGTCAAATAATATTCATGGTTTGACAGCACCTAAATCACCAAAATTCATGTAAAGATTCTGGTTATTGAAGCTTTTCTAACTGTTAAATTTACTCTTCTATTAAGACCTTCAACAATACCACTGTTGAACTCTTTTTTCGCAATAAAATAAAGAAACATATAGGTGTAATTTGAAATAATAATAATAAGTAGTATACTTCTAATTGGTTAAGTGGCATAAAACAAAGGGCTCATATATGTTAAAGAAATCTCTAATACTAACGGCCGGGCTAATGGCTGCTTCTTCGCAAGCAGCAGAAAAACCCAATGTCATCTTCATTTTGGCCGATGACCTTGGTTATGGCGATGTATCATGCTTTAACCCTGAATCAAAAATAAAAACCCCAAACATGGATCTACTCGCCGCCGAAGGTATGCGTTTCACAGATGCCCATTCTGGATCTGCGGTCTGTACTCCAACGCGTTATGGCGTTATAACTGGACGTTATTGCTGGCGTTCCCGTCTGAAGAAAGGCGTGCTAAATGGGTATTCAGGACACCTTATCAATCCGGATCGCCTTACTGTCGCTGATGTTATGAAAAATGCCGGATACGCCACCGCGTGTATTGGCAAATGGCATCTCGGTATGGATTTCCCTAAAGGAAAAGAGAGTGACAAATACCAAGGGAAAAATAAAAAAAAGAACGTTGACTACACTGGGAAGATCGAGAATACCCCCAACTCCCTTGGGTTCGATTATTTCTTTGGCATTAGTGCATCTCTAGACTTTCCACCCTATGTTTATATTGAGAATGATCGATTCACAGAAGTCGCATCAGGATATTGCGAAAAGGTTGGATTCCCAGGTTTTTATCGACAGGGGCATATTGCACCAAACTTCAAACATGATGAAGTCTTGGATGAATTCACAGAGAAGAGTGTTGAGTTTATAGGAAAACAAGCCAAGTCCAACAAACCGTTTTTTCTCTACTTCCCCTTATCATCTCCCCATAAACCAGTGCTCCCTGCCCCACGCTTCCGTGGCAAATCTGGCCTTGGAGCGTATGGCGACTTCGTAATGCAGACCGATGACGTAATTGGACGCGTGCTAAAAGCAGTGAAAGATAATGGCATTGAGGAGAACACATTGGTGATCGTAACCAGCGATAACGCATCTTTTATGTACCGTTATACAGATGGTAATTGCCATACAAAAAAGGATTCAGCTCATGGTTTTGACCCCAAAAATCATACATCAAACTACCACTTTCGTGGTACAAAGTGCGATATTTATGAAGGTGGTCACCATGTCCCATACTTGGTCCGTTGGCCCAAGGTAGTCAAAGCCGGAACTGAATGTAAAGCAACAATCTGCACGACTGACCTGATGGCCACATGTGCAGCTATTCTCGGAACAAAATTACCAGACACTGCCGGTGAGGATAGCTATAACCTCTTGCCATACTTCACAAACAAGACACCTTTAGTGCCCCGTGTAAACGTGGTGAATCACTCAGCCAGTGGATCGTTTGCACTGCGCAATGGGAAATGGAAAATGATTTTCACCAATGGTTCCTGTGGTCGTGAAATACCAAAAGGTCTTCGTTTTGAAAAGCCCTGGAAATTATTTGACCTAGAAAAAGATATCTCTGAAAAAAACAATGTAATTGATAAATATCCCGAAGTCGCCGAAGAGATGACCAAGACGATGGGCGCTCTCATCCGCAACGGTAGAAGTACTCCAGGAGCGCCTCAAAAGAATGAAGGGAAAATTCCAGACTTACCCAAAAACATGGAGTAGTCCTATTACATGCTAACCTGTTTTTTTGCGAGTCAGTGTGTCAGCATTTTCTGAATAATCTCAACTCGGTTATTTGCAACCGCAATTCTCAATGAATTTGAATTCTGCATATCTGTATCAGCATTAATGCTACCTGCAAAGAAACAGATCTACCTGATCGGCATCATTATTAATCACTGAATGCAGAGAAAAAATATTTTCAGGCATTTTTTGGACATGAAAACTTTGAATTAATCGAAGATGATGCTAATATACTAAACTTTCTAAGAATTAAGTGATGATAAATTAAAGGAGTTTACTATGATTCGTAAAATAACACTGATGGCTATGATTGCACTGCTACCGGCAATGATGTCTGCTCAAGATATAAAGTTTGGAGTTGTTGATATGGAACAACTATTCAAAGACTATTATAAAACAAAAATCGCCAACGGTAAACTAAAAAAACAGGCTGAAACATACAAAAGGTACTCCGATAAGCTTGCAAAATCCCAGCTTCAGCTTACAGAAGAGTTCAAAACTCTGCGTGATTCCTCTCAGAATATTGCATTTTCCGCATCACAGCGCGAATCAAAAAGGCTCTCGGCTCAGGATAAGTACAGACAGTTAAAGGCAAAAGAGGTAGAACTAGAACAGTATGGACGTGAGAAGCGCATTCAACTGCGTGATCAAGAAGCTAAAATGCGACAGGATATCCTTATCGAAATTCGAAAAAGCATTGCGAAATACGCAAAACAGAACAACTTCACCATCGTCCTAGACAGCTCAGGAAAAACACTCAATGATATCTCAGCTGTAATCTACTATCAAACACAAATTGACATAACAGAGAATATCTTAAAAATTATAAATCAAGGAGCTACAAAGTGAGCGAAGTAAAGCAGATATCAATCATTGAGATAGCAAAATCAATAGATGGAGAGATTGTCGGGGATGATAGTATAATGATCACTGGGGTCTCATCTCTAAAAGAGGCAAAAGTTGGCTACATGTCTTTCCTCGGGAATAAAAAATACGCTTCACAGATAAAAGATACCGCAGCATCTGCTATTTTTGTAGGGCACGACTTTAATAAATTTGATGCCGCAGATAAAACAATTATTATATGCGAAAATCCAAATATGGCATTCGGGGCTGTTATCTCCATGTTCGCCCCTCCTCCAATTGAGTTCCCTCTCGGAATTAGCGAAAGTGCTGTTATTGCGAGTTCCGCAATAATCGGAGAAAACGTACATATCGGCCCATGTGCAATTATTGAGCCAGACACAGTTATCGGAAACAACACAGTAATCAATGCTGGTTGCTACATCGGACATGAAACAACGATTGGAGAAAACACTTTCCTATATCCAAATATTACCATCCGCGAAAGATGCAAAATAGGCAACAGAGTAATAATTCACCCTGGAACAACTATAGGTAGTGATGGATTCGGATACGAAGCCGGCCCCACAGGTATCATAAAAATACCGCAAGTAGGAATCGTTCAGATCGATGACGATGTTGAAATCGGGGCAAATTGTACAATTGACCGTGCAAGATTTGGAAGAACATGGCTAAAGATGGGTGTAAAACTCGACAACCAAGTACATGTGGCACATAACGTAGTTGTAGGAGAATTCTCAATGCTGATCGGGCAGTGCGGAATTGCAGGTAGTGCAAAAATTGGTAAAGGCGTAATTGTAGCAGCAAAAGCCGGGATCAACGGACATATCACACTTGGAGACGGTTGCAGAATTGGCGGAACATCAGGTGTAGTAAAAGATGTTGCACCAGGTGCCACTGTAATTGGTACGCCAGCAGAACCGCAACGTGAATTCATGACACGCTACATACTGCCAAAAACTGTCACAAAGCTGAAAGCACAACTTAAAGAGATAGAAGAACGATTGAAAAAAATTGAAGGTTAAGCTTTATGGCGTAAGGCAGTGTAAAATAAATAATCTGTTAATTTATTATGCCTAAAGACAAACAGTGATGCTACATTCGACCTCCTACATCACTATCGTTTTCTTAAAATCTTCATTCAGTTTTATTGCTATAGTACGATTAATACCCTGCTGTGATGTTTTATTCTGGATATTCGTCTGAACAAGTCCTTGCATCTCTTTCCGCATATACTCTGCGAGACTTACAGTCGTCGGCCCATAACCATCCTTATATATATGATACTCCAGTGCTGATGCCAATTCTGAGGAACTTGAATACCTACTGTCAAGTTCACACGGATAAAATCTTAACATTTTATTTAAACTTAATTAGCTAGCAAAAGAAAAACAAGATATCTACCGTTTGCGATATAATAAAATTGTTTCAAGTTCGCTAAGGTGATTAATCACCGCATCTGGAGAATAATCCCCATCATATGGCTCAAATTGCTCGTAAGAGACATATTGAGTTGTATGCACCGCCTGCATTCCCATTCGCTTCGCCCCCTGAATATCAGCGAGCCAGTTATCTCCAACATAAAGGGATTGTTCTGCTCTCAAATTCAACTCATTTAATGATTTTTCAAATATTTCAGGATGCGGTTTCACCCTTCCTATATCTCCTGAAACAACAATTGATTCAAAAAAATCAGTCAATTTATTCTTTGCTAGACTATCAGCAATCGACGCACTGCAGGGATAATTAGAGATAAATGCAAGCCTGTACTTCTCCTGCAACCGATTCAACAGTGGCATAACAAAATCGGGAACATCTACTATATCAACAAATATCTTATGCTTCAAATTCAAAACCTGTTCAATCTGAGACGAAGAGGGAATAACATCGTACAGCTCTTCAATCAACTCATTGCAGATTCCTACCCTGTCATTCTCTATAAACTCATCTGTATCATAGGGGGCAAGAATCTGCCTCTTACGAATAGTCGAAAAAGTGTCACTATTGCATTCACCAAACATCGAAGTAAGTAGAGCTAAAAGTTCATTATTCAGCATAACTATTTGATCACCACCAAGCTCAATCAGCGTATTGCCGTAATCAAAGATTATAACATCAACTTTTGATACATCTACAGACATGGTTCACTCCAAAATATTAAAAAACGTGGAAAAATAAAACTCTACACGACAGAAATCATACAAAAACCTACTTAACATTTTCTAAACTACCTTAATCGTAACATATTTCAAACTTTTATCTCAAACTACAAAGCATTAAGTATTTTTTTCTTTGCACTATCATAATCGCTTTGATCGATAAGCCCTTCATTAAGCATCTGCTTTAGTTCGCGCAACTTTACAAGTGAAGAATCAGGAGCTATATTATCATTTCCCGATTTTTGGGGAATGGGAATCTGGTAATATTTCATCTGTTCAATAATAAAATCATGCGACATTCGCAGATTTTTTTCACGTTTACGCAAATGTACAATCGAACACTCCACTTTCCTTATAAAAGCATTAAGCTCTCGTATCTGCTGTTTATATAAACGAATAAGTTCATTTAGCCTCTCCTCGTCATAACGTTTATATCTATCTTTATATTTACATTGCTCTCTATCGTAATCATTAAGATTATTATACCATGCAATTGTAGCTACGATCTTCGCAATAAGGTCTACAAAGACTGTGTGTTTTGCATTAAGTTCTGTCAGATACTTCTGCTCTGAATCTATATCAAAATCAATATTTTCAAGCTCTTTTGACAGTTCAACTGTAAACTTAGATACGGGAAATAAACGGTTAAAAGATGGAGTAGTGCATATCTGCTGACCAATCATAACATTTTTCTTCTGAATTGGTAGAATTATACATATAGGTGTGTGTTCAAAACCTCCAAACTCTTTTAAAAAAGTAGTCCTCTTTAGAGTAATATAAAACTGCCCATTCTTGATAAAACCCTTCACCCTTTTGTGGTTCTTACGTGCATCACCACGAATCTTTATCAGATATCTTTTCCACAGTTTCTGAATGCTCGTACTGCTCTTCAATGAGTCATCAATGTCATTTACCAAACTATTCAACTCATCTTTCAACATAATATTATGTGAGACATACGGAATTTCAACGCTCTCCTGAGCAGACAAGGACAAAAATAGAGAAGCAAAAGCAAAGAGATTCACTGTTAGATTACGCATAACACCTCCGTATTGCGATATGATCGACATGATTGATATGATTATAATAATCAATTAGTTTAACATTACACTTCGATCAATACAATCTTTAATACGAAAAAAATATCATTTACCTTTTATTAAGCTTGCAAAATTAAGATAAATAGGCTATTATTATTAATAGACACTAAAATAGAGACAACAAACTTAAGGAGAATGAAGATGAAATTAATGTTAACACTGATGATGGCACTAGTGCTCGTTGGTATTACAGCCTGTAATGCAACTAAAAAATCACCAATAGTAAAACTTTCAGATGCTGAACTAAAACAGCTATGCTCAAAAGGTAATTGCGAGATTAGCGAAAACCTAAAAAAAAGACTTATTCTACATAGCAAAGAGCTGAAACTTACACCTCAAGAGATGCTCGTACTTAAAAAGACTGGAAAGGTTATTTTATGCGGTGATTGCGGGTATCTTCTCAATTCTGATAAATATAACGAGTCAAAAAAGAGTAACCACGCCAACATTCAAGATGAAGATAACGATGGATTTGCTGATGATTCTATCAGAAATCGCATCATTGGACCATATATCAACTAGTGTAGCGTACAGCTTAAAATATCGCATAAGTCGCAGTTGTTTTTTGAATTTTTCAAAATGAAAAACAAATACGCGTAACCTTAGTTATGTGATTTTTTTTGCCAATAATATTACTTCTCCACTTGACTTAATACTGTTTCCTTATTATAGTTTTGAGCATATGTCAAAAATAAAAGGAGATATATGATGAAAATTGCGATACCGACAGCAGAAGGAAAACTAGCAATGCACTTTGGACATTGCGAAAAATTTGTACTTATTGATGTAGAAAACAGCGAAATTGTCAAAACAGAAGAGGTAGTTCCACCTCCCCACGAACCTGGGCTCCTGCCTAAGTGGCTTGGAGAACTCAATGTCAATATCATTATTGCTGGAGGAATGGGAGTTAGAGCTCAAGACTTATTCAGTGCAAACAATATAAAAGTTATCGTTGGTGCAGGATCTGAAAGTGTAGAACAATTAGTTAAAGCATATATTGACGGAACACTTGTGACCGGAAACAATGCGTGTGATCATTAATCAATAAAAGGCGTTCGAAATGAGAAAAAATGCAATTTACTCATAGCTTGCTCGTCTCGCTTGAGTATAAAAATTGTCATACACGACAATTATTTGCAGCTATTTTTCCTATTTCACCTAAATATTAAATAAATAAAAAGGAGACAATCGAAATGAAAGTCATAGTTATAGGTGGAGTTGCTGCAGGACCAAAAGTGGCATCAAAAGTTATCCGAAACAATCCTGATGCAGAAGTAACCATTATTGAGAAAGGAGAGTTCCTTTCGTATGCTGGCTGTGGATTGCCGTACTACATTTCCGGAGAAGTGAAAACACAGGAAGAACTTATGGCAACACCCGTGGGAACTGTAAGGGATACTGTCTTCTTCCAAAATGTCAAGAACGTTAATGTACTCAACCATACAGAAGCAACGGCTGTTAACCCTGACAAAAAAACAGTCACAATAAAGGGACAGGACGGAGCAGAAGAAGATTTAAACTATGACAAACTTGTTCTTGCAACTGGTGCGTCGCCACTACGCCCTCCGATTCCAGGTATTGATCTTCAGAACATATTCTCACTTCATGGTGTTGAAGATGCTGAAGGTATAAAAGCTATGCTCAGTAATCGCAAAGCACTAAATGCTGTAATCGTGGGTGGTGGACTGATCGGTGTTGAGATGGCAGAGGCTCTCACGCATTGCGGTTGCCGTGTAAGCATTGTAGAGATGCTCCCTAATATTCTTCCTATGCTCGATCCTGAAATGGCTGTACTTGTTGAGAAATATTTTGAATCCAAAGGTGTTAAAATTCTCAATAACACAACGGTTACAAAATTTGACGGTAGTGAAAAAATTGAATTTGTTGAAACTGATAAAGGAAAAATTCCAGCCGACATCGTTCTGCTTGCAATCGGTGTTCGCCCAAATGTAAAACTTGCGAAAGACGCAAATCTTACAATCGGTGAAACAGGAGCAATAAGTGTTAATCCTCAAATGCAAACATCAAATGCAGATATTTTTGCTGCGGGTGACTGCGTTGAGTGTATAAATCTTGTTACTGGCAAGCCATGCTATATTCCGCTTGGCTCAACTGCAAATAAACAGGGACGTGTTGCCGCAAATAATATCTGTGGTATAAATGATCAATTCCAAGGAGTTATCGGATCAAGTGTCTGCAAAATATTTGATTACACAACTGCAAGAACGGGGCTATCGGAAAAAGCTGCGAAAGAGGCAGGTTTTGACCCTGTAATCGCTCTTGCACCAGCTCCAGATAAAGCACATTTTCTCGCAACTGCAAAACCACTGTTACTAAAACTGATTGCAGATAAAAATACACGCAAACTTTTAGGCGCTCAAGGAATTGGACTCGGGGTTGCAGATAAACGTATTGATGTAGCGGCAACTGCGATAACCGCAGAAATGACCATTGATCAATTAGCAAACCTTGACCTATCCTATGCCCCTCCATACGCTCCCGCTGTAGATAATATCCTTACCGCAGCAAATATTCTTAGAAATAAGATTGACGGAAAAATGGATGGTGTCAGCTCAAAAGAGGTTATGCAAAAAATGGAGAATGGTGATAAATTTATTCTTCTCGATGTTCGCAGTCCTGCAGAGCTAGAGATGATGAAAATTGATACAGCACTGAATATCCCGCTCGGAAAATTACGCGGAGAACTTGCACAACTTGGAGACGATAAGAGTGTCGAAATTATCGCTTTCTGCAAAATATCTCTAAGAGGTTATGAAGCCGCACTTATCCTGAATCATGCTGGATTTAAAAATGTCCGTGTGATGGATGGTGGAATTCTAATGTGGCCTTATAAAAAATGACACAGCTAAAAATCAGTGTACTTGTTGAAAACCGTGCATCCCAGACTTTTCTGGGAGAGCACGGGCTCTCATTCGTAATACGCAGTGACAATAAAACAGTTCTTTTCGACACTGGCAAGGGGGAAATCCTTGAGCATAACATAAAGGTTATGAACCTTAATCCAGAAAAGATAGACGCACTAGTTTTAAGTCATGGTCACTATGATCACACAGGTGGACTTGAGCATCTGGCAAAATGCTTGAATACAGAGATCCAAGTTTATGCACATCCTGCAGCTCTCGAGCCAAAATTTTCTAAAAGCTCAACAGTATTCAAATATATTGGAATATCTAAAAACAACAGGAACTATCTTCAGAAACTCGATACAAATCTTATTTTTACAGAAAAACCGACTAAGATTACTGAGAATATTTCATGTACCGGAGAGATTCCCCGAACAAATTCAATAGAGAACCGTTCAACAAAATTCTATCTGGATAAAACAACATCTAATCCAGATATCATGCGTGATGATCAAGCACTTTACATCAATACCGAAAAAGGCGTTGTTGTGCTGCTCGGTTGCTGCCATGCGGGATTCGCAAATACCATCGATTATATTGCGAAATTAGCAAAAACAGAGACAATCTACGCCGTTATCGGAGGCACTCACCTGAGAAATGCGAACTTCGCACAACTTGATTTTACTGCTTCAGTCTTAAAAAAATACCAAGTGCAACTCTTTGCACCATGCCACTGCAGTGGCGGGCTCTCTTCAGCTTACCTCTACGCAAAGAACCCGAATATTTTCCGAGAATGCCACACAGGCACAAGCTTTATCTTTTAAAACAAACATCGGAGTTATACTTCAGACGGATGAAATCTTAACATTTTCTTTAAACTTAATTAGCTAGCAAAAGAAAGACAAGATATCTACCACTTGCGGTATATCTATTTGCCTCCTCCCCCCATCCACACCTCATCTACCATCCTTAAAATTCTTCTGTATTCCTCTTCTAAGCATTTGAATTGTGCCTATCGTATTCACTCCAATATTTCAAATGCTGCATTTTTTCACTTATCGCTTATCTATCATAACATCCTCCATCAAGGTCATATTGTCAAGTCAAGAACAAAAAATAGGCAAACAAAGGGGACAGATGGTTTATATATAATATCTGTCACCCACTTCCTCTTTGTTTCATGACGTTTTACATAAAACCTAAGTGTTTTAGAATAGTGTGCATGTTGCCTCCCCAGGCTATGCGCGTTCTGGTGCCATCGGCATCAATATTAACTGCTCTATAATGGCCAGTATTGACATTCTGTTGAATTAGGATTTTCCCCAACTCGGTATGCTTCAGTTCAATCAAATCATTCCAATGAATTGAACCAGATAGAACCCTGGACTTCAAGTTGTATGGCAATGGATCACCATCAATTATTTTGTTTTCATTAAAGTATGAGAGGTAAATAATTGCTTCTGCCATATCAGAGTAATCTCGTGTTATAGGGCCACCTTTTCTCGCATGGGTGCAGACGGTTCTCATGTTTTTAAAAACTGTAGAATCGTCAAATCCAACTTCTCCACCAGCATTTTTACCTTCTGCAACGCGAAATGATATTTTTAGAATATAGTCGAGATTTGAAGAGTGGTAGTTCACGATTTTCATATCAACTGGTAGCATTGCTCGATTAATTGTGACATCGTGCGGGAGCGCTGAACCAACAAAATATATTCCCTTGAGGTGTTTTAGTTTTGCTTTTGACTGTTCCAGACAATCTGCCACAACGCGAGTCCCGAGGCTATAAGCGATGAGAGAGTACGGCACACCTTTTTCTTCAAGCGGTAGAAGCACCTCTTCATATAGTTTGAGGCCCGATTTATCTGCTAGCGCTTTTTCACTTTGCCATTGTTTTAACACGTTGGTAAAGTTGATTTTGGCTTTTGAATAAATAAATGCTTTAACATCTGATTTTTGCCCAAGATCCTCAAGACTGTTGTTTAACTGTTTCTCAAAAGGGATTGATTTCTTACCACCCTCACCAAATCCGTGCACATAAACGAATGTCGGGGCTGGGGTGCTTTCAACCTCAAGAGCATTCAGCGAGTTATTGGCTATAGGCATTAACATTGCTCCACATAGTATAGATTTCAGCATCATTGTCTCCATTATTTGTTTTGTGAGTCATGACGCAACGCGGTATTTCACTCACTTTATTAAAATTCCCTAGTGACAAATTCCCTAGTAACGGTGTTATTATATTCATTATCAGTATACTTCTTTTGTTAGATTTTTAAAGCAGTGAAGTATTAAATTATCAATATCTGATCCTCGACTTAATTTTCTATTTAACTGCACTAGAAGGGGAGAACGGGTTAACGCAAAAATGCGACGAATTAACTCTCTATAATAGGTAAGGATCACTCTCCCCAAAAAAACTAAAAGCTAACAAAAAGTTCAGTAAACCTCAAATAAAAGAACTGCCTCCAATTTTTCTCGGAGGTGATGACGAAGTAATGTCACTTTTTCTTCTTCTTTTTTACTTTCTTTACAAATTTAAAGATTCGGCTTTCCGTTCTACTTGATTTCATTAAGTCTGCCATCTCTTTTACAACTTCAGGATATTGATCTGCGACATTATTATTCTCTGAAATATCTTCTTCAAGATTATACAGTTCAAGTTTACCTGCTGGATTTTTACTAACATTTAATCTTATTGCCTTCCATTTTCCTTTGCGAACGGCCTGTTTCCCTCCTTGTGTAAAAAATTCCCAGTAAAGCGTATTATGTTTTTTTTGCTTTTCTCCTAATAAAGTAGGCAAATAGGAAATACCATCAGTATTGCTTGGTGTTTTCGCTCCGGCTATGTCACAAGCAGTTGGAAGAAAATCCCAAAATGCGGAGATGTGATCGCTTGTCTGTCCAGCCTTGATTACGGATGGCCAATAGGCAATCATTGGTGTTCGAACTCCACCTTCATAGAGATCACGCTTACCACCTCGAAGTACACCGCTGGACTTGAACCATGCACGCTTAAAACCACCCTCCTGCATTGAACCATTGTCACTTGCAAAAATAATCAGGGTATTTTCTGCAATCCCCAACTCCTCTAATTTTGATATAACCTTACCAACATTTTCATCCAAATTGGAAACCATTGCAGCATAAGTTGTCTTC
>JAUUYH010000138.1 GCA_030590505.1 Kiritimatiellota bacterium
ATAACGATGCCGTTCTATCAAATATTATTGCTGCGATAATTCTAAAAAAATCGGGAATTTCCAATGGAGAGAATGTTAAGGTAATTCCTCTATGGATGACTCATGCTATTTTAAGAAAAGTAGAGAGGCGGCAAAGAAAAATCATAATCCCTGGAACAATATCATATCCGGGTGTCCATGCGTTGGTTCTATCAGACGCCAAAGTAAACTGGCTGGCAATGGCTCAAAACAGACAACCTCCTAAAGAGATCAATGCTCATGAAATATTTATTGAGGCTTCTGAGATTATTCTTGATGCAGTATTAAGGCTGTCGGGCGGAAAAAAGCTAATCCCTAATATCATTGAACTTGCGAATAAAGGTATCGACTCAAAAGAGCTCTTTAAAATTGTTTTGACAAAAAAGGTATATGAATTGAAAAGTCACATGAATGTTCAAGATTCAGATATTGATAGCAGCGATATTCTTAAAAAATGGTTAAACTACAATTTCAGGCTCGCATCAGTCAATACCTTTACTCCATGCAATGCGACAGATGCAGAAAAGTTATTCATAAAAGCAGAAGTAGTAAGTTACACTGCAAAAACAGGAGAGAAGAAAGATGGAGAGACAGAGGAGCGTTTTTGCAAGATAGAGGAGTTGCCAGAGAAACTGGACGAGATTCTAAATCTAGGAAGTCTGTTAATAAACAAGCAACGAGACCTTATAAGAATAGCATTTGCAATCCCCATCCCTCTACAGGATCCTATTTATAAAATGCAGCGAAGTCTGGATCTCCTAAAAGTAGCGAAAGATAGTAAATCGCTACAGGAGGGCTTTCGCACACAATACTTAAAGGAGAAGCAGAAATTCTATAGTGTACTAGAGAAACAAAATAAGCTGGAATCCTATATGACTAAAACAGAGAATTCATTTGTTCCCATTGGTTACAGGTATCATGCAGAAATAAATGCACTGAAAGAGATAAAAAAGATTGAGAGACAACGTTGGCCCGAATTAACGGATTATTTGGACAAAAGAGATAACTGGCATACAGAGCAAGGGAATTAATGATTAAGCGAAAAACTATAATCGGGATTGTTCTTGTACTGGCACTGCTATCGACTGTATTGAGTCTGCAGATTTTTCAAAATCTATTCTATAAAACAACTACAGGCTTCTTTCGACCATTTATCAATCCCATAGCCACCTCAGAGAAGAATACCTATTCATCAAAACCGCTATCAGAGAAGACAAAAGATGAACTCATTGCTGAATTGATACAGCAAAAAAAGACAAATGACAGACAACTTGCCCGCCTTGAATTACTCAACTCTGTAAAAAATGATAAAAAGAGGCTTGAAGACCTTTTAAAAATCCGATCAATACCTGGTTATAAATGTATTTTTGCACAAATATACCTACGCGATCCCGCATCGTGGTATGAACATTTTTCGATAAATCAAGGCTCTAAAATGGGAATAAAACCAGGGTGTATTGTACTTAGTAAAATCTCTAATACGGGGAAAAACAACTACAATTTTGCAGTAGTCGGCCGAATATCAAAGATCACGCCCAACTCTTCTCAGGTAGAGACAATAATCGGCCAAAACTGTAACCTAAGTGTAATTATTGAGGATGCTCAAGCAGCGGGAATTCTAAAGGGGGGTAGAATAAACAATGCTTCACCGTCTATAAAAATTGCCTACCTACCGCTATCAAAAAACTACAAAACAAAAGCTGCCGTCTTAACTTCTGGACTTTGCAGAGAATCCGAAAAAACAAAGTGCACCCCAACTTATCATTCAACTCCAAGCGGACTATTTATCGGCAATATATTAGGAAGAGTTAAGATTGTAAATAACCTGAATGCCGAAGCAAATGTCACACCAGCTGTCGATTTTGATGCTCTCAAATACGTGATTGTTCTAATTCCAGAGAATAACACCATAAGGACAACAGAGTAAGATACAACTCAATGAATAATCGAGCCTACCTGTCTCCCTTTTTACTCTGTAGTACGGGCATCCCTGCCTGTACATTCTTCCCTCGGTAGGAATTATGAAAGAGCGGGTTGATAGTGATTCTAATCTTTGTCTTAATCTAAAGGCAACGATGCACCTCTTCCAACACCAACCTCTTCTATTTCTTCATTTTTTTCTATTCTATGTCCGCCAGAGGCGGATATACTATTAGAGATTTTAGCATACTAAAAACTCAGCTTATACCACAATGGCTTAATTCTCTTTGTTTTTCCCCTTTTCGACACTCTTTTTGCGTGTTTTTTTCTTCGGTGGATTATCTGGAAAGAAGAGGACTTTTTTGTTATCTACAGTAACTGTTATATTCTGTCCGTTCTTAATTTTACCACGAAGGATCTCTTCGGCAAGCGGATCTTCGATATATCTTTCAGTTGCACGTTTTAGCGGTCTTGCTCCGTATTCTGGTTTATATCCTACATCAATAAGAAAATCAATAGCTGACTGATCAACTTTCAGGGCAATATTATGATGACTTGTTCTCTCTATAATATGAGCAATTTCAATCTGAACAATATCTTCCAGATCTTTCTTAGCCAGTCGTTTAAATACAATGATCTCATTTACACGATTAAGAAATTCAGGTTTGAAGGTCTTTTTTGCAGTTTCAAGAAGTTGCTCTTTTATTTTCTCGAACGAGTCATCAAAATCACCGCCACCAAAACCGATAGAACCGCCTTTTAGTAATTTTTCTGCACCGACATTACTTGTCATAATGATGATTGTGTTTCGGAAATCTATTTTTCTACCAAGGCTATCTGTCATCTTACCCTCTTCTAGGATTTGAAGAAGCATGTGCATTACATCAGGATGGGCTTTTTCAATTTCGTCAAATAGCACAACAGAATATGGCCGACGACGCACTTTTTCGGTAAGCTGTCCGCCCTCATCATGTCCGACATATCCCGGAGGTGAACCGACAAGACGGCTAACATTGAATTTCTCCATATACTCCGACATATCGATCTGAATAAGTGAATCTGAGTCCCCGAATATAAATTCTGCGAGTGCTTTAGCGAGCAGCGTTTTCCCTACACCGGTAGGGCCGAGAAAGATAAAAGAGCCGATAGGACGTTTTGGATCTTTCAGATCCGCCCTTGAGCGTCTAAGGGTTCTTGATATAGCTGAAACAGCTTCGACCTGCCCTACGACAATTTTTGCAATCTCATTTTCCATGTTAAGCAAACGTTCGTTCTCTTTCTCCTCCATCTTCCTGACAGGAACACCAGTAAGTTTACCGAGCACTTCAGCAATTTCACTGGTGGTAATTACAGGGATATTCTCTTTAGACTTCTTACGCCATTTGTCAAGAACATCTTCAATTTCAGTCTTCAACTTCTTCTCTTCATCCCTGGATTTAGCTGCATTTTCATAATTCTGACTGACGACTGCCTCTTCTTTGGCTTTCTTAAGTTCCACTAATCGTTTATCCATTTTTGAAACATCTGGTGGTGTTGACGACACCTTAATTCGAGCGCGGGCACCAGCTTCATCAATAAGGTCAATAGCTTTATCAGGGAGAAATCTTCCGCTGATATAGCGTTCAGAAAGCTTAGATGCACTGAGGAGGGAGTCATCAGAATATTTGACATTATGGTGTTTCTCATAATGCGGACGCAGTCCCTTGAGAATAAGAAAAGTTTCATCAACGGATGGTGGATTAACGATTATGGACTGAAAACGACGTTCTAGAGCTGAATCTTTTTCGATATATTTGCGATACTCATCCATTGTTGTAGCACCGACACACTGAAGTTCACCACGCGAGAGAGCTGGTTTAATGATATTTGAGGCATCCATTGCACCCTCTGCACCACCTGCGCCGACAATTGTATGGAGTTCATCCATAAAAAGTATAACCTTGCCTGAGTTACGAATTTCATCCATAACAGCTTTAATTCTTTCCTCAAACTGACCACGGTATTTTGTCCCAGCAATCATTAACGGAAGATCAAGTGCATAGACCTTTTTATTATGTAGGATATCGGGAACATTGCCATTGATAATAGATTGTGCAAGGCCCTCGACAATAGCGGTTTTACCAACTCCAGCTTCCCCGATAAGGACTGGATTATTCTTAGTTCTGCGACAGAGTACCTGTACGAGACGTTCAATCTCATCTTCGCGACCGATAACTGGATCAAGCTCTCCCTTTGCAGCAAGTTCAGTCAAATCTCTTCCAAAAGCTTTAAGTGCAGGCATATCGCCACTAGAAGAGTTTGATTTTTCAGATGGGGCAAACCCGCCATCCTCCTGTTCAGGAAGAAAATCTGGGTCAAGAGCTTTTATTACCTCCTGACGCACCTTCTCAATATCAATTTTCAAATTTTTAAGGATACGTGCTGCAACACTTTCGCCTTCACGTAGTATGGCAAGCAAAAGATGTTCTGTTCCGATAAAATTATAGTTCATCCCTTTTGCCTCTTTCGCAGAAAAAATAAAAAGTTTTTTCAATCGTGGAGAGAAGGGTAATTCTCCTTCCATAAGAGTACCACCACCTGAGCCAGAACTTTTTTCCACCTCCAGGCGTAACTCTTCGAGATTAAGCCCCATCGAACGAAGCACTTCAACTGCAACCCCCTCTCCAAGACTTATCAGGCCTAGCAGGAGATGTTCGCTACCTACATAATCATGGTTAAGTCTTTGTGCCTCATTTCGGGCAATAAGAAGAACTTGTTTGGCCCTCGGAGTAAAATTATCCATCTCTGAAAAACTATTATTTGCCATATTAAAAATATCCTTTATGTACGATTTTAGTGTTCTGTAAGTTAGGAATTCTATTGATCTGCTATCATAAGTATCTGCTTACCGTTAAATCTCCGTTCTCTGAATTAAAGCTTAAGAGTTGTAAATAATCAATACATTTCACTTAATGTATTAATAAAAATTCAACAGGAGTCAAAAAATGAGATACTCAAAAACAGAAGAGTGCTTTTACCACTGAATAAGTGATGCACCCCATGTCAACCCCGCTCCAAACGCTGTAAGAAGCAAGTATTCACCTCTTTCAATCTTTCCAGCCCTAACAAGTTCATCCACAGCGATGGGAATTGATGCGGCAGAAGT
The DNA here is from genome assembly GCA_030590505.1 of Kiritimatiellota bacterium. GTDB lineage: Bacteria > Verrucomicrobiota > Lentisphaeria > Victivallales > JAADHT01 > JAUUYH01. The sequence goes on from JAUUYH010000138.1 coordinate 5,084, forward strand.
ATTACCATATTTATTTACATTAATATATACATTTTCTTCTGTAAGTCCAAGACGCTTCCCTACTGCTTTTATGATTCTCAAATTTGCCTGATGCGGCACGAGCCATCGAATATCCGAAGCCTCCATTCCTGCCTGTTCAAGAACCTCTTTTGAGGCGTTAACCATTGAAGTAACAGCCAATTTAAAGACCTCCTGACCTTGCATTCTTATATACTGAGAACGCTCTTCAAGGACTTTTTCATCAATCGGCTTTGCTGAACCACCTGCTGGAACTTCGAGAATATCAGTATAAGTTCCATCCGTAGCAATCTTACTTGCAATTACACCACTTGCTCCGTCCTTATGCTCTAGCACCATTGCACCAGCACCATCACCGAAGAGGATACATGTATTGCGATCTTTCCAATCGGTAAGGTATGTAATTTTTTCAACACCGATAACCAGTGCCTTCTTAAAATTAGGATTACTATTCATCATTGAGTTAATAATTTCAATTCCGAAGAGGAAACCGCTACATGCTGCTTGTACATCAAAACATACAGCATTTTTTGCCTTAATTTTCTTTTGAAGAATACATGCAGTACTAGGAAAAGGGCGATCGCCACTAACTGTAGCAAGAATTATAAGATCGATTTCATCAACGGAAATTCCTGCCATATCAAGGGCATTATTTGCAGCCTTTTCCGCCATATCTGATGCGGTTTCATTATCTGCAGCAATGTGCCGCTCTTCAATACCTGTGCGGGTACGTATCCATTCGTCTGATGTATCCACTATTTTTTCAAGATCAGCATTTGTTAAGATACGCTTAGGAGCATAAGAGCCTGTTCCAAGAATTTTTATCCCCATTATAGTTACTCCGGTTTATTTACAGCAATGCCAGCTTCGGCAATACTTTCAATTATATGTTTATTGATTCCAAACTTCACTGACTCTTCAGCTACTCGAATCGCATTGCGAATAGCTTTAGCTGAAGAAGATCCGTGTCCGATAATGCAGATTCCATTTACACCTAATAAGCGTGCACCACCATACTCTTCAGAATCTCCTATTGATTTAAGTTCACGAAATGCATTTTTCAGTAAAATAGCCCCTGCTTGACGTAGAGGATTCTTTGTAAATGCCTCTTTCATCCAGAACATTGCCGCACGAGCCATGCTCTCAGTGGATTTTAAGAGAACGTTCCCTATAAAACCATCACATAACACAACGTCTGCCGCTTTATCAAATATTGCATTACCCTCAACGTTTCCGATAAAGTTAATCGGCATATCAGATAATATTTTAAATGTCTCTTTTGTAAGATCGTTCCCCTTGACATCCTCTTCTCCTACGCTTATCAGTCCTATTCGTGGGCGAAGTGTACTAAATGCTAATCTCGCAAATGCTTCTCCCATAACTGCGAATTGCGCAAGGTGTATAGGCTTGCAGTCAACGTTTGCACCAGCATCCAACATAATAAAGGGCCCCTGTTGAGCAGGCATAATTATAGCGATAGCAGGCCTTGCAACTCCTGGAAGCATGCGCATCTTAACTTTTGTCGCTGCAACAGCGGCACCAGTATGACCTGCACTTACCACAGCATCCGCCTCACCTTTGCTTACAAGTGTAGCGGCGACAGTAATTGAAGAGTTCTTTTTTGCCCTTATTGCGGCTATAGAGGAGTCATTCATCTCCACTACTTGTTCAGCATGTACAACCTTGAGGTTAGGGTTATTTTGCAGATGATTTTTTTTTATGAATGGAGCAAGTTTTTTCTCATGTCCAACCAGTAGAACTTCTATTCCACTATAGCGTTTAAGAGCATCAGCAACGCCCTCAACAACTACTGCTGGCGCATTGTCTCCCCCCATACCGTCAACTGCTATTTTCATAATATTCCCCGTATATACCGCAAGCGGTAGAAATCTTGTATTTCTTTTATTGACACTCCAACCTTAAGCGAAATGCTAAA
>JAUUYH010000159.1 GCA_030590505.1 Kiritimatiellota bacterium
AATCTCCAATTTTATGCTTTGTAGGACCGCCTGGAGTTGGAAAAACATCCCTCGGGCAATCCATCGCAAAAGCTATGGGACGCAAATTTGTACGTATGTCGCTTGGTGGAATTCGAGATGAAGCAGAGATTCGCGGACATCGCAGAACCTACGTCGGAGCTCTGCCCGGCCGCATTATTCAGGGGCTGAAAAGGGTAAAAAGTGGGAATCCGCTATTTATGCTTGATGAGATTGATAAAATTGGTACGGATTTTCGCGGAGACCCGGCATCTGCCCTGCTTGAGGTGCTTGATCCTCAACAGAATAACACATTTAATGACCACTATCTAGAACTTGATTTTGATCTCAGTGCAGTCACATTCATTGCAACAGCAAACATAACAGACACGATTCCTCCAGCATTGCTAGATAGAATGGAGATTATGCACCTGCCAGGTTATACGGCAAATGAGAAAAAGCATATTGCAAAACGATTTCTAATTCCAAGACAGTTGAAAGATAACGGGATTAAAACATCTCAACTCTTCTTTCCCATGAAGACGGTTGAAGATATTGTTATATATTACTGCCGTGAAGCTGGAGTACGTAAACTTGAACGGACATTCGGGAAAGTATGCAGAAAAATAGCAAGAAAAATTGTTGAAGGTGAGATTGATCCTAAAATTCGCACTACAGTAAAAAGTGAAGATTTAGCTGAATACCTTGGCCCCAAAGTATATCTTCAGGATGAAGTGGAAACAACTCCTGAAATAGGGCTGGCCACAGGCATGGCATGGACCAGTGTTGGAGGCGTGATTTTGCCTGTTGAAGTTACATCAATGCCAGGAAAAGGAAATTTACAGTTGACAGGTTCACTGGGGAATGTAATGAAAGAGAGTGCGCAGGCTGCATTCAGTTTAGTAAAAAGTCGTGGTAAAAAATACAAAATTAAAGATGCGATTTTCGCAAATAAAGATTTTCATATTCACGTCCCTGACGGTGCAACACCAAAAGACGGGCCATCCGCAGGAGTAACAATTGTAACGGCTCTGATTTCCCACTTAACGAATAGGGCGGTGCGTCCAGAAACAGCTATGACCGGAGAGATTACGCTACGCGGAAAGGTTACGCCAGTTGGAGGCATAAAAGAGAAGGTCATTGCAGCACTCAGTGCCGGAATAAAGGCTGTTGTGCTACCTGAAAAGAATCGTAAGGATCTTGATGATATACCAGATGATGTAAGAAAAAAACTGGATTTTACTTTTGTCTCAAATGTGGATCAGGCTCTTAAATTTTTACTTATAAATGCAGATTTATCAAAAAAATAAAGAGACTACTGCTAAGGCTGTGTAAAACAGGTTGTTATTTAAGATTTTTAATATATCTTTTATCTATTAATTAACGAAAAAGAGTGTACTTATGGATGATACAGTAAAAAAAGAGAGAAAAAAGCCGGAACTAGAAGATGAAGGCGGATTCAGATTTAGGCATACTTTTCTGATTATCCTTGTCATACTACTTCTATTATCGCTTTTTTCTCACAGTAGAGATGACCTAAATGTTCTTGCGAATGGTATCGATGCACCACTTAAAAACTGGATCGGTCCCGCTGGTGCGAATATCGCAATGTCTATGCTCTATATGTTCGGACTTGCGGCATATCCATTGACACTGTTTCTTGTTCTATGCGCACTGCGTCCAACCATTCCTATTCCAGTCAAACGCCGCGGTTATATAGGTTCACTTATTGCGATTATCGCAGGAACAACAATACTTTTTGCTATGTGGCCCGAAGCATTATGCAATATTACTCAAACAATAGGGCTTGGTCACTCAGAGGCACCAGGATCCGCACTCTCGGGCGGACTTTTAGGGCAAAAAATTGCAGCACCAGAAAACTCAGCATCAGTCGGACTCCTACGAAGTGTTATCGGAATGGTAGGTACACTTATTGTCGGCTCCGTTCTGCTTATTACAGGTGTAATCTTTGTATTTATTGCAGACTGGCTCCCTGTTATAAGGGTACTGAAAAAGCGAGCTGCAGCTCCAAAGGCCAATAAAGACCTTAAAACAAAGGAAGATATTAAGATAAAGAGTGAAGAGGAGCTTGAGCGTGAACGCATTAAGGACGATTTAAGAAAACAGCGGGAATCTTTGATCTCCGAAGACGATATTATTGAAAAGGATGAGGAGAAACTTCATCCACCACCTGCACCGACACCGATACCTCTTCCTGCAAAAAGTACATCAACTCAATCAACAGGTGGTGCGTTTAACGATACTCCATATACGCTCCCACCACTTTCGCTACTACAGAAGGCCAAAGTGGAATCGACTGGAGGACAAGATTTTGTAAAAAAACAGAAGAGAATTCTGCAATCAACGTTAGACAGTTTCGGAGTCGATGCAACAGTTACCGGTGCCGTCGTAGGGCCGCGTGTTACACGCTATGAGATTACACCGGAACCAGGAGTTAAGGTTGAAAAGATAAGTAATCTCAGCAACAATATAAAAATGGATCTGCAGGCAAAGAGTATTCGTATTCTTACACCAATTCCAGGGAAAAATGCCGTTGGAGTAGAGGTCGCAAATCCAAAATCAACAGCAGTCTCAGCACGGGCGATGATGGAATCAGATTATTGGACAAATTCTCGTGCAGGAATTCCTATTATTCTCGGAAAAGATGTAACTGGCAGAGTCGAAGTTACAGATTTGGCAAAAGCTCCGCATCTTCTGATTGCCGGCTCTACCGGTAGTGGAAAAAGTGTATGTATGAACTTGATTATAATGAGCCTGCTATATCGATTTTCCCCCAAAGAGCTGCGCCTGATTATGGTCGATCCAAAAGTTGTCGAATTTGAGATCTATAAAACCCTGCCACACCTGATTACACCAATTGTCAATGACCCAAAACGTGTTCCACTTGCTCTGCGATGGGCCATTAATGAGATGGAGTCACGTTATCAGATGCTAAGTAAAGTGGGGGTCCGAAATCTTGAGTCATTTAATTCCAGAAAGCTTGAAGATGAACCAATAAAAGATCAAAATGGTAAGATTATTCCACAATCACTACCGTACATAGTGATTATGATTGATGAGCTTGCAGATATTATGATGATCGCCAAAGCGGATGTCGAAACATCTATTGCGAGAATCGCACAAAAAGCACGTGCCGTAGGTATCCACATGATTCTGGCAACGCAGACTCCGAGGAAAGATATTATTACAGGTGTAATTAAGGCCAACCTACCATCGAGAATAGCATTCCGAGTAGGATCCAACATTGATAGTCGTGTGATTTTAGATAAGCCTGGTGCTGAAAATCTACTTGGACAGGGAGACATGCTCTTTCTGCCTCCAGGATGTTCAGACCTTGACCGTATTCAAGGTGCATGGGTCTCAGATGATGAGATTAAAGCAGTCGTAAACTTTGTAGCCGACCAGACACAGCAGGAGTTCTTCGACGGTGTAGTTATCGATAAAGATGAAGCGGAAGCCGCGGCAGATACAGGCACAGCAGGCACAGCAGGCACAGGAGCAGGCACAGGTGATAGTGAAGCACCTCTTGGTTCTGCATCCCCTGCAATTAGTAAATATCTAAAACCTGATGATGATCAAAATATCAAACGTGCACTTGAAATAATATTCACTGAAAAGAAGGCAAGTACTAGCTATATCCAGCGCCGACTGAAAATTGGATACAACCGTGCTGCAGATATTATTGATCAGCTTGAAGAACGCGGAATTATCGGTCCACAACCATCTACCGGTGGGGCAAACCGCGAAATCCTCGTAGATACAGATACAGAGTAAAGACAAAAAAAGTTAGAGATACATGAATAAAACCCACCTTGGCGGGAATCAATTTGATATGCGAATTTCGCAAATTCTTCCCCCTAATCTTTGTCTTACTCATTGTCTTACTCTAATTTCTTTCTTCTCTTCATTTCTTCAACTTTAGAACTCCAGCACTCCAGAACTTCAGAACTTCTTACTCATTGTCTTACTCTAATTTCCTTCTTCTTTTCCACTTCTTCATTCTCTTAAGTAGCATGCGTTGTCCCCAACGCATTAGCAAGCAAACAACACACTAAAAAAAAGGCAAAAAATAAAGCCTTACAGACTGTTCTTTTGCTTGCAACGTTATCTTTGTGACGGGTTGAAATCCGTCCTACGTAAGGCTACAAAATAGGAGCAGGTCCACCTCGCTCCACACTGATACATGATCTATATGAGATACGAGAGAAAAGTCAAAAGATTTCGATAGATTTATTGCGTAATTCGCAAATAAATGATATATTAAAACGAAGAGAAAGAAAAAACAATTAACCATACGCATTAGACATTGAAAAGAAAATGGATAAAGCGTATATCAAGATAGCATCATGTAACGTAGCTAACGCTCCGCACATGAGCTAGGAGTTATAAAAAAACAGAAAAAATCAAAAGTCGTCTAAGAATTCTGTATTTATTTCGTCTTAATAAATAGAGATGCATAATTTTTTACATTCTTTTTACATTCTGACGCTATTATTTAATTAAGTAACGAATTATTATAGTCACATAGCCGGGATCATAGTCTGAAAAGAATATGATCGAAATAAGAATAAATATTATAACAAAAAGATTTTGGTAACGGTGTACCACCATCCCAGATCTAAAATCGTTATGGAGGAATAATAATGAAGAGAGCAGTGATTGTCGTGATGTCAGCAATAATGATGTTCTTGATTTCATGCTCAAATATGACGGAGCAAACGACCACCAAGACTGAACTCAGTGATATGGGACAGTCGGAGATCATAAGAACAGAAAAGAGCTTGAACACTTTGTTGGAAGCAATTAGATCCGGAGGGGGCGCAGAGAGTGTGACGTTGGTTGGCAAACTTGATCTTGGTACCAATCGTAAATGGGACCCTTCTAAGCTAATTGTCGGCAAAGCCTCCGTTATCTTTGCCCACCAGCTGGACAAAGGCAAGTACAATGGCCAGACCGTTTTGGTTAAGGCTGACATCTGGCACTCTGATAAATTGGCCAAATTGGACTCACAAGTACCGTGCCATACGATAGTGAATGTTCAGCATGTCGAAATAATGGAGCAACCATAACAACATCTTGCACGGGTCGGGCTAAAGCGGTGCCAGTGAAGATAAACGTTGGTCTATAATAAACAATAAAAAAGGAACCTCTACTATGAAGAAAATGATTTTAATTAGTTATTTAGTGTTATTCCCATTTACATTAATTTTTGCGGATGAGAAAAATGAAAAGACCGCGAAAACATTTATGGTAAAAATCTTTTCAGGAGATGTTGAATCATCTTTAGAATTATCGGGAATTCCATTTTCATATGACAGAAAAAAAATAGTTAAAGATATTGATAAATTAAGAATAGAATTAGGTAAAATTGTAAAACAAAATGGAAGTCAAAGTATTGAAATAACATCTATCAAGGAAATAAATAAAACTAAAGGAAAGCATAAAGACCTTAAGGATGAAATCATTATTTATGAGATAGGAGTTGAAATCAAAAACAGTAATGAAAAATTACAGATATTTATAAGAAAATCTGATGGAAAAGTCGTTGGGATTTATGGTTAATCACAACAAAGACCTAACAAAACAAAGCAGGACGTCAGCGTACCGCTGCAACCTGATTTTGATGTTATAAAAAGGAGAAAATTATGAAAATAGCATCATTTACCACAGTGCTTTTGCTGTTGATCGGTGTCTGTATGGCTGCCGCTGAACCCAATAAGAGTAATCCACCACCAGAACATAAACCCTTTATCGGATGGATCAAGGCGATCAAAGAATCGGATCTTGAAGCTTTCAAGGCGGTCTATTCAAAGAAAATGCAGAAGAGAATGGCCAAGAAAGGCTGGGAAAAAATCCTGGGCAAATATAAGAAGGGCTTCGACAAAGAATTAGGTGACTGCAAACCAGAGGATTTCTTCATCACTTTTCAAGCAGAGAAAGCAGGGAAGAAGAACGAAGGAAAGTTGCTCATCGAGTTCAAAGGGAAGAAGCTTGCCAGCTTAGATATTATAAAAGAAGAAAAACAGTGGAAGATTAACGAATATTGATTTCATAACCACCGGAGCTATATA
>JAUUYH010000056.1 GCA_030590505.1 Kiritimatiellota bacterium
AAAAATAGCAAAAAAATCAGCACAGCATAATTTTTTTGTTTTTTTTGTAAATTGATAAACTCTTTACTTTGTTTACGGTCGTATTGCGTATTGAGCCTGTTCTATATGGTTACAACGCATAAATTGGCGATTTATTGCTTGAAATAGGAAAAAACTTACAAATTAATGCTATTTTTTTAGAAAACAGCCTTGAAAGAGTAGGGAAACGGGTGAATTGTGTCTTCTGTTATATTTTTATACCGATTTTTATAGAAAAATAAATTATTAATTTGTCTTAAGGTGCAAATAATGACTTCAGAAAGTGTCAAAAAAATAGCGACTATAGATATCGGGAGTAACTCGATTGTTCTTCTTATTGCAAATTGTTACCCAGACGGTACAATTGAATTCCTTGATGAGCACTATGCGCTTACCAAGCTGGGAAAAGATGTAAAAACCAAACGAATGCTCTCCGATGATGCAATTGAACATACAATTGCCGCAGTCAAAGAACTTAAAGCCGTTGCCCTCGAGGAGGGAACATCATATATAATTATTACTGCTTCAAGTGCTGTAAGGATGGCTGAGAATAGAAACCGTTTTCTTGTTCAGTGCTATAAAGAGATTGAGATCTTTCCTCAGGTGTTGAATGGACATGAGGAGGCTAAATATACATATCTTGGGGCAACTACAGATGTGGTTACGGATCGTCCAGTTGTTACGATTGATATCGGTGGGGGGAGCACGGAGATCTCATGGGGGGCTCTTGATCAAATGGTTGCAGGGCACAGTATCGACATTGGATGTGTCAGCTTGAAGGAGGAATTTGACCTGGGTGTCGGTTATTTCCTTTATAAACGTCTCGCAGCAATTCGTTATTTGAGAAAGGAATTTTCTAAGATTGCATCAGCACTTAATGAGTTTGTTGGCGATCAAAAGATTACGCTGATTGCTACAGGAGGGACAATTACCACTTATGCAGGAATTCAGCTTGAACAAGAGATTTATGACAGAAAGCGCATAAATCTTATAAAGGGGAGGCGTAAGGAGTTGGTATTAACGTCCAAAAAACTTGCAAGGATGGATATTCCTGCACGTAAGCGTGTGCCTGGTATGATTCTTGACCGTGTTGAGGAGATGCCTGCAGGGTTGCTTATAATGTCAGAATTTTTGAAATTTTTTCATTTTAAAAGGTTTTTGATCTCTTCGAACGGACTGCGTGCTGGTATTCTTAAGCATTATGTCGAGACTATGTAACATCCCATGACTGAAGCTTTACAACAAATAGAATTTAACCGCCTTAACCGAGTCCATTTTGTCGGTATTGGCGGGATTGGTATGAGTTCCATTGCACAGTTGCTTTGTGATTGTGGTATTGCTGTCTCTGGAAGTGATCGCGCGATTGATAATCCCGAAAATGCTATTATCTTCGATGCACTTAAAAATCGAGGTATTTCTCTATATCCGCAGGACGGTAGCTTTATCAAAGTTAATAGACCAGATCTTATCGTTTACTCTACAGCAATTGAAGATGATAATGCTGATTTTCTTGCAGCTCCCAATATTCAGAGAGTGCACAGAGCTAAGATGTTGAATTTATCTATAAATGCAGCTATAGGTAAAAAAACAGTTGCAGTTAGCGGCAGTTGCGGAAAAACTTCGGTAACAGCATGGCTTACTGAAGCACTATTCAATGCAGGCACGGATCCTGTTATGATAGGGGGCGGTTTGTCTAATAGATTTATCTCTTCAGATCTTGCAGGTAATTATCGGCCAGGTTCTGGTGATTTCTTTGTGTTTGAAGCAGATGAGAGCGATAAAAGTCTTCTGAACTATACCCCGGACTATGCACTTCTCCTTAATATAGGAACAGATCACTATGAAGAGTCTGAGTTGATTACGATGTTCCAACAATTTATGCGTCAGGTCAAAACCGGAGCAGTTGTCTCCCGGCAGGTTTATGAACTTTTGGGTTCAGAGTGCTTTTCTCACCTTGAAATAGCAGTTTTTGATGATAAAAACTGGGGACTTGATTTATCATGTGGTTGCAATATTTATTGGATAATGAAAAAATATTCCCCGGGTCGTGCATCGTTTGCTAGAGGGAAAAGTGGGGGAGGGGAGGTTTACGATATCTCATTGCCTATGCCTGGCTACCATTCAGGGCTGAACGCTTTGGCTGTGTTATGTGCAATGGATTTGTTGAAAATTGATTTTACTGGCACTCTGACTGACACTCTTGGTGATGCTCTGGCTGCCACGATTAAGAGTATAGAAGATTTTAACGGTGTATGGCGGAGATCTGATTTTGCGGGGGTAAATGCAAATGGTGCAAAGATATATGACGATTATGCGCATAATGTTGAAAAGATTATATCCTGTATCCATACTGCCCATGAGGGGAGCAAGCGTGTTATTGCTGTTTTTCAGCCGCACGGATTTAAGCCTCTAGAGTTTATGCGCAATCCTCTGCTTGATGCCCTTGAGAAAAATCTCTCTGATTTAGATGTTTTCTGTATGCTGCCTGTTTACTATGCTGGCGGCACCGCCTCATTTTCTCCCACCTCAGAAGAGGTCATTCTTTCTTATCAAAACGATGGGAATAAGGCATACTATTCATTTGGTGACAGAGATGAGTTGAGGAGTTATCTTGATAAAATTTCAGAGATTGGTGATACTGTTCTGGTTATGGGGGCAAGAGATAATTCTCTCTCTCTGCTTGCTAATGATTTAACTGGCTCAAGCTATTAAATCCCACCAAGGTGGGGGTATTTTTCATATAAAAATATGCCCTTCCAAAACCTGTAAGACTTTTTAAGGACCTTTTTGATTCCTCATCCCTTGCCCTATGTCAGACAGGAATGTCTAACGTACCTCAGAAGCCTTTCAGGCATGATTACTATCATCCCTAACGTACTTGACCGTCTTTTCTTAATCTTTGTCTTAATCTAAATTTTTCTCTCTTCTACTTCTTTAACTTTAGAACTTCTTCCTGATCTTTGTCTTAATCTAATTTCTTCTCTTAATCTTTAATTCAATATCAAAAATCTGCGTGTTTCGCAATTATCCGTGTTCTCTTCTTGATCTTTTTTTTTAGTGTTACCCACTCATTTAGGTGAATAGCCAAAAAATATATTTTGCCAAGTTTTTATTAAAGCCTAGATTGTGCAAACATAAATTATAAATGAAGATTAAGGGTTTTTTATTAATGAGTTGTGTCATTTGGTTCTTGCTGTATTTTAGCAAAATAGCTGAGGAATTGGTTAAATTCTGAAATTAATTCAAAGAAATAAGAGGATTTAATTTGCGGAACTGAGAACTTGTGCTAAGTTTACATTGTGTGAAAGAAGAATTTGAAAAAAGTTTAAGGAGTGTTACCCATGGATTTTAGTTTTAAAACTATTTTAGCCGTAACTTTGTTTACTGCAATGACTTGTAGTGTCTTTTCTGCTCCAGCCAAATGTTTTATTGTAAAAAAGGGTGGTAAGAAAGAGTACTATGACAAAATTATTGGAGATGGGATTGGAGTCTTGCAGTTAAAAAAGGGAAAAGTAACACATAAGATCAAACCAGGTGCTTACATATATGCTTATACCTCGATGCCACTTGATATAAAGAAGGCTACTGCGGCGTTTAAAGCAAAGAAATACAGTGAGTCGGCAGCCATGCTTGAGAAGTGTTACCCTAAGTATAAGTTTGTAGGCTGGGATGTCTATTGTCTCTATCTAGGAGCAAAAGCTCTTTATGCTGGAGGTAACAAGAATGGGGCAATATCAACGTTGAGCAAAATCACCAAAAAACCTGTTAATCCTAGTAGTCTTAGGTACTATATGCCTTCACAAAAATTGCTAGCCACGCTTTATGTTGAGACTGATAACTCCTCTAAAGCTGAAAAGATATTAAAAATCCTTTTAGCTTCTAATGATAATGCCATAGTTGCTTTTGGGTACAATCAGTACGGAGATCTGCTTTTGAAAAAAGGAGGAAGTTCAAATGTTAAAGATGCAAAATTGATGTATTTAAGCACTGCACTTCTCTTTGACGCTAAAAATAAAAAAGAGCGGCCAGAGGCATTATTGAAAATTATAAAACTTTTGAAATCAGAGAAAAATAATAAAGCTTTAGAGTTTGAAAAGAAATTGAGGGCAGATTATCCTGGAAGTCTTTATCTTAAGGACTTGTAAATGGGGTAATATGTACTATAGTCGTGTGTTCGTTAGCTAATTAATTTTATTAATCTAAAAATAGTGAGGTAGGTTTATGAAAAGTATGTCTCGTGTGTCAACAATCACTGCGACAGTATTCGCAGCAGTATGCGTGTTTATCGCAACAACAGGTACTCTTTTTGCTCAGGGAGCAGAAGAGGGAGCAGGCGAAGCAGCTGCACCAAAAGGAGGTGTCTCCTTTTTTGGCATTGTTGCTAGTAGTGGAGGGATTGGTATCCTTATCTGGTGTATGATTTTTGCGACTTCAGCAGCAGCATTAGGTTTGATTATTGATGCATTTATTACTATTCGTTCTGCAAAAATTATGCCTCCAGAACTTGTGGCAGCCGTAAGACACTCTCTTGATGAAGGTGATCTAGGCGGAGCTCTTGAAGTTTGTGAATCTAGCCCTGGACCACTTGCAAATATTCTATCTGCTGGATTTAATAATGTATCAGAAGGGTTTGATGTGATTATGGACTCAATTGCAACGGCTGCAGAAATCGAAAGTGAAAAACTTATGCAGCGTGTAAACTATCTTAACCTTTGTGGATCAATTGCTCCGATGCTTGGACTTATGGGTACTGTTACAGGTATGGTAAGTGCATTTGCTTCTCTTGGTACAAAATCAGGTGGTGCAAAACAGGCAGCCCTGGCACTTGATATCTCTCAGGCTCTATATACTACAGCATTTGGTCTTCTTATCTCTGTACCTGCTATTCTCGCATTTACGTTTGTTCGTAATAATGCAAGTAGAATTATTCTTGATATGGAGAGTTTGACTCTTGACCTTATTAAAGTTCTTCGTGGAGCTGAGGTTGTTGATGATGAAGCGGAAGAAGAAGAGTACGAAGAGTACGAGTAATTCAATTATATTTTTTAAGAGGTGCTCATTGCACCTCTTAAGAATTTAGAACAAAATATACTTTATAGGAGTTGTTAATGGGTAAACGAAGAAAAGATACGCCGAAAGAAGCGGATGTTCCTATTGAGTCAATGATTGATATTATTTTTCTCTTGATCATTTTCTTTGTTGTTACCGCAGCAATGGATAAAGAGATTCAGGATGTGAATGTCAAATTGACCAGTGCGCCGCACGGTAAGCCGATTGTAAAAAAAGATCCAAGAGCTATTACTATTAACGTTAGACGTGATGGATCAATTCGTATTGGCGGGCAAGTTGTCGCTATGGGTACAATCTCTAATATGTTAACTGTTGCCGCAGACAAGTATGGTCATGATGTTCCAATCATTGTTCGTGGTGATAGAAACGCAATGCACGGTTATATCAAAAGAGTTCTTGAAGCAATTACAGAAACACAGTTGTATACCGTAAAGTTTCAAGCATTAAAGGATGAATAAAAATGGGAAAAAAACGAAAAAGAATTAAAATTGGAGATGCGGAAATCCCAATGTCTGCTATGATTGACGTTGTATTTCTACTACTTATCTATTTTATTGTAACACAAAAGCCTATTGTTGAAGAGACGCTACTTAGCTGTAATCTTCCAAGTCCTGGCGGAGCTCCTCCTGATAAACCACCAACGTTCTTGACAATTCATGTTAAGAGAATGTACCCTAATCCTGGTAATGATCAAGCGATTCTTCAAAAGGATTTGAATCTCTATCGTTTGGATAATACAGTCTTGAAATTTAATAATCCAAGTGCATCAGTTGATCTGAAAAGACGGCTGATTGAAATGGGGAAAATAGATGCGGAGCAGACTGTTATTATAAATTGTGGTCCTAATGCATCCCATCAGAAGCTTGTCCAGTTACTTGATGCCTGTGCAGTTGCTGGTTTGAAAACCTTGAATCTTGTCAATGATGAAATCCCATTCGATGGTGATAAGAAATAGTGACAATTATAGATTGAGTTTTACAGGAACATTGGGGTAACCCTCTGTTCCTTTGTTTTTTTAGGTTAAGTGTGTCTATACCGTAAGTGGTAGATATCTTGTCTTTCTTTTGCTAGCTAATTAAGTTTAAAGAAAATGTTAAGATTTTATCCGTGCAAAGTCTATATGATGCAGAATTTTGAATGGAATAAAAATTATGGAAAATGTTATTATTATTGGAAGTGGGCCTGCAGGTTTAACTGCTGCTGTTTATCTTTCTCGTGCTGAAATGAAGCCCCTTGTGATTGCAGGAACTCTTCCTGGTGGGCAACTTACACAGACAACAGATATTGAGAATTTTCCAGGCTTTATTGATCCTGTTAATGGGTTTGAGTTAATGTTCAATATGCAGAAACAGGCTGAGCGTTTCGGAACAAAAATCTTAAATGAGACGGTAACTTCAGTTTCTTTGAGTAGTGGCGGTCCGCATGAGATCACCTTAGGTTCAGGTGAGGTGAAGAAGGCAAAGTCAGTCATTATTGCAACTGGTGCTTCTCCTCGATGGCTTGGGCTGGACTCTGAGCAACGCCTTATGAATAAAGGTGTAACAGCGTGTGCAACATGTGATGGAGCTTTTTATAAAAATGTTCCTGTCGTTGTTCTAGGTGGTGGTGATACTGCAATGGAGGAGGCTATTTTCTTAACCCGGTTTGCCAGTAAAGTAACAATTATTCATCGTCGTGATCAGTTACGTGCTTCTAAAATTATGGGAGAACGTGCAATGAAAAATCCTAAAATTGAGATAGCTTGGAACAGCGTAGTGGAAGATATTGTAGGAGAAAATGCTGTTGAGGGAGTGAGAATTAAGAATGTTAAGACAGGCGAGATTTCGACTATTGAGTGTGAGGGGTATTTTGCTGCACTTGGGCATATTCCGGCAACTGAACTGTTTAAGCAGTTTATTGATACAGATTCTCAGGGATATATAGATTTGAAAACAAATTCCTCTAATACTAACATGGAGGGAGTCTTTGCTGCTGGAGATTGCGCGGACAGTGTTTATCGGCAGGCAGTTAGTGCTGCAGGTATGGGATGTCGGGCCGCAATGGATGTCGAACGATTTCTGGAGGCTACAGAGTAGTTGATAGAAAAATCATTTCACCCTTTTAAAAGATGAACCTTGCTTGTTTTACATTGTTTAACAAGCGAAGGCGGGAACTTTCAGTATGCGTTATTACATTTTTTGCTACAGGCACGCAACAATCCACCATCGACCATCAACCTTTTCCCTAACCATTAACCACTAACCACTAAATATGCCAATAACAGTTACAGTTTTAGCTTCATTAGGTTTAATTGTTTTAATCAGTCGCTTTCATAAGAATCTTGTTTATGCTGTTCTGATTGCAACACTTTTTCTTGCTTTTTCTTGTGGGTATTCGGTTTCGGATATTTTGAATATAGCTTGGTATAGGATCAGTTCTGCGAATAATATGTTTCTAATGCTGGTGATTATTCAGATTATCTGGTTAAGTCAGCAGATGAAGGACTGCGGCGTGATGAATGATCTTGTCATTACCATGCAGCAATCAATCTCTAAAAAGGCTTCAATGGCTGTTTTGCCTGCCCTGATAGGTATTCTGCCTATGCCTGGCGGTGCACTATTTTCGGCACCACTTGTGGACGATTGTGATACTAAGTCAGAATTTGACCCTTTACTGAAGACAAAAATTAACTACTGGTTCCGGCATATATGGGAGTACTGGTGGCCGCTCTACCCAGGAGTGCTTCTTGTTATTGATATTACTGGGATTTCTATGCTGCATTTTATTCTGCTTCAAATTCCACTTACATTGGCATCTGTCATTATTGGGGCCTTTGTGCTTTTGCGAAAAATTAAGAGCGATGATGCAAGGAGTCATAAGTTTCAATGGCATCAACTTAGAAGAGTTGTAATCCTTATGTCTCCTGTAATTTTACTGATAACTATTTTTGTTCTTATTAAACTTTTTTTACCAGAAATTAATGAATTTAATAAATTTCTCCCAATAGCTATAGGAATTACTGCTGCTATACTTTTTCTGCAACTTAAAAAACCCCTGAAGGTGGATGTTTGGAAAAAAAATATTTTCTCTATGCGACTCTTTAAACTGTTTATGCTTGTTGAAGTGATTAGGGTTTTTGGAGCATTTATCGAAGCAAAACTTCCTAATGGTACGTATATGGCTGCACAGATGCACTCAGAACTTGCTGATTGGGGCATTCCTATACTTCTTGTGATTATGCTAATTCCGTTTCTCACTGCACTTACAACAGGCATCGCTATCGGTTATGTTGGTGCAAGTTTTCCAATCATAATGACGTTGATCGGCTCTGATCCGAGTCAGACTAAACTCTATACGACAATTGTGCTTGCGTATGGTTGTGGCTATATCGGACTTCTGCTTTCGCCAGTGCACGTCTGTCTAATTGTAACTAATGAACATTTTAAGACATCATTGTCCGGTTCGTTAAGGAGGCTTCTGTTTCCAGTCTCTATTTTATTTGTAGTACTTATCATATATTGTTTACTTCTCAATTATATAAAAATCTAAAAATGCTTTTTGCTTGCTTTGAATTGCACGATTTTTGTTTTATGTTATAGTATATTTAAAGTTGTAGAAGTAGCTCTGTTTAATTATTAATAATTTACAAAGGTGGTTGATTATGGTGGCAGATTATGGAACAGGTCCTGCGTTAGATAAGGGTGAAGCGTTATTTAGTGATATATGCAAAGAGGATCCGTGGCGCATTTTTAGGATTATGGCGGAATTTGTTGAATCATTTGAGGAGATGTCGCAGCATGGTTCATTTATAACTGTTTTCGGTTCTGCGCGAACTCCTGCGGATCATCCTGAATATCTTGAAGCGGTAAAGATGGGGCGTCTGATTGTAGAGAACGGTTTTGAGGCTTTAACTGGCGGTGGTCCTGGTATTATGGAGGCTGTCAACAAGGGTGCTATTGAAGCTAATGGTCAGTCCGTAGGACTTAATATTAAACTTCCTATGGAGCAGACAACTAATCCCTATCAGACAGCTTCGATAGATTTTCGCTATTTCTTTATCAGAAAAGTTAATTTTCTTAAATATTCAAAAGGTATAATTGCATTTCCAGGTGGATTTGGAACGATGGATGAGTTTTTTGAAGCCGTTACCCTTGTTCAGACCGAAAAAATCCCGCCATTAAAAATTGCATTGGTCGGTAAAAAGTTCTGGGAACCATCAGTTGATTGGTTTGTTAATACGCTTCTTAGGGATGAAAAAATATCACCTGAAGATATGGATCTATTTTCTCTTGTCGATTCAGCGGAAGAGGCAATGGAGGTTATGACCAATAAGACTCCCTGAAATACGAAAAATATGGCTCTTTGCTAAAATTTATGGGTCTTACAATTCGTGTTCTATTGCCGGAATTGTGCCTGCAGAGTATTGAACCCTTCAATCATTTCATCAAGGGTGATACGCTCTTCAGGATTTTTTACCAACATTTTGTTTACTAGGTCTGCAAATTCAGCAGAAACATGCCCTGTAACAGATGTAAGAAGTGGTGGTTCTTCGTTTAGTTGTTTACTTAAGAGTGCCATAGGTGTACCTGCATGGAATGGGAGAATACCTGAAACCATATAAAAGAGGGTGATCCCTAGAGAATAGATATCTGTTCGTATATTTAGTTTCTTTCCATCAATGTATTCAGGTGCAAGATATTGTGGCGTTCCAGACATCTCACCTTTGATCGACACTGTCTGTTGATGCTCCTCTCTTGCTAGCCCAAAATCAACAAGTTTAACCTCACCTTTAGATGAGATAAGTATATTATCAGGTTTGATATCTCGATGTACAATCCCGAACTGGTTTATATATTTTAGAGCTTCAGCAACCTCAAGTGCGAGATCTACTGCCGACTCTTCGATGAGGGCCGACTCTTTGATTATATTTCCGAGCGAGCGACCTTTTATAAACTCAGTTGTCAGAAAAAATACACCTTCAAAAGAGCCGTATTCAATAAGTTTGACTATATTGGGATGGTCAAGTTGTTTTAGCCCACTTGTTTCACGTTCGAACTGGGAGGAGAGGGCATGGAGATCTTCTTTTACCTTTATAATCTTCAGGGCAACATCAACTATCTGATCACTAGCTGTGTCAATTGCATGATATACAGTACTATCCCCGCCTTTTCCTAGTAGTTTCTTTATCATATATCTATTGGCAAATAGAGTGCCTGGTGTAAACTCATTGTTGAAAAGGTTCATTTTATTCAGAAGTAGCCCTATTCTTGAAGCAAGTTCACTCTCTCTTATAGGTTTTAGTATATAATCATTCGCACCTGAAATCATCGCTATATCAATCTCTTTAGTAGAGTTATTTAGCACCATCAATATTGGAGTATTTGAAAAATTCGGCAGTTTTCGAAGTGAAGCGATTTTGCCGAAGAAGGTTAGATCTTTTTCTGGAACATCTACGATAATAAAATCTGGCTTGAATGAGAAGAGAGCTTTTATTATATCGCCACTACCAAAAGTGCAAAGGATGTCGTGACCGCCTTTTTGAAGCAGTCTTTCATAAACTTCTCTGTTACCACTTTTTTTGGGATCGATTACAAATATTTTTGCCATTTGAATTCCTGAGCTTGAAACTTTTTAACTATAAGATACTTTAGCACATAGTCAGTAAATTGCAAAAGATGAATAGAGGAATCATTAAATGTTCGCAGATAGAGACAGAAATAAACGAATAATACTTTGTTGTGTGTATATTTTTATTGGAATAATTATCAGATTATACTACCTTTATCAGTTCTCTGCCTCGCCATTATTTAATATTCCGATCGGTCCTGATGTAGAGGAGTACTCAAAATGGGCAAATAATATCCTTGCTGGGCAAATGCTATGGGATACAGTACATATACATTCTCCCCTCTATCCATATTTTTTCGCTATGCTCTGCTGGATCTTTTCTGGAGTCGAAAACTTGTTTGGATGGATGCGATTTACGCAACTTTTTCTAGGCCTTATCTCTGTAATTCCACTCTACCTCTCTCTTAAAATGCTACTAAAAGAAAATTTGTCAGATGATAAGAGTAGTATAGAGAATCGAGTAACTAAAGGACTTTTTCTGTTTCTTTGGCTATGTTATCCGCCACTTATTTTTTATATGGGAGAACTAACAAGTGAAGTGCTCTTAATCCCCCTGTTTTCCCTATCTATTTTTTTCCTATACAGCTCGGAGCAGGGAGCAGATATTGTAGAGCTTAAAGAATCCTCAGACGAGGAGGATGAAGAAGAAGAAAATCAACCTGCTTTACTTACAAACAAGACGTTGTCTAAACTTGCCCTTGCAGGACTATTTGCGGGATTCGCAGTTCTCGCTCACCCTTTGTCGCTATTTTTTATCTTCTTTGAATCGATATACCTACTGCTATTTGCATACTTAAAAAGAAAACATTTGAATTTTAGAACCAACCTCCTTCGTTTTGCGATATTCGTAATATTTGCAATCATGCCCGTAATCCCAATTGTGATCTATAATACTGTTATCCTTAAAGAGTCGGTTCCACTGCAGGCAAACAGCGGTTTTAACTTCTATCTTGGCAATGGTCCTGAAGCTGACGGTACGTGCCGCCTAAGGCCCGGGCCCGAGTGGACTAGGGCACATCGTGAAGCAGCAATGAAGGCAAAAGCTCACGGATTATCCAAGGATCGCTATCTTTTTGTTTCAACTCTGAAATTTATCAGAGACAATCCAGTGCAATGGTTGAAATTGCTCTCTTGTAAAGCCCTATATGTCTGGAACGAAAAGGAGTTGACTGCTGGTGCTGACCTGTTGCCACTACGATATTTTACCTCATTTCAAAGGAATACAAGGTGGGCGTTCGGGCTTGTTGCTCTGTTTGCGATTCTCGCAATTCTTATAAATATAGGCCCAAACCTTGCAGGTGGTGACTCTAAAAACAGTTTCTTCAAAAGATACCGACATTTTCTTATTCTGCTCTTTGCATTCTGGGTCGCACAGACACTGCTTGTTACCAGTGGCCGTTACAGAGTCGCCATGCTTTCGGCAATACTGATTCTTGCATCAGCCGGTGTTGCTTCAATAATCTGCGTAATTCGCAATAATCGTAAACGTGCTATTCTGCTAATTCCGGTACTTGCAATTGCAATCTCAGTCGTCTATCTTCCATCCCCGCCGTTCCATCCTGACCAAGAGATTGCAGAGGCACAGTCATTGCTAGGTGAGGCACTTATCCGACAAGGTCGCTATCGTGAAGCTGAAGGGCAGTTACGTTCTGCAGCAAAGCATCAGCCTGACTGGTCTCGTAACTACAATCTTCTCGGTTTAATCAGCGAGAAGCAGGAGAAGTTTGAAGATGCAATGGAGTATTACCGAAAAGCCATTAAATGCGATTTCGGAGATCCGGAAGGGTATCTGAATATTGCAACATTGTATGCAAATATGAAAAAGTTTAAAGAAGCTAATCAGTTTTTTATAAAGGCACTCAGTATGAAAAAGGCGACACCAGTGCTCTATTATAACTATGCACTCTATTGTGCTGATAGGGGCGATACTGACCTTGCGATGAAATATTATCATGCATCTATTAAGCTTGATCCTTCAAATATTCAAGCTGTGAATAATCTCGGAGCAATTTATTTTCAACAAAATAATTTTGAGAAAGCAATATATTACTTTGAAATCGCGCTAAGATTAGAGCCACGTAATCCGAATAGAATGCTAAACTTAGCTCTTGCATTCATAAAAAGTGGCAATACAGAAAAAGCAAAAGATATGATTCAAAAAGCAACAGCAATTGATCCAAATATACCCGCACTTAATACTCTGATAGAGATGATGGAAGAAAATGTAAGAGAATGAACATCGAACATCGAACGTTCAACATCGAACATCGAATGAAGAAAGAGAAGAAATGAAGAAATGGAAGAGAATACAGAAGAGGTTGATGGGGAAGAGGTTGATGGTTGCCTTTCTTTCTTTGTAGTTCGGGCATCCTTGCCTGTACATTTTTCCTTCGGTAGAAATTCTATAATATCGCATAGCAAGAAACGAAAAAGGGGACATGTGAATCG
>JAUUYH010000236.1 GCA_030590505.1 Kiritimatiellota bacterium
AGGAGCTTTTTTTATTTTTGATTTTATTTCATCTTTACAAGATTTCTCTATTGATGCCTTAGACATGAGAATGATTATAATATGTAAAACAGATACAAAAATAAAAATCAATGATAATGTAAGTACAACCTTCTGAACCAGAATCCAGGTACTTTTCTTCGTTGACGGTTTTCCTGAATGATCTGTTATTGACCGCATCATTTTATCTACAGATTTTAACGGATCACTCCCATTCATTATCTCACTTTTACACTCTTCTGCAAATTCAATATAGACATTTACAGTTTTATACTCCTCAAAGTTCTTTATTAACAATTTTGGAAGCCAAGACTGACTGAATAAAATTATTGCGGAAACAATACAGAGCGGAATCCACCATCCTGAAAAACCTTTCCAGGCTTCTTTAAAGGCTTTGCTTACAGAAACTTTATTGTTAGGGTTTTTATTCATTTATATCACACCACTCTGTATGCTCTCGCTCGACTCTTAGATCCTTCATTTTGCAACTGTTAAGCTTGGATTTTCTTATTCACTTTTGTTACTTCGTGTGGAGGCTAGACGCCTCAAAAGAAGATTCATTAGGCACTTTTGTAAAATTAAAACTGTTTTATAAACTCAAGGACTTGATCCTTGAGGTCATCGCGTTTAAGTGCAAACTCTATTGTCGCTTTTACAAAATCCAGTTTATTTCCTATATCGTGCCTACGACCATCAATTTTAAATCCATACATATCGTGCTCTTTAAGCATTGCATGCATTGCATCGGTAAGCTGAATTTCATTGCCTTTGCCTCGTGGTGTTTTTTCGAGATAATCAAAAATTTCAGGTGCGAACAAATAACGGCTGGCTATAACCAAGTTTGAGGGAGCCTCTTCGATTGATGGTTTTTCTACAAACCTTTTTACCTTATAGAGCCCGTCTCCTTGATCTTCTCCATCGACCACACCGTAACGACTGACCTTCTCCATCGGAACCTCTTCGAGTGCCACTACCGAAGAATTTGTCTTTTCGTATGCGGAGATTAATTGTTTAATAACCGGAGATGAGTCCGAAGTTGTTATCGTATCACCTAGTAGAATTGCAAAGGGTTCACCGTTGGCAAATGTTTTGCCATGCAGTACAGCATCACCTAGACCGTTGAGTTCCTTCTGATAGATATAGTGTATATTTGCAAGTGTATCAATAGTACGTAATTCAGTAAGTATCTCATCTTTTCCAGTTGCGACTAAACGCCTCTCCAACTCCTGATTAGGGTAAAAATGCTCCTGTATTGCATTTTTGCCACTGCTTATAATGATAAGAATATCTGTAATTCCCGCTGCTGCTGCCTCTTCAACAACGTACTGCAGAACGGGTTTATCTACAACTGGAATTAGCTCCTTCGGAACTGCCTTTGTAAATGGGAGAAAACGGGTTCCAAAACCCGCTGCCGGAATAACTGCCTTGGTTACTTTCATAATCTAATATATATCCTCTGAAGTTTCATAACTTTCTTTGCGTCCACCGGTAACAAGTGAAGGTTTTACCGTTTCGATCTTATGCTTTTTAAGTTTTCGAGTTAATTCCGAAAACATCTTCTCATCTTTATATGTTCCTATAATTCCGCCACCAGATCCTGTAAATTTAGCGGAAGCACCAACCGAACGTGCAAGTTCCACCATCAGTTTATTTTTATCGCTTACAGTATTACAGACTTCGCAACGAAGATCAAAATTACGATTGATAAGCTGAGCCAGCTCATTATGGTCTTCAGATGCTATCGCACTCTTTGCCTGCTCTGTAAGATCACTCCATTCGTGAATAGCCTCAAGAACCTCTCCAACCCCGTTTTCATAATCCTCACGCAAATGACTATGAAGAATCTCTGATCCTTCCGAAAGGTCTGTACGAAATGCAATATAGAGATTCATAGAATCAGGGATAGACATTGTTTCATAGTGTCCGTAACCATTCGTTTTCATTATTTTTTCATCAAAATTCATAAAAACAGGTTCGTTGTATGCTTGCGCCACCCGATCCTGTAGCCCAGCTGCAATACCAAGCTCTTCAGTCTCTACTGAAAGTACAAGGTTGGCAAGAATAGGAGGGGATATTTTAACTCTATAAAATTGCTTTAAAGCCCTAATACAGGCAGTGATAATTGCCGACGAACCTGCCAATCCAAGACGATTTGGAATATCGGTCTGATAACGGATCGTAAAATTTCGATCATCAAGTTTAATACCGTTTTCCATGCAGTAATCATGAAAACGCTTAATTGTTGCCTTAAGAAGCCTTATTCCTCCGTAATAGCCAAAAAGGCTCACATCATCCGCAAGTTGTGAAATGCTCTTAAAACGTGAATGGTCACGCAGTGAAGGAAGCAAATCAAGTTCAGGTGTTTCATACAGTTGAACCCCAGCAGAGTAGTTATTAAAGACAAAAGCAATAGTTTTACCAAAGTAGCCGTCGGAAGGATTTCCAATCAGTGCGGCCCGTGGAAAAGATCTAGTTTTTATAATCATAAAACATTCCTGTTATTTTCTTTATTCGTTATTTGTTATTTGGTATAGTTAACTAACTCAATAAATATAACACAAATTTGAATTATACAACCCCCCACAAACAGCTTATCAAGGATTTCTACGTGTGATGCAATAAAAAAAGACCTCTTCGCCTCTCCCCGAACGAAGTGACGGATTATTATCAATACGCAGATTAGTTGATGGTTGTTAGTCGTTCTCCGATTCACCCTTAATCTTTGTCTTAATCTAAACTCCTCCTTCTTATTCCTTGTATTCTCTTCAAGTACGTTAGGCATTCCTGCCTGACATAGCGTAAAAAAACAAGCATAAAAACATGCCCTTCCAGAGCCTGTAAGACTTGCCAAAGGCCTTTTTTTATCCCTCACTGACTTACCGACTCTTCTCTTGCCTCATGTCAGGAATGTCTAACGTACTTCAGAAGCCTTTCAGGCATGATAATAATCCGTCACTTCGTTCGGGGACTCTTTTCTTTCTTGCATTCACCGATTACTGATTACTCTTCTCTTACTGCATTCACCGATTTCGTCCGCTTCTTCAACTTTAGCACTCCAGCACTATAGAACTCTAGAACTTCTTCCACCCTCCCTTCTGCGGAGCAGATGTTTAACATAGCCTAGTCTTGATGCAAAGCATCTAGGCTAGGAAAATTACCAATCCCGCATTTTCGCTGAAAGCGATATCTAAAGGCGACAATCAACCTGTCCCTTATCG
>JAUUYH010000263.1 GCA_030590505.1 Kiritimatiellota bacterium
AATTTTCTTAGGGACAGGTTGATAGTGGTGATTCTCGAAAAGCAAAAAAAGGGGACAGGTTGATAGTCGTGATTATAGAAAAAACTTTTTTTGGTGTTATATTCTTAAAGAAATAAAATACATAAGGATACAATAAGTATGATAATTAATAGAGATGAAAAAGTTAGAAGGATTCAAGAATCCCTTGAGTCATTTAGTGGAGATTTGAATAGAGTGCTTATTATTCCGCCTGATTTTACGCGGTTTAATTCAAATGCCGGTGAGCTTACAGCTATTGCGTACAAACTACTGCAGAAGTATAATTCAGAAATTGATATTCTACCTGCACTCGGCACGCATTTCCCTATGACAGAACATGAGATTGTAACTATGTTCGGAGAAGATATTCCGATTGATAAGTTTATAGAGCATGACTGGCGGGACGGGTTGACCTATCTTGGCGATGTCTCTGGTGAGTTGATTTCAGAGTGGTCTGAGGGGCGGGTTGACTATGATGTGAAGATTGAAATTAATAAAAAACTTTTTGATGGCTATGACTTAATCCTCTCTATTGGACAAATTGTGCCGCACGAAGTTGTTGGAATGGCAAACTATACAAAAAATATCTGCGTTGGTGTCGGAGGCGTTGATATTATCAATAAATCTCACTTTTTAGGTGCAGCTTACGGTATGGAAAGAATGATGGGCCGTATCGATACACCTGTTAGGAAATTGTTCAATTATGCGGCAGAAAAGTTTTTAAACGAGCTCCCGATTCTCTACATTATGACAGTGATGAAAAAAAGTGACAGCAGTGGAAAAATGGAGATGCACGGGCTCTTCTGCGGTGGTGAAAATGAGTTTATTGAAGCAGCGAAACTGAGTCAGGAACTTAATCTCGACAGATTGGCTGCTCCATTAAAAAAAGTTGTGGTTTACCTAGATCCTGAAGAATTTAAAAGTACATGGCTCGGAAACAAAGCTGTTTACCGGACACGGATGGCGATGGCTGATGACGGGGAATTAATAATACTTGCTGGGGGGCTTAAAGAGTTCGGAGAAGACCCTGAAATTGACCGGCTTATCAGAAAATACGGCTATCGCACTACCCCTGAAACATTGAAAGCAATTAAAGAAAATGATGATCTTGCATCCAATCTGAGTGCCGCAGCACACCTGATTCACGGCTCAAGCGAAGGCCGATTTACCATAACCTACTGCCCAGGGCCCGGACTTTCACGTCAGGAGATAGAGGATGTCGGGTTTGCTTCTGCAGACTTGAACGAGATGCTAAAAATCTATGATCCAGAAACTCTGAATGACGGATTTAATACTGTGAACGGAGAAGAGATCTTTTTTATCAGTAATCCAGCTCTCGGTCTTTGGACAAGTCAAGGGAATGACTAAGAAGATTTAAGTGAAAAAGGGAGTATAAAAGGGGATAGGTGAATAAAGAAAGTGACAATTCAACAGGCGAAAACGATGAAGGAGCTGAAAAATTCCTTGCATCTAAAGCCAAAAATAGGAAACGTAAACGGAGAAAAGTTCTTGCGATTTTCGCAATAGTTCTGTTTATATTTTTCGTTGTACCTCTGATATTTGTGGCTATCTACAAGATAAAAGTCGAAGC
>JAUUYH010000211.1 GCA_030590505.1 Kiritimatiellota bacterium
GCCCGTCGTCTGCGGATTCTGGTATTGAGAAGCGCTTTATGGATGAAGAGTTGTTTGCGCAGCTGATCCCACAATTGCAACCTCTTACTTATTTGCTATGTCTGCATATAATGGGTGAGCCGATGTGTCACCCGAACCTTGGCCGTTACCTAGATATCTGTGCGGAGCATAATATGCGGGTGTCGATTGTTACGAACGGAACGTTGCTCAGTGAACATCATCAGCGCCTGCTCATGCACCCTGCAGTCAGTCAGATCAATTTTTCACTTCAAAGTTTCGAGGCCAATTTCCCAGATATGGATAATGAAGAATATTTGAATGCGATTTTCAAATTCACTAAACATACTTTTAGAGAGCGGCCCGATCTCCATATTAACTTTCGGCTATGGAATTCTGAAAACTACAAGCTTTCATTGATCCAGAATAAACCTATTGTTGACCGTATTCAAAATTACTTTAAAATTCCTACTACGGTAATCGAAAACCTCTCAAGACTGGGAAATAGGCTGATGGGTGACCTCTACCTTAATTTTTCAGATCGTTTTGATTGGCCACGAATGGATATGCCTATTCAGAGTGAACATGGAAGCTGTGCTGCTCTGAAAAATCAATTTGGAATTCTATCTGATGGAACAGTTGTCCCATGCTGTCTCGACAAGGACGGTGTAACAGCTCTCGGGAACTGTCGTAATACATCTATTCAGGAGATTCTTGATTCAAGTCGTGCGATGGAAATCGTAAATGGATTCAAAAAATGCAATTTAGTCGCCCCACTCTGTAAACGCTGTACTTATAATAAACGTTTTAACTGAATTTCTTGATTATATAATGTTTCTACTGCGAATTTCGCAAAAAACTTGTAGTATAACAACTTATCTGTTAAGGATTGCATAAATTAGGTAATAAAAAAAATGACAAAACTGAATTTTTTATCAAAAGATAGTCCACTAAAAGAGTCCATTGCAAAAATGGAATCTATTTTAGCTGAGATGGGATGCGAGACAACTTTTTCACATGAAACGCATCCATTGAGGCACTGTTATTCTGTAAATTTGGCGTCAGTTGAAGCACCAGGGCATATCTATTCCAATGGGAAAGGAATAGACTCATACGAATCTATAGCGAGTGCTCTGGGAGAATATATTGAACGACTTCAAACCAATAACTTTTTTATCGACTTTCATCTGGGAAATCGTAAATATTATCCTGACGAGGTAGCCTTTGATTTTTGCGGAGCATATCTAAACGATGAATTACGCACTCTCTATGATCCTGATGGAGAGCTCAATAACGAAGATCTGATTGATTATAACAGTGATTATGAGGATAAGATAGTGGCTCTACCTTTTAGGCAAGTATCGAACGGTGAGATTGTATATATTCCGCTAAATATTCTGAGTAATCTTTATGTAAGTAATGGTCTGGCGACTGGAAATACCCCGCTGGAAGCTCAAGTTCAGGGATTAAGTGAAATTTTTGAGCGTTACGTAAAAAATGAAATCTTAAAAAATGGTTATGCGTTACCTAAATTTCCTGAGAGTACTTTGGACTCCTTTAAAGAGTTGCAAAGTGATATTTCAGAGTTACGCAAGTTAGGATATATCGTTGAGATCCTTGATGCGTCATTGGGGGGAGAGTATCCAGTCACAGCGATATCTCTGATCAATACAAAAGATTCATCACTTTTTGTCTCATTTGGAGCCCATCCGATTTTAGAAGTCTCGCTTAAAAGGACAATGACAGAGTTGATGCAGGGACGTGAGTTGAAAAATCTTGATTCCTTTGAGGTTCCGACTTTTGATATGAGTTATGTCTCTGACAGTTTTAATCTTGAGAGTCATTTTATTAACTCAAATGGGAAAATAGGGTTTGGGTTTTTAAGTTCTGTAAAAAGCTTTGCATATTCTCCATGGAAGTATAATGGTAATGGTCGCGATGATGAGTACAAATACCTGACTAAAATCATGAGAAAGATGGGCAAAGAGATTTATCTAAGGGAGTACAATTACCTTGGATTTTATTCTTGCCAGATGATAGTGCCGGGCGTCTCTGAAGTCTACCCAATAGATGACCTGATCTACAATAATAAAAACAGCGGAAAATTGATCAGGAATATGGTTTTGCATTTTGAAGAATATGACCCAAATGAGATACTTGAAAAGATTAACTCTCTGGATGATCAAATAAATGTTGAAAAATATATCGGGGTGATTTTTGAGAACAATTTCACTATGGTTGAATTCAAAGCACAAATGCATCTTTCCTTGGGTGAAGTAAGGGAGGCCCTGCTAACCCTCGAATCCGGGAGTAATAAACTTGGACATATCGTTGCAGAATTGATCAGGATGGAGGAGAATAAACTAACCCTGGAAGAGTATCAAGAGGCTCTCTTTACCATTTTTGGAGAAGATAGAGTCGAAAAAGCTTTACGTATAGTTAAAGGTGAGGATTTTTTGATAAATACAACACTTCATTATGATTACAATAAGGTGCTTGAAATGTATGACCGACTGGAGTTAAAAAAACTAAAAAATATACCCAAATCATAGATATTTATCACTTGTGATATATTAAATAGTTACCCTCAATCTCATGCGGTTGCCCTGGTGCAGTGTACAGTTCAAGATTTACTCTGTACTAGCCCCCCCAGTCCTGAAAAATCATATTTTTTCGTGTTGTTTTGACTCCAATGCTAGTAAAAACTCACTTTTTTTTAAAAATTATTGAACATTTTGTTTTTTTGTGTGTCTCATACTTAGTAGTGGAAATAAAAAGTTCAATAGGCAGGACTAGTATTTTGAGACAGTAATAGAAAATATAATAATGACTTAAGGGTAAATGCAAGGTTGGAAGCGATAGAATTAAGTAATAGAATATCATTTTCTTCATTTGAATGTTGACCTTTATAGATTATTATATTAAGATTAGGACAAAAGAGCTAAACAGAGCTAAAAAGGAGACAAGTTATGAAGTGTTACAAGAAATGTACAAAGTTTTTCCTCGTTGCGTATATCGCATTTTTCGCAATCACAACCTCTGCAATTGCAGCCGACCTACCAGATTATTTCTTAACGGATTTAGTTAAGGCAAAAGCAGAAGCTGCTGCAAAAAACAAGAAGGTTTTGGCAGTATTTTCAGCATCGTGGTGTGGGCCATGTCAATCAATGATAAAGAAAATATATCCCTTACCAAAAGTAAAAAAGGAATTGGCTAATTATATCTGCGTCTATGTAGATGGAGATAAAGAAAAAGAACTTACTAAAACATATAAAATCCCTGGATTCCCTACTTTTGTTATTCTTGATAAAGATGCTAATGAGATCGGGCGCGTTGTGGGTGGCAAATTAAACCCTGATGCTTTTCTCGCGGCTATTAAAAACTCAGTCAGTGCTAAAGCGGAAGGCAAAAAGGCGGCAGAAATGCTTGATAAAGAGATAAAAGATTCGCCTACTGTAGAAGCATATTTAAAACGTGCACTTTATAGAAATTCCAAGAAAGACACCCGAGGATCAATAGCTGACTACAAAGAAGCAATAAAGCTGGATAAGGAAGATAAATTTCAGATCCAAGGAAACATATTATTTTTGGAATATTTGCTAACAAAGATAGATAAGAAGGCATCCATCATTTGTTTGAAAAAAATTATTAAGAATTATCCAAAATGTGCACACGTTCCAGATGCACAACTTGAACTAATGGGTATATACGAATCTCTTAATCAGCAAGATAAAGCTGTCGAAATTGGGAATGTTTTTCTAGAAAAATACCCTGATCATCCGGAGGCACAAATGATTCAAGGATATATTATGATGCAGCAATTAAAGTTGCAGATGGGGACCCAAAAGAACCTATAATTTGAATCAAAACAAAAAAAGTTGTTATTGATATACAATAAATAAGCTAGAAATTGCAATAAGTCAATTTTTAGCTTACATTAATTAAAAGAGAAGGAAATTTCTAAAGATGA
>JAUUYH010000196.1 GCA_030590505.1 Kiritimatiellota bacterium
ATGAAATATCAAAACTAAAAAAATACAATCCAAATGCCACTTGGAAAAAAGTACCATGTAGTCATTGTAATGGTACAGGGCATAAGACAAAGACAAAGTATGATTCAAAGAAGAATAAAACGTATAAATACCTTGTTCCTTGTCATTCCTGTAGGGGAAAAGGGACTAAAGGCATGAGTAAAATGTGATAATTGGGAAACAGAAGAAGAGATCAACGATCTCTTCTTTAGATTATTTCTCAGGCACTACTTTTTTCACTGGATTTGTGATAAAAACAGCATAATCATCGACTCTGTAGGTCAGTTCAGCAGTTTCACAGATACTTTTTATTGCATATAATATCGGGATATCTTCCAGGATGATTGTTATGCGTTTTTTGCTTTTACTCAGATTTCTGAATACAAAATTAACTCCGCGTCCTGCTGGGTCTGCTTTTTTGGAGAGAACTCTGAGTTGCTTAAAAACGACAAGAACCTCTTCGTCATCAAATTCTAATTTGTCAATTTTTATTGTTTTAAGTTTCAGTTCGAGTTTTTTCTGAGCATCGCTCTTTAATGAGATTTTCCCTACGGGCCTTCTGCTGAAAGATGTAAATGCCAGTGAGAAAACGACAATAACCAATAATAACTTTTTCATATTCTTCTCCTTATTCTTTAAATTCTAGGAAATACAGGACATATATCGGCCCGTGTTTGCCTATAGATGCGTTTACATTTTGCTCGACTCTATTTTTCCTTTCCAGTAAGGCTCTCTATCTTCTCCATCAATACATCTGCTAATTTCGCACGATTAAAGTTCTTTTTCACAAATTCATGGCCTTTCTTGCCCATCTCTACTCTATCTTGTTTTGCGAGTTTCGCAAATGCGAGAATAGCATCTGCGAATTTCGCAGAATCTTCAGGTGGTACAACTACGGCACACCCGCTTCTTTTTGCAACTTCTGCCCCCTCCCCCTGACCGCAGAAAATAAATGGAATTCCGCCAGCCATCAGTTCAAACATTTTGGAAGGTCTTGCACCATCAAAAAGTGCGATATTCTTTAAAGGCACAAGAGCAATATCCCATAAAGACTGAATATCTGCCATTTTCTCTCTTGACTGAGATTCAATAAATTGTAGATTGGTCAAACCCATATTTTTAGCTTTTTTGACTAACTCAATCTTCTCCGGGCCGTCACCGCATAAGAGGAATTTAATACCCTTCACTGATTTATTATTCTCACTGATACGTTTTGCCGCCTCCAACACCTGAAGTAATGCCTGAGAACGACCATGATTGCCTCCGTACCCAACAATAAAATCATCTTTATTAATATTAAACTCTTTTGCGAGATTCGCATCTTTTTCACGAATGGAAAACATATCCAGATCAACTCCATTAGGGAAGAGCAGAGTCTCGGCATGTGGGTAGGACTTTTTAACACCATCAATAATGCCTTCAGTCTGGCACAGCACAAGTTTTGATTTTTTGTATAGCAACCGCTCAAACCACTCAAGCATGCTAAGAGGCAGTCCGGGCCCAATCATCCCTAACTGTACAGCACTCTCTGGCCAGAGATCGCTGATATTCATAATTAACTTAGCCCTCTTGAAGAGTCTTAGTAGAAGTGCGGAGAACCCAAGAAAAAGTGGAGGTGATTCGCAAATCAGATAATCTGCTTTTGGCAACCTGAATATTCCTGCGAAAATAGCAGAAAAAACAAATGAAAAATAGACAGTAAGTTGTGCAAACTTCCCCTTAGACTTAGATGCAAAGATCCATGAGCGTACGACATTAACCCCATCGATCTCCTCGCGCATTGAAAATTTACCACGATACTCAGGAAAAACCTTACCTTTGGGGTAATTAGGCATAGCTGTCATAACCGTAATCTCATGGCCAGCCATGGCAAAGCGACGAGCTAGATCATGGAGTCTATTTTGAGGAGCCCCGTGTTCAGGCGGATAATATTGTGTCAAGATTATTATTTTCATTTTTTTCAATCAATAATTTTCTACGATTTTTTGCGAATTACGCAAAATATGTTGCACCGGATCCCTGAGATTCACAAACTCTTACTTTAGAAACATTAACATTTTCAGAATTAAAGCGTTTAGATAATTTTTCATATATATATTTTGCAAGATGCTCACTTGTAGGATTTATCTCTTTAAAAGCATCAAGATCGTTCAGGCAGACATGATCTAGTTCATCAAGGATTTCATCAATCTCCTTCTTTAAGCTCCGAAAATCAATTGCGATTCCAATTTCGTCAAGATCTTCAGCCTGAACAAATGCCTGAACCACCCAGTTGTGTCCATGCAAGGAAGAACAGTTTCCGTTGTATCCCCTAAGATTGTGTGCAGCCGCAAATTCTCTCTGTATATCAATTTCAAACATTATCAAATATCTCCATTTTTCTGCGTATTTCGCAATATCGGAACTCTATTATTCCAGTTAATCCCACCAAATTGGGGTTTATTCCCCGTCGCTGGTAATATACATCTTTTCAATCGAGCCGCAAAGAATTTGACTAATATTGTGCGTTTTTTTTATTTACGGTTTAAAAATCGCATCTCAGGTGTATATTCTTTTCTTTTAAACCACTGTTTTCTTTCAGTGGTATTACTGAGTTGTAAAATATTCAATTA
Source organism: Kiritimatiellota bacterium (assembly GCA_030590505.1). GTDB lineage: Bacteria > Verrucomicrobiota > Lentisphaeria > Victivallales > JAADHT01 > JAUUYH01. The sequence continues at coordinate 2,631 of JAUUYH010000196.1, forward strand.
TGAAGGTTAATAATTGCAGATAATGAAAATAGATGAAATAACATACCTAGGGCCAGAAGGGACTTATACCCATCAGGTTGCAGAAATGCGATTTGGGAAAGATATAAAATTTATCCCATCGTCCACAATACTCGATGCGTGTGAACATGTAAAAGCTGTTCACAACTCCTATGCCGTAGTTCCGATAGAAAACTCATCGGCTGGAAATATTACAGCAACAATCGACTTGCTGATGAGTGATGAGTCACTTACAATTGTTGAAACAATGTCACTTGATGTAAGGCTTGCCTTTTTAGGACGAAAAGATGCACGAGTTGATACTATCTACTCCCATTTTGCTCCATTCAAGCACTGTTCTAAATGGATTCGAGCACACCAACCTAAGGCAGTTTGTCACGAAGTCTCAAGTACAGCAGAAGCCGCGATTCGTGTAACAAAAGAGGATAACGCAGCAGCGCTGGGCTCAAAAAAGCTCGCATCAATCTACAATCTTGACATCCTTGAGTACCCAGTTGAGCAGGCGATTGTAAATGAGACCGAATTCATTGTAATAACAAGCACAAAAACAGAGATAGACAAGAGTAAAGGAGATCGTTCAAGTCTTGCAGTAGAACTACTGAATGGGCCGGGTAGTTTGTGCTCTTTTCTTATTCCATTCAGAGATATGGGAGTCAACCTTACACGTATTATCTCCCGCCCAGTGTACGGAGTTCCAAGCGAATACGCTTTTTACATAGACATAAAAGGGAACAGAAACTCTAAAGCAGTACAAGAAGCACTAAAGAGTGCAAAACTCCATTGTGACTCTCTCAGAGTTATAGGATCATATTCACATACAGGAAAATTTCACTCATAAATAAAGGTAATATAGCATGAATTTTAGACAGACAATTACAGTTTTCACATTGATATTTCTAATATCCCCTTCCCTCCTGGCAGTATTAACGCCTGAGCAGACCAAAGATGCAAGACAAATTTGGTTAAATGGTTATGACTATTTTGAAAAGGGAGACAATGCCCTAAAGAATGGTCAACTGCGTGAAGCCCGTACTCTATTGAAAGAGTCTCTAGCTATTTTTATTGCTATAAAAACTAAATATCCAGGTTGGAGCAGTTCAATGATTGAATACAGATTAAAGCTCTGTCGTTCAAAAACAGAGCAGGTTGAAAAGTTGCTTGCCAGCAAAAATATAAAATTGACGGATGATTCTGTAGATAAAGAGAATCTTACTCTAAAGAAAGAGTTAAAAGCCCTAAAAGAAGATCTAAATCTAACAAAACGAAAACTCTCAATAACATTAACATCACTTGAATCTGCACGTCGAGAATCTGTAAGAAATACCAATTCATCAACTGACGTTGAAAAGATAATCAAAGAGAAAACGGAACTAGAAAAACGCTATGCTCTACTTCTTGACAGAACTAAGACAATGGAAACCTCAACTCAGCCGATGATTACGAAGAAAGAGGAAAATAAAGCACTTGACATGGCACTATTAAAGGTTGAAGGCGTCACAAAAGAGAACTCAACCCTTCGGGAAAAACTAAACAAAGAGAAAGATCGTTTCTTAAAAATAGCTAACGCAAATATCCTGCTAAAATATAAGCACAAGGTTCTGCTGGGTAAAAATGATACAACGAAAAAAGAGGTAGATAAACTAAATGGCAAACTTGCAGAACATAATGAAATTATTGCAAGATGGGAAAAAGAGAAAGAGATAATAAAAACCAACAACCTTGATCTTCAAAATGAAATTCAAGCAAATATAAAGAGTGAAGAGAAACTAAAGACCAAACTGGATGAAATTCGTACAAGTGACAGCGATGATATAATAATAAAGCAACTTAAAAACGAAAACGAACTAATATCCAAGGATCTTGACCTTGTACACTTGCAGTTAGCCCAAGAACTAAAGGCAAAAAAAG
>JAUUYH010000165.1 GCA_030590505.1 Kiritimatiellota bacterium
GAATCCGACAGACTCTCGAAGATAACGGTCTAACAGAAAACACATTAATCATATTCTCCTCGGATAATGGTCCATGGATCAAATTCAGCAATACCAAGAAAAGCAAATACGGGGACACACGTCTTCAGGTTGGCTACGCCACGCCATTTCGTGATGGCAAAGGTTCTACATGGGATGGCGGACATCGTGTCCCGGGAATATTCTGTTGGCCTGGCAGGATCCCAGCCAATACCGTTGAACAATCTCCTGTCAGTACCCTAGACATATTGCCTACACTGTTTGCATTGGCTGGCGCGGATATTCCGAAAGACCGGTCTATCGATGGACGTGACATAAGGCCATACTTAATACCTGATAAGCACAAGGATAAAGTTCCCCCGTTTGAGTTCTATTATTCATCATCAGATAATAAGCCTTCTGCTGTTCGGATAGGGCCATGGAAAATGCATATCCGTATATACTCACAAACAGGAAATAATTATGGATTCAAAGCATCTCGTAAGACTCCTCTCTTATTTCAAATCGAGCATGATCTTGGAGAGAGAATTGATCGAGCTGACGAGCGGAACGATCTTGTTAAAACAATGATGAGACATCTGAATGCCTTTGAGATTCAGGTTAAGAAGGAAGGAACATTCTGGAGCACTAAGTGACAGCGTTTCATGCCTGGAGCAGACAAATAGAGCAATCGAACAAAATCTTTGTCTTAATCTAAAGACAACTATAAACCTGTCCCTAAAAGCATTTTGCTACCTTTAGAGAAATCTAAATCAGCGGTGAGTCTTATCCCTTAATAAATCGGTTCAATCGGGGTCATTTCTGATTCATTATTCACTCTAAATATTCGAATAGCCCCTGTGCGCCCATATAGATTTCCTTTTCCATCAAAAACCATATTACTGTAATATTCTGGAAACCCAGGGTTTGGTTTAGCACCCTTAATCTTTGTGTCTTGCCCGGTTTTCATATCACGAACAAAGCCTAAATCAATCATTGAACCAGTGGCGAGTTTTGCACCGTCTGAGGAGAAGCCAATTCCATATCCCATTGATGCCATTTGAAAAACTGAAACCTTATTATCAGCTGTGATTTTTGCACAAAAATTACTATAGTTGACAATTATCAGATCTTTTCCGCAAAACGCAGAATATGAGCTCATATATTTATCTGCAGAATACCACAGATCAGCTTTTGAAATCAGCTTTCCGGTCGTCAAGTCATATCTGTAAATAGAACTTCCTTTCCCGTCATTTTTCATTTCTTCTTCACATTGTTCCAGAAATGACGTAAAAAATAAAGGGGACAGGTTGATTATCAACTTTCTTAATGCGTTGAGGGGCACGAAGTGCCTTTTTAATGAGGCCTTGCCTCCGCATGCTACTTGAAGAAAATTCCAAGCTAAACGATTACCTATTTTATAGCATAAAAAGTGTCGGAATGAATTCCGACATACGTGGGACGGGTAATAAAACCCATATTTGCAAAATTAAATTCAAAATATCCAACTCTTAATACTTTATTTTTTTCATATATGGTGTATATTCATTGGTTGTCATACACCCTCTTTCAGATGGGAGCAGGCAAAAGCTTATCAAAAAGGTAAAGTATACTTTACTAAATATAGGGAATTAAGAGAGTATTATGAGTGAAGACTTAAAAATTGAATTGCTGGTAACTATCGAGAACAGTCTCGGGATACACGCACGCCCTGCTTCGCTCTTTGTTCAGCTTGCGAGTACTTTTGAATCTGAGATCAAGGTACGAACTGGTAGTGATGAAATTGATGGTAAAAGCCTTTTGGGACTTATGATGCTTGCTGCGGGAAAAGGAACAGAGCTTATTCTGATTTTTGAAGGAAGTGATGCTGATGCAGCCCGAGATGCTTTTCATGATCTGATAATCATTAGAAAATTTGACGAGGAGTAGAAAATGGAACCTGAAGAGATACAAAACAGCGAAAAAGTGATTAACGGGATAGCAGTATCACCGGGTATTGCAATAGGTGCAGTTTTGGTAATTGGCAGGAAGTTTGCCAAGATTATTGAACGCTCTATAACTCCTGACGAAGTTGAATTTCAGATTACAAAATTTCAAGAAGCACTTGATACTACCCGGGCACAGATTCGCGCACTTCAGCAAAATCTCAATGAGACACTGAAAGAGAAACACTCAAGTATCTTTGATGCACACCTGCTGATTACTCAAGATAAGATGGTAATTGATGAAGTTGAAGCTGCAACAAAAAAAGAGCTAAAAAATATAGATTATATATTTGATCGCATAATGAAAAAATATATTGCGGCAATCGCAAGTATGCCCGATGATTATATTCGGGAACGTGTCGGCGATTTCAGAGATGTTTCTTCACGAATTATTGCCAATATGCACGGAGGACATGATAAGCAGTTTGACAGCCTACCTGGACAACGCATTATTGTTGCACACGATCTAACCCCATCCGATACTGCCTCGCTTGACAGAGAAAATGTTCTAGCATTGGCCACCGAGGTAGGCAGTAGAACATCGCATACAGCCATAATGGCAAGATCTATGGAGATTCCAGCAGTTGTTGGGATTTCAGCAGATGATCTGAATATCGGAAGTGGTGATATTATTATAGTTGACGGCTATAAAGGGTTATTAATTACAAATCCTAAACCTGCCACTCTTGAGATCTATGCTAGGCGCGAAACCCGCGAAGAGGAGATACATGACGAGATACTGAAAGAGAGCACATTAAGGCCGGAAACAGTTGACCGCTTCAGAATTCAACTTGCCGCAAACATGGAACTTCCGGAAGATCTTGCAGCTGCAATAAAATATGGAGCCGCAGGCATAGGACTCTTCAGGACAGAGTACCTCTACATAAACAGAACGGAACCGCCAAGTGTTGAAGAGCAGTTTCTGATATATAAGGATTTGGTAGAAAAACTTAATGGCTATCCTCTAATTATACGAACATTTGATCTCGGTGGTGATAAACTCAGCTCAATTACTGAAGAGGCAACACATATTGATCCAAATCCTTTCCTCGGATGCCGTGCAATCAGATTACACCTAGACTTCCCAGAACTTCTTCCACAACAGATTCGCGCAATCCTTATGGCAAGTGCATACGGGGATGTGAAAGTTATGTTTCCAATGATTACATGTATGGATGAGATGGGTCAGCTTAACGGATTAGTGGAGAGCGAAAAAAGAGAACTTAGGTCTAAGGGCATTGCATATAATGAAGAAATGGAGATCGGTATAATGATCGAAACTCCGTCTGCTGCACTTATCGCAGATAAATTGGCAAAAAAGGTCGATTTCTTCAGTATTGGCACAAATGACTTAGTCCAGTACACCCTAGCAGTGGACAGAGGAAATGAGAAAGTAGCATACCTATACCAACCTTCGCATCCAGCAATACTCTCACTTATCAAAAGTGTGACCGAAGCTGCTTACGAGAACGGAATATGGGTTAGTGTATGTGGGGAGATGGCTGGAGATCCAAGATATATTCCGCTTCTTGTCGGAATGGGAATACATGAACTGAGCATGAGTGCATCTTCTATCGGGCCAGTAAGGCGCCTCATAAGAAGACTCTACATGCACGATTCTGAAAAGTTACTAGAAGAGGCACTCAAAGCATCTACGGCCGATGAAGTACTTGACCTGACCGAAGGATTGCTCTACGAAATTGCACCAGATATTATGAGTATGGCATATCTGGGCGAATAACAGACGAAAAAGGATAATAATGGCAAACGAAAAAGAGAGACCGGGCTGGGATGAGTATTTTATGAATATTGCAGAAGTTGTTGCTTCAAGAAGCAATTGCTCGAGACGCCACGTCGCGGCAGTAATAGTCAAGGAGCACCGTATAATCTCAACTGGTTATAACGGAACCCCCAGGGGAGTAAAAAACTGCTTTGAAGGAGGCTGCCCAAGATGCAATTCCGAGACACCAACGGGCAAAAATCTTGAAGAGTGTCTATGCAGTCACGGAGAAGAAAATTCGATCGTACAAGCAGCATATCATGGAATTTCAGTAAAAGACGGAACACTCTACACAACCTACAGCCCATGTCTCCTATGTGCAAAAATGATAATCAATGCCGGAATAAAAGAGGTTGTGTACAAAGAGCGATACTCAATCGATAATACCTCAATGCGCCTCCTAAAAGAGAGCAACATAATCGTCCGAGGATTATAAATTACTGAAAGGATTTTAAAGGTTTTGAGAATTGGTTTCAAGATTGAATAGGTTGCACCCTCTGTGCTCAGTTTATCAATTACATCAAAGAGGAAATAAAACAGTAATTAGACTGGTAAAGACCGTGTTCGAATGTATATTTTGAAAATTGTATATAACAATATAGAAGTACATTCTATAAAATACTAATTAAAATCTCTCGCACAGAGATTGAATTAAAAATACTATATTAATGAGTGCAAATTAGGACAAATAACAGAAATAATAATTATGGCTGACTATTCAAATTTATTCAGAGGCGGAGGAGTATCGACTCCTGGCAGACGTTCAGAAAAAAAGGGTGGAAAAATGATTTTCATTTTCATCACTCTCTGCATTGTGGCGACCCTTATCATTTGGGTATTTACTAGAACACCAGATACGAAGAAGAGTCCGAGTCCGATTGCGACTAAGCCCCAAATTGCGACTAAACACCAAACAGAGAATATTGGCCCCCAACCACAGCTAGATCTTCCAGAGATCAAAGAAGTCACACTGAAGAGCCCCCCTACAAGGGTCATAAAGTCTTCACTTTCTCCGACAAAACTGCAACAAGCCAAGGCTAATTTCGAAGAAGCCCTTACGGCATTTGCGAAGGAAAATTATGTAAAAGCACGTGATGCTGCACGATTGGTAATGGATTCTGGCATTGATGTTCGAGAAAAATTATGGAAACGTGCATCTGAGATACTAGGAAAATCCAATATTGGCATCTACACAACAGATATACCGGCCCCCGAAAAGAAACTCTATACAATCAAGTCTGGCGACAATTTGATTTCTATTGCACAGCGTTTTTCAACGACAGTTGAATCGATTCAGAAGAGCAATGGTCTGAATCCAGGCAATCCAATTATTCTGCCAGGAAAAACTCTATATATTTACACAGGCGAGTGGTCAGTAAAAGTTGTAAAATCAGAGTTCCGCCTATACCTTTATGATAAAGGTAAACTGTTTAAAATATACTATGTAAGCATTGGTCGACAAGGTCGCACACCAACTGGAACATTTAAGATAACGACAAAAGAGAAAAAACCAGTATGGTATAATAATGGTCGCTCCATTCCTTATGGAGACAAGGAGAATGTACTCGGCACCAGATGGATGGCGATAACTCCTACAGGAGATACAGATAAAAATCTCAGTGGATATGGAATTCATGGCACATGGATGCCTGAAACCATAGGCACTGAAAGCAGCAATGGCTGCATACGAATGAAAAATAATGAAGTAGAGGAAATATATTCAATACTTCCATACAGAACTGAAGTTACTATTGAGGATTAATTAATATGACTAAGAAAAAAGTTATACTTGAATTTGAAAAACCCGTTGCTGAACTTACTGCAAAAGTAGAGGAACTTGAACATCTAGGTGCATCAAGCAACATGGATGTAAAATCGGAAATTGAGAATCTTAGAAAAAAACTTGACGCGACTAAAAAGAGTATTTTTCAAGGGCTCTCTCCATGGGAGAAGGTTCAACTAGCAAGGCACCCGCAGCGACCATACGCATTAGATTACATCAACCGTATGTTCACTGATTTCCTTGAGTGTCATGGAGACAGACGCTATGCTGATGACCCTGCTATTGTAGGTGGTTTTGCAAAACTAGACGGTAAACCTATCATGGTTATTGCCAACCAAAAAGGACGCAACACAAAAGAGA
>JAUUYH010000155.1 GCA_030590505.1 Kiritimatiellota bacterium
GGAATTGGAATGATTCCTCAGGTAAAAGACAACTTTACATTCAGCGAAACAGCTCCTCCTGCCGGTGGCGGTTTTTTTGGGGCTTCTCCTACACCTAAAGCGAAAGCTGCACCAGCTATGGCTCCAGTGCCTAAGCCTAAAGCGGCTCCAGCACCAATACCCGTTGCAGCTCCTGCACCTAAACCTACATTGTCAGCTCCAGTTGCACCTGCAGCAAGCCCTGCACCAGCACCTGCAGCAAGTACTGACACTGGTGCAATCACAATAAATGAAGATGATGGCGGAGTCGTAAACACAGTAAAATTATCAAGAAGCGGAATTGGAATGATTCCTCAGATGAAAGAAAATTCAGCCCCTGGAGATCCAGATAGTGGTGGTTTCTTTGGAGCTACTCATGTACTTAAACCTAATGTTCCGAAGCCTGCTCCTGCTCCTGCTCCTGCTCCTGCTCCTGTACCGCAATCGGTAGAAAAGGTTAAGGTGAAACCAATACCTGCACCTGTGGCTAAACCGGTAGAACAGGCACCTGTAATAATGACTATTCCAGCAGGGAAACCTGTTGAATTACCTAAGGCAATGCCGAAAGAGAAACCTAAGCCAGTTTCAGCACCAGCACCTAAACCTGTGCCAACATCAGCAGGGAAATCGCTTGATCAAGCTCCGGCTGCAGTTGTTTCACCAGCCTCTAAGCCTGTAGATAAAAAGGAAGAGTTTAAAGAAAAATCCAAAGTTGTTAAACCTGGAATGGATGCTAAATCTCCGGAATTTACCAAAGATAAGTCAAAGCTGAAACCCGCCCCGTCTTTTAAAGGTGAGAAGAGCGGTACAACAGCACCTCCTCCTAAATCAGCAGACAAACTTGCAGGTGATAGAAAGGTTAAACCTGAGGATGATAAGAAGGTTAAATCGGGGGATCAATTAGAGAAATCCAAGAAGGGAACAGATGGTGAAATAGGGAAATATCCAGTAAAATCTAGCGAGAGACGCACGGATAGGCCTGGCGAGAAACGCATGAGTAAACCTGGCGAGAAACGCATGGGAAAACCTGGCGAGAAGCGCATGGGAAAACCTGGCGAGAAGCGCATGGGGAAACCTGGCGAGAAGCGCACGGGTAAACCTATGCCGCCTGTACCATCATCAAAATCTGTAAAAGGTAAATCTCCTTCTAAGTCTGAGAAAACAGTTAAAGATGGCAAAGCTTCATCAGTGCCTATGGCTAAAGATGAAGGCGAAGCCAAGCCTACCATTAAGATGATGCTCCCTGAGTGGACAAAAGTTACCTTAAATAAAGGTGAAGAAGTTGAAGATGTTGCGGTCGCTAAGAGTTCTGGAGTTGCTGCAGGGATTATTGCTACTATATTTATAGCATTAGCTGGAGCGGGATCTATATTTGCTGGCAATATTGTTAAATTATTTGCTGATCAGGAAGTAATATTACCTGAAGTTGGTGGGTTAACCCCTGAACAACTTGTGATGATAAGCATAACTGCGATTGTTGCGATTCTCGCATTTATTACACTGATGATAATTGGGAAATGCAAAATAGCACTGATGACAACATCTGAACGTGCTGTTGGTGTTGTTGGAAAGAAACGCCTTGAAATAAAGAAGTAATATACTTTGCACGGATGAAATCTTAACATTTTCTTTAAACTTAATTTGCTAGCAAAAGAAAGACAAGATATCTACTGCGTGCGGTATAGTTCTGTAATTTGTGGACTTTGATAAAATTTTTTTCGTGAAAGTTTTATCAGAGATTTTACAGTTATTCTTGGTTTTCCACTTCTCTATTTTTCATTCAACTCTGAAAGGGGGACTTGGGGATATGTCAAAAATATTTAACTCATCTATTCATGATCTGACATCAATTCGTAACGTCGGAATTATTGCCCATATTGATGCAGGAAAAACCACAACGACTGAGAGATTTCTTTATTATTCAGGAAAAACTCATCGAATAGGCGAGGTTGACAACGGTAATACAGTAATGGATTACCTTGATGAAGAGCGAGAGCGTGGAATAACTATAGTTGCAGCTGCAGCATCATTCCCATGGCAATCAGGTACTCAATCTGCTGTTGTTCATCTGATAGATACGCCAGGGCATATTGACTTCACAGCAGAGGTGGAGCGTTCCCTTCGTGTTATCGACGGTGCTGTTGTCATTTTTAGTGCAGTTGAAGGTGTAGAGGCACAGAGTGAGAAGGTGTGGCATCAATCAGACCACTATAAAGTACCAAAGCTAGCATTCATAAATAAGCTTGATCGGCTTGGAGCATCTTTTGATCGTGTTTACGGAGAGATCTGTGATAAATTTACAGAAGTTACGCCATGTGCTGTCCAGATTCCCGTAGGAGATGAGGCGGATCTAAATGGTATAATTGATCTTATTTCAATGAATTATCTTCAGTTCTGCGGTGAGGATGGATCGGAGGTTCTCTACGGAGATATTCCTGAAGAGTTGCGGGAAATTGCGAATGTCGCAAGAGAGGTCTTAATCTCAGCAATTTCCGATCATTCAGGCACTATTGCTGAACTGTACCTTGAGGAGAAAGATATTTCAGTTGATCTTATAATCTGCGAACTTCGCAAACTTGTTATTGATAATAAAATTGTGCCTATTTTTGCGGGTTCCGCAAAAAAGAATATTGGAATTCAGCCACTGATAAATGCGGTAATTGATCTTCTTCCTAGTCCCGCAGACCGGCCAGTTTTTCCTGCTTTAAATCCCAAGACGAATGAGCCGGTTGAGGTTGATATTACGGATACAAATTTTTCAGGTATCATTTTTAAAATTATTGCTGGCGATAGTGCAGATCTTCTCTATATGCGAACCTACAGTGGTCAACTACATTTAAGTGATACGCTCTATAATCCACGAACCCGTGAGAAAGTAAGAATTAAGAGAGTGCTTCGCCTCTATTCTAAAAACATTGAAGCAATTGAAGAGGTTGGCCCTGGCGATATTGTTGGAATTATAGGCCCATCTAATGTTATGACTGGTGATACATTATGCTCTGTAAATCACCCTGTTCTTCTTGAAAAAATAACTTTTCCTGAACCGATTATTTCTATGGCCATTGAGCCGAAATCTGCGAATGAACGCGAACGTTTGGATTTTGCTCTTAGCATAATCTGCAGAGAGGATCCTACACTTGCACTTAGGATTCATGAGGCTACTGGACAGCGTTTGCTCTCTGGAATGGGCGAACTGCACCTTGAAATAAACAGCCATCGTCTAAGAGATGAATTCAAGGTTAATGCACGCTTTGGTGTGCCGCAGGTCGCATTCCGTGAAACATTGAAAAATTCGCAGGAGATTACAGGTATTCTTGAAAAAACTGTTGGTGATCAAGAGCTTTATGCAGAGGTAGAACTAGCACTTGAATCTGTGCCAAAACTTGAATTAGGAATTTCTGTAACAAATTCAGTTAGTGGAGATATTTCAAAAAACTGGATAGATGCGGCGGAGACAGCACTTATTGATGGGTTGAAAACTGGTGGCAATTGGGGATATCCTCTAATCTATATAAAAGGAGAAATTAAAACGATCAAAGGCGATCAGGCTAAAACCAGAGAAGGTGCAATTGCTGGTGCAGTCCTAAATGCTCTCCAGACGGCAATATCGTCCGGCACAATAATTCTTGAACCACTTGTTAAACTTGATATCATTGCTCCTGAAAACTGTATAGGAGAGATTACAGGATACATCCAGGCAAGACGTGCAGTTATTCACGGAATCGAAAATGTAGCAGCAATAAAACACCTATCTTGTGAAGTTCCACTTGCAGAGATGTTCGGATTCAGCAAGGATCTGCCAAAGCTCTCGGGAGGACGTGCAGCATTTAGCATGGAACCATGCGGTTACCAGGAAATATCGGAGCCAGATCTTGAAAAACTAGCAAGTCGCAATACTTCAATTATGGGATAGTTGCTACTGATTTGAGTTCCATAATTCAAAAACAAGCAGTGCCCAGAGGCTGTAGCTGTGATCCGCCTGTGAGGTACAGTGTTCATTAAACATTGTTTCAATACTTTTCCTGTTGAAATATCCTGATTGGATTGCTGATCCTTCAAGGATGCGTTCTTTTGCAATATCCTTCCACTCTTTGCGCAACCATTGGGCAATCGGAACTCCAAATCCCATTTTCTGTCGATTCTGTAAACTTTTAGGTATCAGTTTTTCGTAGGTGTCTTTTAGAATCCGCTTGCGAGTGTTGCCGTGCTGTTTGAATTTCATATTCAAGGCTGCTGCGAATTCGACAAGGTTATGATCCATAAATGGACTCCGCACCTCAAGGGAATTTGCCATTGATGCGATATCTACTTTTGTTAGGATATCTCCAGGTAGGTATGTCACAAGATCAATCTCCATCGCTTTTTCTGCGTAATTCGCAGCTGTACATTGTGAATAGAGGGCATCAAAATGACGCTGTGTGTCCCTGAATGCGAAGTTCGCAAATTCGGGGCTATATATAGATTTTTTCATCTTTTCGGGGAACCTGTTGGTTAGATTCAGGTAACGGCTGTTAGTTGATGAACCTGTAGCATTGAGTATTCGTGTAAGCCTTGCAACATTGTTACGCTCTTCTGAAAAAGGAGGGAGGATTTTCATAATTAAAGAAGCTAGAATATTTCGCATTTTATGCGGTAATATATCCGCAATTCTAGTATATTTCATCACAAGATAGCGGTAGTAGCCAGCAAAGAGTTCATCTGCACCGTCACCGCTTAGTGCAACAGTTACACTTTTTCTTGCAAACTGACATAGGAAATATGTCGGGATCATAGATGCATCTGAATATGGTTCCCCGTAGTGTTGGACAAGTTTCTCAAGTACTGAAAAATCTGCAGGATTGACAAGCTTATCTTTGTGTTTTGTTCCAAAGGCATCTGCTGCGACCTTCGCAAATTGGCGTTCATCATATTTTTCATCATTGAAACCAATGCAAAAGGTGTTTAGTGGCATTAGTGAGTGTGGTTGCATAATACCCGTTATCACGGTGGAGTCAATTCCGCCTGAGAGGAATGCTCCGAGCGGGACATCGGCCATCATCCGTTCCTTTACAGAGTTTTTAAGCATTTCTTTGAACTTCACAGATGCCTGCTTGTAGTTTATTACATATTTTTCGCTATAGTTGCATCGCCAATATTGCGCAACTCGCGGAACAGGGTTCTCTGCACTGATCTCAAGAATAAATGCTGGCGGAAGTTTATTGACACCCTTGTAGATTGTCTCCGGTGCGGGAACATACTGGAGGGTTAGGTAGTCGTGCAGAGCTTGTGGTGATAGCTCTGTCGGCATCTCAGGATGAGCTTTAAGTGAATGAAGTTCACTAGAAAAAGCAATAATCGTACCTGCTGGACTCTTTTTGTAGAAGAAGACAAGAGGTTTCTGCCCCAACCTGTCGCGGGCGAGAAGCAGATAACGTTTTTTTGTATCATATATCGCAAATGCAAACATTCCGTTAAGGTGAGATACGCACTCTTTGCCAAACTCTTCATAGAGATGAACAATCACCTCTGTATCACATTTTGTTTTAAAAATATGACCTTTGGATTGTAATTCGCTCCGGAGTTGTTGATGATTGTATACCTCTCCGTTAAATGTAATATGTACAGTACCGTCTTCGTTGGTCATTGGTTGCACACCATCATGAAGGTCGATGATTGAGAGACGCCTGTGGGCAAGTCCGATATCTCCGTTGATCCATATACCGTCCGCATCGGGCCCACGATGTTCAAGTCGTGAATTCATACTGTTCAGTATGTCAGATTCAACATTTCCACCAGTTAAATTGAAAATTCCAGTTATTCCACACATAATAAAATTTTTCTACTGTTAAAGTTATTCGTTATACCTGTTTGCAATCAAAAGTACCTGTTTCTTTGAATTAAATATACAACATAAAATGAAAACTAATAATAAAAAAACAGAGATTGACGTTTTTTATACAATATTTGTCTACATTCAAGCCTGTGATATCATTATGAAGAGAAGATTTGCGTCCCCGAACGTAGTGACGGATTATTATCAATACGCAGATTAGTTGATGGTTGTTAGTCGTTCACCGATTCACTCTTAATCTTTGTATTCTCTTCAAGTACGTTAGGCATTCCTGCCTGACATAGTGTAAAAAAACAAGCATGAAAACATGCCCTTCGAGAGCCTGTAAGACTTGTCAAAGGACTTTTCTTCTTCCTCATCTTTTGCCCCAAGGTCAGACA
>JAUUYH010000180.1 GCA_030590505.1 Kiritimatiellota bacterium
CTAGGGCTAGCATTGCGTAGAATGTATATTCGCAGTCTGGCAGAGTATCTCCCTGATTACCGAAAAAACCACCCGATGAGTCCCAGTGATCTTCGATTAGAGCTAATGTTTCCGTTTTTAATTGATTTGAAATTGGTATTTCAAGTTGATTCAATGCAAACAGAGATGTAGCGGTTGAGAGAATATCAGGTAACGGAGCATTTTTTGCAGCCTTGAACCCACCTTTAGGGAATTTCATTGAGAAGAGAAAATCCACGGCTCCGAATATTACCTTTTTAGATCCTTCGTCTCTGAACTCATTTAGCATGACAAGTGCAGCTGCGGTGGCATTTGTTGTGCCAATTGTTTGTCCAGGAGTATTTGAAAATCCCATATCAGGAGTTTGGCAATCAAGCAGTGCATTCAGGAGTTGTGAATTATTATGTTTTATGATTTTTAGCTCCTGATATGCAGAATAAGCAAGGAAAATTCCGTATGGGGTTGATCTATCGGCACATTTTTCAATATGGTTATATCCTCCGTCCATTGAACGGTATGCTTCAATGTTAGAGTTTATCTCTTGTTTTACAATATTTGTTTCAATATTACTACATGCATAGAGTCGTGCTAATGCGCACAAGTGGATAAAATCTAAATTTTCAGAATTGGATAGGGATTTTAGGTACGACGACATTCCTTGGGGTGTGGTTCCTGTAATCGTCAAATATGCGAGAGTCGCAAACATTGAATAGTAGAGATCGCTTCCGGAATTTGTGCGTCCTATAAATCCATTGTCTTTAAACTGCATACTTTTTATGAAATTTAAAATGGAGCTACAGGCTTCATCATTCAGGTAGTTTTTGCTTTTTGTTGCTATTTTTAGTAGTTTTTTATACATGAGTTCAATGCACTTGCGTATAATTTGCGAAGTTCGCAGAGATTGCCTGTTATATCATCCGCTTCGGTGATTGCAGTGACCATCGCAATCCTTGTTGCCCCCAGAGATACTAGTTCCGGAATATGGTGGGCCTTTATTCCACCCATAATTGTAAACGGAATATCAACTAATGGTGCTATCTCTGTGATTGCTGCCAGTCCTAGAGGTGCCATTGGCAGGCTCTTTGTGCCAGTCGCAAAAATTGGGCCAATATTGATGTTGTCCGCTCTATTTTTCAAGGCTTCAAGAGCCTCCGCTTCAGAGTGAGTTGATACTCCTATAATCAGGTCAGGTGCAAGTTTTTTAGCTTCAATGGGGTGCATATCATCTTGTCCAAGGTGTACGCCGTCTGCATCAATTTGTAGTGCGATATCTATGTGGTCATTAATTATCAGCAGCATATTATATTGCTGAGTGATGCATCTGAATTTTTCTGCGAGTTTCGCAATTTCTATTTTCGGTATATGTTTTTCCCGCAGCTGTATAATTTTTGCTCCGCCATCCGCAATTTTTTTAAGTACATCTACAGGGTCACGATTCAGGCAGAATTCAGAAGAGATTACTGGGTAGATATCGATATTTTTAAATTTTTCTATTCTTGAGTTTAAATTCATTTTATTTTCCTGCATTCAATGAATGCTACATTGTATTCAACTGTTAGTTGGTTATTTTTCTCTTCTCTTATAATTTTACGAAGTGCTGATACTGGAATATGTTCTCCAGTTGCATTGCCAGCTCCTACATGGTGAATATGATTCAGGAAATCTTTGATTGAATCATAGGTTTCAGTAAATATCTCTTCGTTTATCGAGGTTTTCTGAAAGCAGGATGTGATTGTTGTAAGTTCGGATGCGGTTACAAGTTTTGGCATTGGAAAGTCGAGCATCTGTTTTTTGAAAATATCTGCGATATTCGCAAATGTGCCTTCTGTCAGGGTTGAAAAGATCAGAGAACCGCCTGGCTTGAGGTGGCTACAGAGGTTCTTTGCTAGCGTTCTCATATCTTCTATCCATTGAAATGCAAGGGATGATGTTATGATATCAAACATGCCACCTGGGGTGTCGGTGGTGATGTCGCAGATTGCGAAGTTCGCAGATTTTACGGGTGGCATACTGTTTTTGCAGAAAGAGAGCATCGCGGGCGAGATGTCGGTGACGGTAAAATTTGCTTTCGGAAATCGCGTCATAAGATCTTTTGTCAGAAAACCTGTTCCGCAACCAATCTCGAGAATATCAACCGGGCTGGAGTTTAGAACTTGCTCCTGAGCGATTAAATTTGCTATTTTCGCAGCTACTTTTTTCTGTGTTTCCGCAATATTGTTGTACTCTTCTGGAAATCTGGAAAAATTATGTTCAACTATCTTTGATATGATCATTATTTGAAATAGTTTGTCGTTTTAAGCTCTATACACTCTTGCCAATACATAAATCCAATATCTTTCATCTCTATTCCTTTATTATTTATATGAATATTTAACTAATTTATTCTCGATTAAGAGAGTTTAACCTCTTTTTTTGCTTTTTTCAAGCTTTTTATTTCAAAAAACACTTGACAAATGATTCAGTTTTATGTATAATGTAGGTGGAAATAGGAGAAGATAGGTGTGTTTAGGAGGTTTTTTGCCGTATTAGGGGTAAAATAGTTAAGGGTTAAGTTAGATGAGTACAATTACATTTACAGGGGAATATGAGCATACACTTGATGCTCAGCGTCGCATTGCGATACCCACTTGTTGGCGTCGAAAGGGGGAAGATACCATTTTTTTTCTTCTTCCAGGTCGTCATGGTGCTCTTCAGTTAATTCCAGAAGAGTCCTTTAATGAGTTACTTCAGAAGGTGCGTAAAGTTTCCTTTGCTGATTCATCGGCATCTTTGGCGTTGGCTCGATTAGGGGCGATGGCTCAGGAGTGTCGTTGTGACAAGCAGGGGCGTTTTCAGATTCCTCAGCGTCTTCTTGATTTTTCTGGATTGAAAGATTCAGCGATAATGATAGGGGCATTGACAACAGTTCAGATCTGGACCCCTGAGAGTTGGGACAAGCACAGACCTGCAGATGAGAGTGTACTTGATGAGATTCAGAAAATTGGAGAGAAAGAAACCTCTTTGGCAGATATAATTCGTGAGAATGTAAAATAATTCGTTGAAAAGAGACTTAATGGAAACAGAAAAAATACATATTCCGGTTCTTGCAGATGAAATAGTTGAATATCTGAACCCCGGAAGTGGTGAATACAAATTTATTGACGGTACCCTCGGGCGTGGGGGGCATAGTTCATTGATATTAAATTTGAATGCGGAGGCGGAGTTATTGGGGATAGATCGCGATAGTGAGGCATTGGAGGGTGTTGCGGAAAAATTTAAGTTTGCTTCAGATCGTATCCATCTTGTGCGTGGGGAGTTTGGTTCATTAGCAGAGCATGCTATCAGCTTAGGGTGGCACCTGGTAGATGCTGTTCTGCTTGATCTTGGAGTCTCATCGCCACAGATTGATTCTGCGGTCAGAGGATTTTCGTTTAGAACGGATGGTCCTCTCGATATGAGAATGGATCGTCGATCCGGTAAAACCGCCGCTCGTGTTCTTAACAATCATTCAGTAGAGGACATTGCGCATATTTTATGGAAGTATGGCGATATTCGCGAATCTCGCAAATTGGCGAGGGCAATTGTTGCACGAAGAAGTGAGAAACTATGGAGTCACACTTTGGAGTTGGCTGAACTGTGCGAAAAGGTGTTGAAAAGCGGAAAACGTAAGAGCGTGCCACCGGCAACTCTCTGTTTTCAGGCATTGAGAATATATGTAAATGATGAGTTGGATGAACTGGAAAAAGGACTCGCTGGTGCGATGAAGGTGCTTAAGCCTGGCGGCAGAGTTGCGGTTATCAGTTTTCATTCACTTGAGGATAGAATTGTTAAAAACTTTTTCAGAAATGAAGCAGCTGAATGTTTGTGTCCACCAGGACTGCCGGCATGTGTTTGTCATCACAAACCGACGCTGAAGATTTTGACAAAAAAGCCGATTACGGCAAAAGAGAGCGAGATTCGTGAAAATAGAAGGTCAGGATCAGCAAAGTTAAGGGTCGCAGAGAAAATTTAGACCTTTTATGTAAATAGAAAACAATTAAATGGAAGCATTATAGAAAAAAAGAGGGAGGAAGGAAATGAATTTAAGAACAACACACATGAATAAAATTGCACGACGCAAAAAACCTCAAATTAAACGCAACAGAACTTCAAGCGGATTCTCAGTGATATCTTTTATGAAGATTTGTGGCCCTATTCTAGTTATTTTTCTTCTTGCTGCCGCACTGAATGTTTTTAACAGCGAAACAGAAAAGTTGAACCGTAAATCAGTGCAGATACAGTCTGAAATGAATAAATTGAATCGTGATATTGCTAATTATAGAATTAAGGCTGAAGCGCTGAAAGGAAAATTTATCTACAACCAAGTTGCTTATTTTAAGTTAAAGCTGCATAGCCCTGCTCCGGGACAAGTCAGAAAACTTAAAATAATGCGCAAAGTCGCTGGTAAAAGTGTTTCCAAACCGCAGAACTTAATTATTTCACAAAGATAAAATGGGTAGTTCCTTATTTACAACTAGGATTCTTCATATTGCTATTTTCTGTACGTTAGCTCTTTTTGTAATGATGATTCGTTTCTATTACGTACAGGTTCTCCGGCACGATGAGCTATATGCAAAAGCAAGAATATCAGTAAGGACTACTATAAGGAAAAAAGGGAAACGTGGGGAGATTTATGATGTAAATGCATTTCTCCTTGCAGGAAATATTCCATGTGTTTCTGTTATTGCTGACCCGTCGCTGGCAGGCGATGATGCTCAGTGTGCGGCAACTTCAGAAATTCTTGCTACTGAATTAGGTGTACCAAAAGATAAAATTTGTAGAAAACTTTCAAAAAAACTGTTGTCTAGCGGTAAACCTGATAGGTATGCGTTACTGAAACGGGAAGTGCCACTTGAATTAGCAGAGAAACTTCAGGCATTGGTAAAAGAGAAAAAATTTCCTGGGATCTTTTTCCGTCACAAAACAAAACGTTACTATCCTCAAAATTCACTACTTGCACAAACGCTCGGTTTTATAAATATTGACAGAGATCAAGAGATCCCTGTTTCCGGCGTCGAACGGGCGATTAATAAAGATGTTTTAGGCAGTGAAGGAAAAATTGTACTTGAAAGAGATCGCAAAGGATACACTCTCA
>JAUUYH010000047.1 GCA_030590505.1 Kiritimatiellota bacterium
CCTGTTCAAGAGCAGCCTTCGCACGGTTTTCTTTCCGAATTGCCATCTTTTCCCATTCTTTTTGCCAGCTTTCAGGATCGCCATCTTTAATGTTACCCGCCACGTAGAACGCTTCTCCAACTTCAGCACCGCCGTTTGAAATACTGCCCAAAAGCCACTGAAAGGCAAAGTCCATCTCGTCATTCTCAAAATGGTATCGAGTGTATGAACGATGCGCATCATAAGTTTCTTTCTGAGCTGTTTTTGTATCTTCTTGATTCTTAGATTCTTTTCCTGCGGTAGAGTGAATTTGTTTTTCAGCATATAGGTAATTATTCACTAGTGTTAAAAATAATAAAATGACAAATAGATGTAAAAACTTCATTGTATTCTCCTTTTTATATTTTCTCTCGTATATCGACATCATAAGCGGCCTATTTTACGAGGTATCGCTCTATGTACTTTTTTCCCGACTCCTGCACACTCTTATTTCGGAGGCGATGTGGCAATCATTGCAACATTGCTCAACGCCAATCCCACCAAGGTGGGTTTTATTCTCATATAAAAATATATTTTGCCAAGCTTTTATTAAAAGCGTATCTACCTCGCATGCTTCTCTGCTTTGCAGATCTATCGCAATGCTCGAGTAGGCATCGAGGTAGTTTATTATTCAGGTTCTACCTAAATTGTGTAATCTAGGTTCAACTTTTTAACTACTTCTCTTCCTGATGCCTTACGGATTCTTCGTGTATGTATTGGTATATTTTTTCCATAAACCTCGGAGATAGGTTGTATTTTTTCGCTTCTTTTATGCGACTATTCAGAACCTCTTCCCATCTTGAAGGCTGGAATACAGTAACATTCTGTTCTTTTTTACATTGACCGATTTTTTCAGCGACCTTCATTCGTTTTCCGATTAGGTGAATTAGGTCAGAATCAATATTGTCGATATTTTCACGCAGGATCGATAATTTATTTTGAAATTCAATATTATCGACCGACTCCTGTTTAGGTTCAAGAGAATTTAACAATTTGCCAAATGCCGCTGGTGTTAGTTGCTGTGCATTATCACTCATTGCATTGTCAGGATCTGGGTGTACTTCAAGCATCAGGCCATAAAACATCAGATCAATTGCCTCTTGTGATATGTCTTGTAATAGTTCGCGTTTTCCACATATATGGCTTGGGTCACAGATTATCGGTAAGTCAGGCATACGTCTTTTTAGTTCAATAGGAATGTGCCAGTTAGGTTGATTTCTATATTTACCATTATCCGCCATTGAAAATCCACGATGTATTGCTGCAAGCTGGGTAATGCCTGCATTGTGGAGTCGTTCAAGAGCTCCGATCCAAAGTTCGATATCTGGGCTGACAGGATTTTTTACCATAACTGGAATATCAACACCTTTAAGTGCATCGGCAATAGCCTGTACAGAAAAGGGATTGGCCGTTGTTCTTGCCCCGATCCAAAGAACATCAATTTCGTGACTCAGGCATATTTCAACATGCATCGGTACTGCAACTTCAGTTCCGACTGGAATTCCAGCTGCTTCACCAGCTTTTTTTAGCCAGCCAAGCCCACGTCCACCGATTCCCTCAAATGCATTCGGGCGTGTGCGCGGTTTCCATATACCGCCACGAAGAATGTCGACATTATACTTTTTCAACGAAAGTGCTGTCTCCATGATCTGTTCTCTTGATTCGACACTACAAGGACCTGCAATTACAAGAGGTTCTCCATCTTTCGGCGTTAACATACTACTTTTTTTAATTTCCATTTTTTTACTCTTTTTATATTGTTTAATTAAATTTCAAATTATTTCTATCTACGAATACGAGGTATAAAATTTTAATCCCACCAAGGTGGGTTTAATTCCCCGTTCCTTTGGGGCGTTTCCATATAAAAAAATATTGTGCTAAGCTTTTGTTAAAAGCGTAGATACCTCGTGTGCTTGCACCGAGGCAGTTTAATAAATTTCGATACGATACAAACCTCGAAAAGTTACCCTTTACATGTGTTAAAAATTATGACAGACCATGCCGTCACGCAGTTTTGGTTCAAACCATGTTGATTTCGGCGGCATAATTTCTCCAGCATCTGCGATTGCCATCAACTGCTCTACGGTTGTGGGATACATTGAGAATGCAACTGCCGCTTTTTTAGAATTAACAAGTTTCTCTAACTCACCAGTTCCGCGTATTCCGCCGACAAAGTCAATCTTTTTGCTTGTTCTCGGATCATCAACGCCAAGAATTGGAGCAAGGATATAATCTTGAAGCATACTTACATCAAGTGTAGCAATCACATCGTCAGATGGGATATCTGCTCTGCAATCTAGTTTATACCATTTATCATTGAAATACATTTTGATATCTCCAGGATTCTGCGCAATCGGTTCGGCAGTTTCAGAAATTGCGAAGTTCGCAGAAACTGCATCAATAAATTCATCAGTTGAAAGCCCATTGAGATCATGAACTGCACGATTATATGGTAATATTTTTAGTTGTGAACCAGGGAAAGTGACTGTGAGAAAAAAGTTATAGTCCTCTTTTCCAGTATGAGCTGGGTTGTTTTTTCTACACTCCGCTGCTGCACGTGAAGCGGATGCTGCACGATGATGTCCGTCTGCAATGTAGAGATATGGAATATTTTTAAAGAGATCTGCGAGTTTCGCACTAATCTCTTCATTAACTCTCCAGAGACGATGTGCAATGCCGTCTGGTGCTGTAAAATCAAAAAGTGCCTCTGTCTCAGTAATTTTAGCGACAATTGTATCAATCTCGGCATCATCCTTGTATGTCAGGAAAACAGGCCCAGTATGTGAACGGAGTGATGTTACGTGGCGTGTGCGATCATCTTCTTTGTCTTTTCGTGTTTTTTCGTGTTTTTTTATGATATCATTATCATAGTCTTGAGTCGAAGCAGCACCAAGGATACCAGTTTGAATATGATCTCCCATTTTTAGAGAGTAGATATATAGATGTTTTTCAGGGTCTAGTTCAAGCGGTGCGGCTTTGCAAAGACGCTTGAAGTTTTCTGCGGCTTTCGCATAAACACGGTCATCATGTACATCAATTGATTTATCTAGTTCAATCTCTGGACGGGCGACACGTAGGAAACTAAGCATATTCCCTTCTGCGAGTTTCGCAGCCTCTTCAGTATTAACGACATCATAGGGGACAGCTGCAACTTCTGCTACCTTTTCAGGAGTCGGCAAAAGACCGTTAAATGGTAAAAACTCAGACATAATATTTTCCTTAAAGCCCGTCTGCGGGCAGTTATAAAATTAAATAAATATTACCTAAATCATACAATCTAGGTATCCAGTGAATTGTTAATTTAATACATACTTAAATGAAATCAAATACAATTTGTATTAAAATAGTCTGTAATTTAAGTGTTCTAGAATTAGCACTTGACAAAATGCATATATATTGTACTATTTATAAGTGAGCATTTGCATCTTGCGAAGCACGCAGATAGTGTATTTAAATAATAAAATTTATATATTTTTTTAGACGATTGATATCAGATTGTTTGAGAAATGTGGAGTAGGTATGGAAACTGGAATAATAGATGGAAAATTGATTGCAAGCGCAATTCATGTAGAGACAAAGCAAGAGGTTGCAGACTTGAAGGCGAATCATAATCTTCAGCCTGGTCTGGCAGTTGTCTTGGTCGGAGAGGATCCTGCATCAAAAGTATATGTTGGGATGAAAGTTAAAAAATCTGCGGAACTAGGTATTTTTTCAAAGAAACACCTGCTTTCGAAAGACTCAACCCAGGATCAGGTGCTTGCAGTTGTAAATGAGCTGAATGATAATCCTGAAATTCATGGAATTCTTGTGCAGTCTCCACCGCCTCCGCAGATAGATGAAGCGGAGATTGTACGGGCAATTAAGCCAGAGAAAGATGTGGATTGTTTTCATCCCGTTAATGTAGGCAAGATGCTACTTGGAGAGGAGGATGGATTTTTACCATGTACTCCACACGGAATTATGATGTTGCTAGAACGCAGTGGAGTGGATCCATCAGGCAAGCATGCCGTTGTGATTGGTCGCTCAAACATTGTAGGCAAGCCGATGATGGCGCTATTGATCCAGAAAGCGAAGGGAGCAAATGCGACGGTTACGGTATGCCATTCAAGAACTGCGAATATCGCAGATTATACTAAGCAGGCGGATATACTTATTGCCGCTATTGGTAAGCCTGAATTTGTAACTGCAGATATGGTGAAAGATGGTGCTGTTGTGATAGATGTAGGGATTAATCGTGTTGATGATGCAACAAGAGAGCGTGGCTACAGGCTTGTAGGCGATGTTGCATTTGATGAAGTTTCAAAAAAGTGCTCGTTGATTACGCCTGTTCCAGGCGGAGTGGGGCCGATGACAATTGCGATGCTTATGCACAATGCAGTAAAAGCATGTAAATTACAGAATAATATTTAATTTTAGGAAAACAGTTATGGGAATGACAATTACAGAGAAAATTCTTGCGAAAGCCGCAGGAAAAGAGGAAGTATTACCGGGAGATAATATTTGGGTAAATGCAAATGTCCTTATGACACATGATGTATGTGGTCCTGGGACAATTGGTGTTTTTAAGCGTGAATTCGGTGAAGACGCCAAGGTGTGGGATAAAGATAGTGTTATTATTATCCCAGATCACTATATTTTTACGGAAGATGAGAAGTGCCACCGAAATGTTGATGCTCTTAGTGTCTTTGTTAAGGAACAGGGGCTAACATATTTTTATGAGCCGGGCACAGATACATATTCAGGGGTATGTCATGTTACATTACCGGAAAAAGGACATTGTCGCCCTGGCGAAGTTCTGTTCGGCACGGACTCACATACCTGTACACACGGTGCATTGGGTGAGTTTTCTACAGGAATCGGAAATACTGATGCTGGCTTTGTGATGGGAACAGGTAAGCTGTTGATCAAGGTGCCGGAGTCTATCAAATTTATTATAGACGGAAAGCTTTCCGCTAATGTCTCGGCTAAAGATATTATTCTAAAAATTATCGGAGATGTTGGCGTTGATGGTGCAACATATTGTGCAATGGAGTTTGCTGGTTCAACAATTGACGCACTCTCAATTGAAGAGCGTATGACAATCTGTAATATGGCAATCGAGGCCGGTGGGAAAAGCGGAATTATTGCTGCAGATGCTAAGACGATAGACTATGTTCAGTCAAAAACAGATAAGCCTTTTGAATGTTTTGAGAGTGATGGAGATGCAAAATATCGAGCGGTATATAACTACAGAGCTGAAGATCTTAAGCCAGTTGTTGCAATGCCGTACTCTCCAGATAATGTCAAACCAGTATCTGAAGTTACAGATTCAAAGATTGATCGTTCGTATATTGGAAGTTGTACTGGGGGTAAAATTGTCGATTTTATTATGGCAGCAAAAGTGTTAAGTGGCAATAAGGTAAAGGTTCCGACGTTTATTGTGCCTGCAACAGTTGAGGTAGAAACTGCTCTTGTAACTGAGATGGTCGACGGTAAAACTTTGCGTGCAATATTTGAAGATGCTGGGTGTGAACCGATTGCACCGCCATCTTGTGCAGCGTGTTTAGGTGGACCTCTTGATACATTCGGACGATGCAACACAACAGAAATATGCATCAGTACGACCAATAGGAATTTCCCTGGTAGAATGGGATCTAAGGATTCTCAAACGATTCTTGCATCGCCATTGACAGCTGCCGCATCTGCACTGACAGGCTATATCACAGCCTATGAATGCTAATCGCAGTAGTGAAATTATAGTTAGAATCTGAACGAAAAAGAGTGGATTAAAGATATGATCCACTTGTTATGATACAGTTATGATGTATTATAGAAAAGAGTAATTATACATAATATAAACAACCCCAATTTGTGGGACTTAAAAGGTTAAAGATATGTCACAGAGTATTATAAAAGGCAAGGTTTTTGTTGTAGGGGATAATATTGATACAGATCAGATTATTCCGGCTCAATACCTTAATTTGGTTCCGACTATTCCAGAAGAGTATATAAAACTAGGAAGTTATGCGATGTGCGGTTTGCCGGACAACTATTCCACTAGATTTATAAAAGACGGTGAAGTCACAACAGAGTATAGTATTATTGTTGGTGGAAACAATTTTGGATGCGGTTCAAGTCGTGAGCATGCCCCAGTTGCACTTGGTGGATCTGGAGTAAAAGCTGTAATTGCCAACTCATTTGCACGAATTTTCTTTAGGAATTGTATTGCAACAGGAGAATTGTACCCAATTGAACCTGAAGAGGCCCTTACTTCTATATTTAAAACTGGAGATGAGGCTGAGTTTGATCTTGAGAAAATGACAATTACCGCGGTAAATTCTGGAAAAGTTTACAAACTCAAATCAATGGGTGATGTTAGGAAAGTCATTGACAGTGGCGGTATTTTTGAATATGCCCGTAAGACGGATATGATCTAATTAAATGATGAATTTGACAAGACATAACAAATGAACTGCCTCGGTGCCTACTCGAGCATTGCGAAAGATCTGCAAAGCAGATAAGCACACGAGGTATCCACGCTTTTAATAAAAGCTTGGCAAAATATTTTTTTTATATGGGAATGCCCCAAAGGGACGGGGAATTAAACCCACCTTAGTGGGATTAAACGTTGATGATATGGTTAAAAGTATTTCTGTAGTTTGTGCATGGTGCAATAAGATATATCACATTAAGGCATGGCCTGTTGATAAGGGGAAGGAGACAGCAGGCTGAATTGCAAAAAAAATAAGAAAAAATAGTTAATTGACTGTGAAATATTATATGATGAGAGTAAACAATTAAACCCGCTGAATGGGACTAAGGAGAATCTAAGATGAAACTTAAAGAAATAGTCTTACTTTTATGTGTATTGATGAGTATGTTCACTCTTCAAGCTGGTAATGCAGTTTGGTGGGAAGGTGAAGATGTGGTGAAATCAGATTTTGTAACAAATGCAAAACTTTCGAAAGTCGCAAAACTGAATCGTCTATCACAACAGAAGTGGCTTAACTGTTTTGTTGAGACCGCGGATAAAGCCAAAAAGCAGTCATATTTAGCAGAGTATGAGATTGATGTGCCTGTAGCATCTGAATACACTTTCTGGGTGCGTGAACTCTATGGTCGCTCTGCTTCTCCATGGAAGTTTCGTTTCGATAACGGATCATGGATTGAGGCGAAAAGTCAACAAAAATTCACCAATGTTATTGCTCTTGATAAGGATATAAGCATTGCGTGGCGCCAATACGGCAAAGTGAAGCTTGCAGAAGGAAAGCATAAATTTGAGATACAGATTACAGAGAGAGCGGGGAATAGGGGTTTTTCTTCTGGCTTTGATAGCTTTCACTTAACAGACGTTCCATTTGCACCGAAATCTATGCGGAAACCAAAGGTTCTTGCTCAGTATGAATTTATCGGCACGTATGTTTGGCTTGAAGGAGAGGATGCCAAGTCAGATTTTTCTGACACCATCCCTGGAATACCCAAAAAAAGCAATCAGCTCTCCGAAGATAAGTGGCTTATATGTTCTGCTTCTGTAGATGATGCACCGGAAAAAGGTTTTACAGCAAAATGGGAATTTAATATACCTATAAGCGATGTCTACTATTTGTGGATGCGCGAACTTACAAAGAACCTTGAGTCGTCATTTAGTTATAGATTTAATAATTCAAAAAAGTGGACGAAAGTTAATTCTGGATCCGTCTCGTTTGATAATATTAATATTGATAAATCATCATCTGTTGCCTGGAATAACTATGGCAGATATTCTTTAAGAGAAGGTGCAAATATACTTGAGATTCGACTTCTGGACCCAAATGAAAATGATGAATTTAAATTGGCAATTGATGTTATATGCCTATCTTTAGAGCCTTTTACTCCGGCAGGGAAACTTCGACCTGATACTAAGATTTTACCACCAGAAGATTGGAGAGTCTTTAGATCGGGAACTGCCGTTAATACTGAGGAGAAAAATGTTTTATCTCTTCGTTATCTTAACGAAAAGCACTCTGGTAGTCATGGTTTTTGTAAGGTTGACAAAAAAGGTCTGGTTTTTCAGGATGGTACAAGGGTTAAGTTCTGGGGGATTAACGCTTATGAGCCTATGACAATGGATAAAACTTCAGTGAATGCTTTTGTTGCCCAGATGGCAGATTTTGGGGTAAACTTGATCAGAGTAAAAGGACCTTTGAATAGTGGTAAGGATAAAAAATTTGGAACAGTTAATCGTGAAATACTAGACAAACTGTTCTACTTTATTAAGGCCTGTAAAGATAACGGTATTTATGTAGCTTTGGCACTTTATTCTCCAGAGGAGTATCTATTGAGTGAAGATTTTGTTAAGCAACCGGCCCATCCTTATGGCATGCTTTACATAAATCAGAAATTTCGTGAGCAGTATAAAAAATGGACTATGTTTTTGACTCGCATGAATCCATATACAAAACTAAAACTCTCTAATGATCCAACCATTATATGGTTTGAAATAGAGAATGGTAAGGGGATTTTTTCTACTGCCTTCAATTCAATTCCTCTAGAGCAGAAGCAGTTACTTGAAAAAGAGTACAATGGGTGGCTTACAGCAAAGTATGGTGACAATAAGGATATAATGAATGCCTGGAAAATTCCTAATAAATATAATCCAGTCATTAAAGCTGATCAATTAAGAGGAACATGTCCTTCCTATAAACTATTTGCTCCTGAAAAATTCAGTGTAAAAATAATCACTGACACCACTACAGATTATTTGAATAAACGGAAAGCGGATCAATTAAACTTTTTAATTAAACATTGCCGTAAGGTGAACAGTGAACTCATCCTTTTTCTGAAAAATAAGTGCCAATTTAAGGGATTGATATCCGTTGGGAATTCCCCTACGGCCGTTCCGGAGATCTTAGATCCTGTAATCAGTTATATTCATGCATCAGGTGAGATTATGGCAAGGAAATCAATTTTTCACGCTAATATTCTTGATGGCAAAAAGAAATTAAATAAAAAGATTTGCTATAAAGATCGATCTGCACTTAAAAATCCATTAGCATCTCCGCTTGCAACACCGTCATTTGTTGGAAAGGCAAATGTTACAACTGCTGTAAGCTGGCCGTTGCCTAATAAGTATAAAGCTGAAGCGGTTCCGCTTGTTGCTGCGTATTCCGCACTTCAAGGGTCAAATATATATATATGGTATAATGCGGATTCCCCTTCATGGGGAACTCGTTTGAGCAAATATACCATCCAGGATCCTGCCATTATAGGCTCATTCCCTGGATATGCTCTGATGTTCAGAAGAGGAGACTTGACTCCTGGCAAGGTATTGGTCAGTTCTCAGCTTGGTTTGCCTGATATTCTAGCGATGAAAGGGAACCGTTTCCCTGTCGAGCAATTTAAAGATCAACAAAAACTAACCAAGATTCCTGATTCGAAGGGAGCAATTAACCCATTGACATGTTTTGCAGGAAAGGTGGAGTTTTCCCTGAATAAAAGTGAATCAAAATTTATGCAGGATAAAGAGAGTTCAACATTCATAAATGAAGCCAAAAAGACAATAATAAGCTCAACAGGAAACTTAAAGCTCAACTATGAAAAAGGTAATCTAATGATTAATTCTCCGAGGGCTCAGGGAATTACTGGATTTTTCACAAAGGATATGCCTTTAAATTTACATGATGTAGAAATTACATTCAATAGTGACTATGGAACAATTCTGGTTATCTCTCTTGATGGAAAAAAAATAGGAACTTCTAAGCATCTTTTGGTTCAGTTTTTCACAGAAGAGAAAAATCATAAATGGAAGACCACTGAGGTTAAGGTAAAAAGGAAGATATTCAAGCGTCTTGAGAGTATTGGGGATTCTCCTTTAATCGTTAAAAAAGCATCCGGCACAATCGTATTTCCCAAGTTTGTAGCTAAGGATTGGAAAATATGGAAACTCGATATGAATGGGAAACACATTTCTCAACTAAAAACAGAGAGCGATTTATCTCTAAAGATAGCATTGCCATCTGACTCTTTTCACATTGAATTAATTAAAAAATAGGAATATTAATGAGAATTTTATCAGGAATACAACCTTCGGGAAGAATTCATCTTGGCAACTATTTTGCTATGATGAAACCAGCAATTGCCACACAAAATGAAGCGGAGACTTTTCTCTTTATTGCTGATATGCACGCACTGACTGTACTGCCAGATCCTGAAGTGTTGAGAGAGAGGGTTTTTAATGTAGCATTAGATTTTTTGGCGTGTGGACTAAATCCAGAAAAAAGTGTATTTTTCAGACACTCAGAAATTCATGAAATTACAGAGTTGATGTGGATTCTCGATTGCGTCACTCCGCTTGGACTGCTCGAACGCTGTCATAGCTACAAGGAAAAAGTTGCACGTGGCATAAAACCAAATCATGGCCTCTTTGCATACCCCGTTCTTATGGCGGCAGATATCCTACTCTATAAATCAACAAACATACCTGTCGGTAAAGACCAGAAACAGCACGTCGAAGTAGCAAGAGATATTGCGCAACGCTTTAATAACCGATATGGTGATATTCTAGTACTTCCTCAGGAGCAAATAAGAGAAAATGTTGCTATCGTTCCGGGAATCGATGGACAGAAAATGTCAAAAAGCTATGGAAACACCATTGAGATATTCGGAAACGAAAAGAAAATACGTAAAAAGTTTATGAGCATAGTTACCGATTCACAAGGCCTTGATGATCCTAAAGATCCTGAAAAATGTCCAGTATTTGCACTTTATAAACTTTTTGCTGATCAGAAGCAACTTGATGAGATGTCGGACAAATATCGCAATGGTGGTTATGGTTACGGCCATGCTAAGCAGGAGCTGTTTGAACTTTTTATGGAGTACTTCGGAGAGTTTCAGAAAAAACGTGACGAACTAGCTACGGACAGAACATACATTGAATCAATCCTCAAGGACGGGGCCGAAAAAGCACGTAGTGTTGCCCACGATACAATCTGCGAAGTTCGCAAAGCAGTAGGCTTGACATAAACAACCTGGGTACAGGATTAATATAAGAAAGAGCAATAAACTATGAAAGAGTTAAAAAAACTTAAAGAGAATCTTAAGTCGGTAATAAAAGGCAAAGATGGGGTCATTGACCATGTAATTATCGCCCTATGTGCAGGTGGTCATATCCTGATGGATGACGTTCCTGGTGTAGGGAAAACAACACTTGCAAAAGCACTTGCATTTTCAATAAACGGCTCCTTCAATAGAGTGCAGTTTACTCCTGATCTCCTCCCGTCCGATATTACTGGAAGTTCTATTTATAATCCCAAAAGTGCTGAGTTCTCCTTCAGGCAAGGCCCTATTTTTACCAATGTCTTTCTGGCAGATGAAATAAATAGAGCTTCTCCGAGAGCCCAGTCAGCACTCTTAGAGGCGATGAATGAAGGGCAGGTGACAGTTGATGGAGATACATATCTGCTTACTAGGCCTTTTTTGGTAATCGCCACAGAAAATCCTATTGAATATCAGGGAACATATCCTCTTCCGGAGGCACAACTCGATAGATTTGCAATGCAGCTTGAAATTGGATATCCGACTGAGGAGGATGAACTCGAAATACTCTACTCCCGTCAGAACGGCGACCCCATTGATATGCTAAAACCAGTAATAGACTGTAATGATATAAGTGCAATCCAGGATAGCGTAAGGCAGGTGAAAGTAGAGGAGTCGATAGGCCATTATATTGTAAAAGTCATACGTGCAACCCGAGAGAATCTGAATATCAAATTAGGTGCAAGTCCACGTGCATTTTTATCTCTAACCCGTTGTGCGCAGGCTAAGGCATTTTATGAAGAGAGGGATTTTATTATTCCAGATGATGTGAAACAGCTCGCTTCTCCCGTACTTGCTCATAGAATCATTCTCGAAAACAAAGCAAAATACGCAGGTGCGAAAAAACAAGATATATTTCAAGCTCTTCTGAATAAAATTGACATTCCTGTGTAGGCAAGCTGAAGCAAAAGTGTTGATATCTTTAAATGGTCCCTGAAGGGAAGGGGGGGCATTTGATCTAAAACAGCAAATGTGTTTTAATCATAACATCAATTTATTAAGTATCTTTACGGATCTATTTTTATGAATAATAATAAAATTATTGTAATCGGTGCGGGTGCGGCAGGGATGATGGCTGCTGGTCAGGCGGCTCTTGCTGGTGCAGAGGTGACCCTGCTTGAAAAAATGCCTCGCCCAGGACGCAAACTCGGAATCACTGGCAAAGGGCGTTGCAATATAACAAACATTGCTAATGTCGCAGATTTTATAGCACATTTCGGGAAAAATGGACGTTTTCTCTATCAGTCATTCTCTCGCTTTTTTTCTGGTGATTTGATCGCCTTTTTTGAAGAGATCGGAGTTCCAGTTGTTACAGAACGTGGTGGTAGAGTCTTTCCTGCATCAGGTAAAGCGACAGATGTCGTGTCGGCACTCGAAAAATGGATTAAAAGATGCGGCGTAATCCTTCAGACCAATAGCACAGTAGAGCAAATTCTAATTAAGAATAACCACTTAGCCGGAGTCATTTGCAACGGTAAAGCGTTACGGGCAGATGCAGTAATTATTGCTACAGGCGGAGCATCATATCCCAGAACTGGGTCAACTGGCGATGGATATGAATTTGCGAAGTTCGCAACTCACTCAATTATCCCTGTAAGGCCTGCACTTGTTCCGCTAGAGACTGAAAAATCAACATCACACTTGAATGGACTCAAACTTAGAAATGTTAAGGCAAAATGTTTTATTAATAATAAAAAACAGAGGGAAGAGTTCGGCGAACTTACTTTTATAGATGACACTCTTTCTGGCCCGATTATTCTCAAAATGAGCGGCGATATTGTGGATGCTATGCGAAATTCCCAAAATGTCGAAATATCAATAGATCTAAAGCCGGCATTAGATGAACAGAAGCTAGATAGACGCCTTGTTCGTGACTTTACAACACGCGGAAAAGAGCCCTTGAATAGCGTTCTGCGCGGACTCATACCGCGTGAGTTAATAAGAGAGGTCTTTGCGAATCTCGCAATTGATGCGAACAAAAGCGCAAGTACAATTACCTCCAAAGAGCGCAAACAATTGAGGAACTGGCTCAAGGATTTTCGTTTAAAAATAAAAAAACATAGACCATTCGCAGAAGCAATAATTACCGCAGGTGGTGTAAGCACAAAAGAGATTAATCCAAAAACGATGGAATCAAAAAAAATCAAAAACCTTTACATTATCGGCGAACTACTTGATCTAAACGGAGATACCGGTGGATACAATCTGCAGGTAGCATTTTCAACAGGCTTTGTCGCAGGACAGAGCATTGAATAACAAATAGAAGAGGTTTAACTACGCAACCTCCTCCTCCTTAATCTTTGTCTTCTTTGCCTTACTCTTCCCTCTGTAGTACGGGCATCCCTGCCTGTACATGTCTTCTCTTAATCTTTGTCTTACTCATTGTCTTACTCATTGTCTTACTCATTGTCTTACTCATTGTCTTACTCATTGTCTTACTCTTTGTCTTACTCTTTGTCCTACTCTTTGTCCTACTCATTGTCTTACTCTAAATTCTCTTCTCTTCCATTTTTCTTCATTCGATGTTGGATGTTGGATGTTCTATGTTGAAGACCTCTTCTCTGACCTCTGACTTCTCTTCCACTTCTTCAACTCCACAACTTTAGAACTCCAGAACTTCCCATCCTCTTCATCCAGTTTTGCCCCAATATGCATTAACACGTTTTTTGCGAATGTAGCAACTCTCCTTTTTATTCAGATATTTATCCACCATAATTTGGGAGATTCTCTCTTTGAACACAGAACTGCAAATCCTCTCTTTTACTTCTCTGGAAACCCACAACAACTCCTGTTTCCACTCTGTCAAATAAGGAAAATAGATTGACGGTGCTCCTCCACTTAATTCAGCCACATGAAGCCCCCGTAATGTAATATCTTCACCGTCCTTACAGCGCATAGTTAACTCAATATCTGCTGAAACCACTTTTTTATAGCGTATCAATTCACCTATTACTATTTGTAGATCCCCTACACTTCTAACTGTTGTTTTATCTTGCGACACAAGAGAATTTTCTGATTTGCAAAATTTATTCAGCAATTTCTCTATTCCCTCGCCACACTCACTGTTAAGTAGCATACTGCAATTAACTTTCCGCTTATTTCCAGCATCATGAAACATTTTCTGGATGATTTTATTTGCCCCCTGTCCTGTTAAAGGCTTATGGATACTCCGATTCGAGCTAAAAAGGTAATCTCCATCATCCAACTCATTCACCCGCTCCACAAAAAAACTCGATAATATTTGCGGCAGTTCAATCTTTTGTTCTTCCCTACCCAACCCTGGCCATACAATCAACTCTCCTTTGTCAAGGAACACATCTTTACGACGAAGACTTAACAACTCATTCAACTTAAGATTAAGCAAAAACAATCCCAAAAAAAGAGCCATATCACGAGCAGAATTCCGTGCAGACATAACCATTTCAACCTCTTCTATTTGGAACTCCGCCCTTATCCTCTCTCCCCTCACAACCACTTCTCTCCCACCGCTCACCTTTTTCCCTATCTTCGGCAACTCTATTTTTTTTGTGATGTCTAAGTGACAAAAGCAGTCAAAGATTGTCCTTAAAGCTGACAGGTGCAGGGAATAAGTCGCAGGTTTTAGGCGGGCATTGAATAAATCATAAAGATATGCATAAATACATTTATCCG
>JAUUYH010000212.1 GCA_030590505.1 Kiritimatiellota bacterium
GGCGACCATAAAATCGTAAAATAATAAATGGAGAAATAAAAATGGCAGGCAAACAACTTTTGTTTGATGACAAAGCACGTCGCGAAATTCTCGCAGGCGTTGAGCAGCTTAGCAAAGCTGTAAAAACAACACTCGGTCCTAAGGGACGTAACGTTGCAATTGATAAAAAATTCGGATCACCTACAATCACCAAAGACGGTGTAACTGTAGCTAAAGAGATCGAACTGGAGTGTCCTTTCCAGAATATGGGTGCACAGATGGTTAAAGAAGTTGCAAGTAAGACTTCTGATATCGCTGGTGACGGAACAACTACAGCTACAGTTCTTGCGGAAGCTATCTACCGTCAGGGCCTGAAAAACGTAACAGCTGGTGCAAATCCAATGGCTCTGAAGCGCGGAATTGACAAAACTGTTGAAACTATGGTTGCGAAACTCGCAAAAATTAGCAAAAAAGTAAGCGAAAGCGAACAGGTTGCACAGGTTGCTACTATTTCAGCTAACGGTGACGACACTATCGGTAATATCATTGCAGATGCAATGGGAAAAGTCGGAAAAGACGGAACTATCACTGTAGAAGAAGCAAAAACTCTTGATACAACTCTTGATGTTGTTGAAGGTATGCAGTTTGATAAGGGATATCTTTCACCTTACTTCTCAACTGATGCAGAAAGAATGGAAGCAATCCTTGAAGATTGTTACATTTTAATACATGAAAAGAAAATCAGCAATCTTAACGATATGCTTCCTCTTTTGCAGAGCGTTGCTAAAGAAGGTAAACCTTTCCTTATCATCTCTGAAGATGTCGAAGGTGAAGCTCTTGCTACTCTCGTTGTAAATAAATTGCGCGGAACTCTGAATGTATGTGCTGTTAAAGCTCCTGGATTTGGTGATCGTCGTAAAGCTATGCTCGAAGATATCGCGATTCTTACTGGTGGAACATGTATCACTGAAGATCTCGGGATTAAACTTGAGAGCGTAACACTTGATCAGCTCGGACAGGCTAAAAAAGTTACTATTGATAAAGATAATACAACAATTATCGAAGGTGCTGGAAAACAGTCTGCAATCATTGGTCGTGTAAATCAGATTCGTAAACAGATTGAAAATACAACTTCTGACTACGATCGCGAAAAACTCCAAGAAAGACTTGCGAAACTCGCAGGCGGAGTTGCCGTAATCAATGTAGGAGCTGCTACTGAAACTGAAATGAAAGAGAAGAAAGCACGTGTTGAAGATGCTCTGCATGCTACACGCGCAGCTGTCGAAGAAGGTATCGTACCTGGTGGTGGCGTTGCTCTTCTCCGTACTGTTTCAGCTATAAAAGAGTTGAAACTCGAAGGTGATGAAGCAATCGGTGCAGATATCGTTCTACGTGCAATCGAAGAACCTATCCGTCAGCTCAGCATCAACGGTGGATACGAAGGAAGTATCGTTGTACAGGAAGTTCAGAAACGCAAAGTCAATGAAGGCTTTGATGTTGCAACAGGACAGTATGTAGATATGCTGAAAGCGGGTATCCTTGATCCTACTAAGGTTACACGTTCTGCTCTTCAGAACGCGGCATCCATTGCAGGACTTCTCCTGACTACAGAATGCCTGATCACAGATCTCCCAGAAGAAGGCGGAGCTGGAATGCCAGCAATGCCTGCCGGCGGCATGGGCGGCATGGGTGGTATGGGAGGAATGGGCGGAATGATGTAAATCATCCGGTTCATACCAACTAATAAGAAGGCGTACAGTGAAAACTGTGCGCCTTTTTTATGCCCTTTTTCCGTCCTGCCAAGCTGGCCCATGACGTTTCCAGATTGATAATCTTTCTGAAATCTTTTTGTTTTTCCTTGAAATGGTGGCTGAGTTCCTGTAACTTCATATGTAGCTCATATTGATTTATGCACGTAATAAAATTTGAAACAGATGTACAAAGACAAGTATATAAAAATAACGATTTTTAAAATGAAAAAAATAGTAAAAATAGGCACAGTTGATGAACAGGATGACTGGAGACGCATGGATTGTTCGAAAATGAAAGGCAGCGAGCGTGTATTGGCTATGGCTGAAAGAATGAACACCTGGAATAACAATTAAATATATAAGCTTTCATTCGTGCAAAGTTTAAATAACCAAGGCAAAGATTAATAGAGGCATAGCCTCATATACGGGGAAAAATATTTTTTACAATAATTAAACATTTAGAATGTACGCTAAAAAATCTCGAACTTTGTTTAGATATTGATAAATTGGTTGGAACAATAAAATAATTTTGATGTCTAAATGATAATGCTTGGGAACAACTCCTGACTAGAAAGCATATTTCAAAAAAGATGCAAGAGTTCTTGTCACGGAATTGTGTGATAATAACGGTAACGAATAAAGTTTTAGCAAAATTCTGTTGATGATCTTGTTAAAGAATCAATCAGATTATTCAAAAAGTAGAAAACAACATATAGGAGAATTAACAATGAATTTATTAAATACAATTATTAGTAAGAAAAAAGAGATTTCAACTGTTTTATCACTGATTTTATTAGCAGGGGTATCATTTAATCATCTCTATGCAGATGAAGCAAAAGCAGAAGCAGAAGCAGAAGCAGAAGCAGAAGCAAAAGCAGAAAGCAAGCAGAAGGTTAAAGCTCCAAAAACTTTCGATGAATTTTTGCGGAAGAATACTGCAAGTATGGAATTAGAGAAGGATTCTCGTGGCACACAATATATTGCAAGTGGCAGTATGAATGGAGTTAAAGGGAAGTTTTTTCTTGATACAGGTTCTCAGAATTCATCATTGGAAGTTCTTACGGCGAAAAAATTGAAGTTGGAGACAAAAGAACAACTAGGGGTAAGATCTGTTGGGATTGGTGGAACGAGCAAAATATATTATACCATTTTGAAAGAATTTAATATTGGGCCACATATATTTATAAAAAATCAACCAATGTCGGTCTCTAATGTTACTGCCAAATTTAAAGATGGTGGATTTGATGGAATTATTGGCAATGACCTTTTTACAAAACTTAATGGTATCATTAATTTTTCGACAGATCGGCTTCACTACGCTTCTGGCGATAAAGCTCCTCAATTACAAGATCATTATAAAAAATATGGTTATGAATGTATTAAATTGGAAAAAAAATCAAAAGGACACCATATAATTGAGTGTAAAATCAATGGATATAATGCGAAAATGATTTTAGATACAGGAGCTCAACAAACAGTGCTAGATACTGCCTTTGCTAAAAAAAGCAACGTTAAATGTTGTGCATCTGGCATTCATCTTGTTATGGGTGGTGGCGATAGTGTAAAATCAGCGAAAATGGCTTCCTTATCTTTGGGTTTTGGCGAGTTCTCATTCGATCATTTTCCCGCTTTAGTATTGGATTTGAGTCAGATCAATAATAATGGCAAAGAATTTGATGGTACTTTAGGGGCGGAAGTACTTCATGCTAGTGGTTGTATTTATGATATAGCAAAAGGACACCTCTACTTTAAACCAGGTATAATGGAAGCTGGAGATATTAGTATGCTATCTGGTGAATTTCCAATGAATGATAAAGAGCTAAAAGATAAAGTTGATAGTTCTGAAATGATTATGCTTTGCCAAATAAGGAGTCAGAAAATTGGCAAAGATGTGGTTACGATTAATAATAAAAAATATACAAAAGTAATTTATACTGCTTTTATTAAACACATTCTCAAGCCTAGTAAAGCGGGAACAGAGAAGATAGGCGATAATATTGAGTTTTATATGCTGGCTTTAACAGAGGCTAAAATGGAGGAAAAAGTTCGTTATTATATAACTCGAAACCCTGAAAAAGTTGTCTTTTTTAATCCTTCGACGAAAGTCAGTGAACTTGAAAAGTTACCTTTATATAAAGATGCTATTTTTACTTGGAGTGAATTTAGAAATGCTCAACTTAAAAAAATCAAATAAGAAATAAATTTTATATGTCTAAGAAAA
>JAUUYH010000207.1 GCA_030590505.1 Kiritimatiellota bacterium
TCTCGCAACTTTGCAAAACGACTATCAACCTGTCCCTAGATAGGAGAATGAACCTGTCCCTATGAGAACTTTTTGCGATTCTCGCAACTTTCTAAAACGACTATCAACCTGTCCCTTGGGGAATCTTGGAGGTTATATTTCAGAGTCCCGATTTAACGTCATAGCTAGATTCTGTGATTTAGGTTATATTCGATTGCATATATTTATAAACACTATAGATTACCTCTTCGTAACAAGAAAATATATATAAAAGAAAGGAAATACTATGAAAACTGTAACAGAGAAATCCAGTTATTGCCTCGGAATGGATGTAGGAATATCATTCCAAAATCTCCCTGCTGAAATCGATCTCGACTGCCTTATCGATGGAGTCAAGGATGCATTCACTGGTGATCAACTTAAGATAGGAAAAGAAGAATTCCAGAGTTTGATGGAAGATTTTCAGAAGAAGATGGAGGCAGAGAGCACCAAGAAACAGGAAAAATTGGGTGCAGAGAACATTAAGGCTGGCAAAGCATTTCTTGATGCAAAGAAAAAAGAAGATGATGTTCTTACGACTGATAGTGGCCTTCAATATATTGTTCTTGATGAAGGTGATGGAGAGATTCCAATGGCTGATGACACAGTAACAGTCCACTACCAAGGAACGCTTATAGACGGTACAGAATTTGACAGCTCAATTAAACGTGGAGAGCCGACGACATTTCCAGTAAAGGGAGTTATTCCTGGTTGGACTGAAGCACTGCAGCTAATGAAAGTCAACAGCAAATTTCGACTATTCATCCCATCAGATCTTGCCTACGCCGAAAGGGGAGCAGGGAACGTAATTGCCCCACACTGTGTTCTTGTCTTTGAAATAGAATTGCTGAGCATAGAGAAAAAATAGCAACGGGTGGGAAGATGCCTTGGCAGTATGAAAAGATATATAAATAAATAAAAAGTTTGTTGTACTTTTTCTTTTTTATGGTTATATTTGAAGACAAGTACTTATCTCTTTATATATCTTTTTGAATATAGAGTTTCAGTTTTAAAATTTATATATTAAGTCTTTATTCAGAAATACTTATAAGGGAATGAGTAATTTCTATAAATTTTGTTATTATAAAAAGGGGAATACTGTGAAGAAGATTGATGTAAACCTAAAAGAGCGCGCATACAGTATTATCATTATGGAAGGACTGCTTGATGATCTTTCTGCCAAGATTGAATCTTTTGTTTCAAAACGTAAAGTGCTTATTGTATCCGATAGTAATGTTAGCAAACTTTACAGCAAAAAAGTAATCTCCGCAATACAAGAGATCAGTGCTGATGTTGACATTGCTATTTTTCCAGCCGGCGAACCATCAAAAACTCTAAAAACCGTAGAATCTCTCTATGAAAAAGCTATTGAGTTTGGCCTTGACCGCTCTTCTGTAATTGTTGCACTTGGCGGTGGTGTTGTTGGCGATATTGCAGGATTCCTTGCGGCAACCTATATGCGGGGGATTGATTTTATACAGATTCCGACTTCACTCCTTGCTATGGTTGACTCAAGTGTCGGTGGTAAAACTGGGGTAGATCTGCCAGCCGGTAAAAATCTTATCGGTGCATTCTGGCAGCCAAAAGTTGTCCTAATTGACCCAAACACCCTAAAAACTCTCCCGGAACGTGAGATTAAGTGCGGACTTGCGGAAGTTATCAAGTACGGAATAATCATGGATGAAGACTTTTTCCGCTATCTTGAGAACCATACACAAGAACTCAATCAACTCGATTGCGAATGCTTTTCAAGTGTTATTGCAAGATGTTGTATCCTGAAGGCAGAGGTGGTCATTGCCGATGAACGGGAAGAGACGGGAACCAGAGCAATTCTCAACTACGGACACACCTTTGCTCATGCGATTGAGGTTATACGCGGGTTTGAAAACATTAACCACGGAGAAGCCGTGGCAATTGGGATGTGTATGGCAGCCAGCCTTTCAGTTGCCGATATGAGACTTGATGATGCTGCCGAACTACGACAGGAGAATCTGTTGCGTGCACTCCATCTTCCGTGCAGTATTGATAATATAAAAGCATCTGAAATCTATACCGCGATGCA
This sequence comes from Kiritimatiellota bacterium, assembly GCA_030590505.1. Classification (GTDB taxonomy): domain Bacteria; phylum Verrucomicrobiota; class Lentisphaeria; order Victivallales; family JAADHT01; genus JAUUYH01. The sequence goes on from JAUUYH010000207.1 coordinate 2,081, forward strand.
TAAGGATAAAAAAGCTGTAAATGGTAAACTTCGTTTCATACTTCCTGAAACCATAGGTGAAGTAGCACTTGTATCAGAAGAGATTAATAAAAATATGATAATGCAAGCCATAAGGAACTGCAGTGACTGATAAAGATGCTTTAATTATTCTAAATCTACTTCCTGGTATTGGTCCTATAAAAGTAAAGGAACTATTATCGAAGTTCAAATCTCCTGCACGCATACTTGAACTCTCAGAAGGTGCTCTCTCCTCTGTACCTGGAATCGGTGCGAAAATCGCAGAGACTCTTACCTCCTGGCAAAAACATTCTAAGTTTGAAGAAGAGATGAATATGATTGAACGAGCAGGAGTACAAATAGTTACAATGCTCGACCCTGAATATCCAGGACTCCTGAGAGAGATATACGACCCACCACTTGTTCTTTATGTGCGCGGACAACTCCCTAGCAACAGTGAACGTATGCTTGGTGTAATAGGATCCCGCCGCTTTTCGCACTACGGGAAAAAAATGGCTGAGGAGCTTGCATCTTCTGCGAGTTTCGCAAATTGGAATATTGTTTCAGGTCTTGCGTACGGAATTGACGCTGTAGCTCATCGTGCCACTCTTGACGCAAACGGAAAGACTATTGCGGTTCTTGGTGGAGGCCTTGCAAGAATTCATCCACAGGATCATGTTCCACTAGCAAAAGAGATTATAGAAAAGGGTGGTGCTGTTATCAGTGAATTTCCGATGACATACGCACCAAATAAACGCTCTTTTCCAATGCGTAATAGAATTATCTCAGGAATGTCGCACGGACTGATTGTAGTGGAGGCAGGACTAAAAAGCGGCTCCTTGATAACTGCAAAGTTCGCACTGGAGCAGGATAGACTAGTCTTTGCTGTACCCGGTCAGGCAGACAATCCACAAGCACGCGGAACAAATAACCTCATAAGAGAGGGGGCCGTCCTTACAGAAAATTTTGATGATGTAATAAATGAGTTTGAATTTATGCCCGGCTTTACTCCATCTAAAGCGATGGAGGATGAATCTGCGATCTGCGCAGAACCAGCACTCCCCGACCTGAGCGAAAATGAACAACTGATAATAAATATCCTAAAAGAGAAAAGAGACTCATCCGCCGACCAGCTCATAGCAGAAACAGGTCTCAATGCCGGCCAACTCCTTGCAATTCTAATGCAACTCGAGATGAAACGCCTAATCGTACAACTACCCGGGAAACGATTTACGATTAAATAGTGCCGGTTCACTCTTAATCTTTGTCTTAATCAAATGTCCTCTTTCTTATTCCTTGATTTCTCTTCTCTTCAAGTACGTTAGGCATTCCTGCCTGACATAGCGTAAAAAAACAAGCATAAAAATATGCCCTTCCAGAGCCTGTAAGGCTTTTTTAAAGGCCTTTTCTTATTCCTCATCTCTTGCCCCATGTCAGACAAGAATGTCTAACGTACTTGGGCTTCGCACATTTTGTTTACTTCTTCTCTTAATCTTTGTCTTAATCAAAACTCCTCTTTCTTATTCCTTGATTTCTCTTCTCTTCAAGTACGTTAGGCATTCCTGCCTGACATAGCGTAAAAAAACAAGCATAAAAATATGCCCTTCCAGGGCCTGTAAGGCTTTTTTAAGGGCCTTTTCTTAATCTTCAATCCAACATCAAAAATTTAAAAATCTGCGTATTGATAATAATCCGTCACTACGTTCGGGGAAAGGTGAAGACCCAATAATTCAAGTGAAGTGATATCTTTTCTAAAACAGCTTGATATTTGATTTATAACATCTATAATACATGAGCAAGTATTCATATATATAGCAGAGAGATAAAAAAATGAGTTTAATTGACGCCTGTGGAAGTTTTAAAATTGATGTAGATCGTGTAAAAAAAGTCCGTGCTAAAATGAAGCCAAATTCGATATTTTTTGCACTTGCCGAGACATTTAAAGCGGTTGCAGA
>JAUUYH010000199.1 GCA_030590505.1 Kiritimatiellota bacterium
GCCCAAAGAGACGGGGAATAAAATCCACCTTGGTGGGATTTAAGCCAAGATCGCTAAAAATCGATGCTAGAAAAATAATATTTTTTATATTTAGATTGACTCTATTGAAAGAGATCAACAGACCTTATATTTACTTCTTGAAATATTTACAAACTAATTCATATTTTTACTTCCTTTTTAGGTAGAATTTTTTCGGAGCAATGGTATATTGAGACATCATTGTGGAATAGCTCTTTTAAGAACTTGCTTCTGGTAGAAAAATATATGCATAATAGATTATTTATGTTCATTATATTTAGCCCGAATCAGACCTAAAATTAGTGTATTTACAGATATCAATAATTGGAATATAACAACAGAGGTAAAAATAGATGCCAGAAGAAGAAAAAAACATACCTGAAGAGATTGCAACAAGTAGTGATTATAATGCTGATGGAATAACAGTTCTTGAAGGACTGGAAGCTGTCAGGTTACGACCAAGCATGTATATCGGAGATACGGGGACTCGCGGCTTTCACCATCTCGTCTATGAGACTGTCGATAACAGTATAGATGAGGCCTTGGCAGGACACGCTACTAAAGTTGATGTAACCATTCATCTCGATAACAGTATTACTGTAACTGACGATGGTCGAGGAATTCCAGTTGATATGCATGAGGGCGAAGGCAAGCCAGCCGTAGAAGTTGTAATGACTGTTCTTCATGCGGGTGGTAAATTTGACCATAATGCCTATAAAGTATCTGGGGGACTGCATGGAGTAGGGGTCTCATGTGTAAATGCACTTAGTGAATGGCTTGAAGTTGAGGTTCATCGTGATGGCAATGTTCATCATATGCGCTTTGAACGCGGAGATACCGCTTCCCCTCTAACTAAAATAAGATCCACAACGACCACTGGTACAAGTGTACACTTTAAGCCTGATCCTGATATATTTTCAGTATCTGAATTCACATGGGATATTCTAGCAAACCGTCTCCGCGAACTTGCGTTTCTGAATAGAGGAATTACCATTATTCTCAAAGATGAACGTGAAGAGCCGTTGCGTAATGAAATATTTCACTACGAAGGCGGTATCTCTGAGTTTGTAACACATCTAAATGTCAACAAGCAAGCCCTTCATCCTAATGTTATATACCTACATAAAGAGAAAGACGGAGTTGAAGTCGAACTTGCCATGCAATATAACGACAGTTTTTCGGAAACAATTTTTAGCTATGCGAACAATATCAATACATTTGAGGGAGGCACGCATCTTACAGGATTTCAGACTGCCCTGACTCGTACCATCAATGCATACGCAAAAAATAACAAATTGCTGAAGAATGAAAAAGCGATGTCTGGAAATGACGTACGTGAAGGACTCACTTCTGTAATAAGTGTAAAAATTCCTGATCCTCAGTTTGAAGGACAGACTAAAACAAAACTCGGAAATGGCGAAGTTCGCGGAATTGTTGAATCAATTGTCAATGAAGGACTTGGTTCTTTCTTGGAAGAGACTCCTGATATTGCCAAACAGATTATCAATAAAGCTCTCACCGCCGCTCGTGCAAGAGAAGCAGCCCGTAAGGCACGTGAACTCGTACAAAGAAAGGGTGCATTAGAGGGATTCTCTCTGCCAGGAAAACTCTCCGACTGCTCTGAAAAAGATCCTGAAAAGTGTGAAATATATATTGTGGAAGGGGACTCTGCCGGAGGTTCTGCGAAACAGGGCCGTGATAGCTCATTCCAGGCAATCCTTCCAATTCGTGGTAAGTTGCTTAATGTGGAAAAGGCAAGGCTGGATAAGATTTTGCAAAATAAAGAGATTCAGTCTCTTATTGCAGCAGTAGGCTGTGGTGTTGGTCAGGATGAATTTAATATTGAAAAGGCGCGTTATCATAGAATTGTAATTATGACGGATGCTGATGTGGATGGATCACATATTAGAACTCTGATTCTTACATTTATGTTCCGTCAGATGAAACCCCTAATCGATAACGGCTATGTCTATATTGCGAAACCGCCACTTTTTAAAATAAAAAGAAGAAAGAAAGAGCGTTATATTGATACTGAAGACCAGCTAGATCAGTATTTGATTGAACTTGGATGTGACGATCTTGAAGTGAAGATGCTTCCTGATCAAAACTTGGATCAGGGTGTTGTTTTTAATATCCTGAAACTTGTTTCACAGGCACAGCAGATCTCATTGGGACTCGAAAGACACGGTCTTGAACCATCTCACTACTTTCAGCAGTACAAAGATGCTAAATTCCCAATTGTTCAAATTTCTGTCCGTGAAAATGATGGAACACTTTCTGAATTCTTTGCATATTCTGACGCTGAAGAGGCGGAGATTATCAAGAGTGCTGAAGAGCGGCTTACGGTAATTGATGCTGTCGTAGAAAACCTTGCTGAAATAACCGAAAGCACAGAAAATGGTCCAGAGGTTATAAGTGGAATCCACCCATCGATCGATCTTATCACGATTCATGAATCCAAATCTTTTGAAGACTTGGCAGAGAAGATGAGCGCAGAAGGAATGGATATAAGAAATCTTTATGGCAAAGATGAACCACTTTTTGAGATTAAGACAGATAATGATATCCCACTACAGCCGACATCACTCTACGGACTTTTTGAATCAATTAAGAAGATCGGAAGGCAAGGGCTGGATATTCAGCGCTATAAAGGTCTCGGTGAAATGAATGCCGAACAGTTATGGGAAACTACAATGGATCCAGCCAAACGTAAAATGATTAAAGTAACTATGGATGACGCTTTTGAAGCAGAACGCATATTCTCTCTACTTATGGGCGATGATGTAGATCCAAGACGTGCTTATATAGAAAAATACGCAGCAACTGTAAAAGATTTGGATATTTAATCCCATCCCATGGGGCGTTTTTATATAAAAATTGATTTCATCAAGCTTTTAAGAGTGTAGATACTTTGTGGCCCCCTGCCCCATGGTCATTCATCTTAGAGTTTGCTTATTCGTGTATTTTAAAGGAGAATTTCATGTGTGGTATAGTTGGTTACGTAGGGAAAAGAAATGTTGTCCATACCTTAGTTGATGGCTTAAAGCGTTTGGAGTATCGAGGGTATGATTCGGCCGGAATTGCTCTATTGGGTGATGAAACTATTACAACAATAAAAGCATGCGGTAAAGTAAAAAATCTTCAGAAAAAACTTCAGGACACTCTGCCTCGTGAGGCTGAGAAACAATTTACGGCTGGAATCGCTCATACAAGATGGGCAACTCATGGTTTGCCAACGGAAGAGAATGCACACCCACATCTTGACGATTCAAAGCGTTTTGCTGTTGTTCATAACGGAATAATTGAAAATTACAATGTATTAAAAGAGCAGTTAATTAAAAAAGGACATAATTTTACTTCTGAAACAGATACTGAAGTCCTAGTACACCTTATTGCTGAATGTTATGACGAAGATCTTGTACAAGCTGTTGCGGCCGCCCTTAAGCAGGTCGAAGGAACATTTGGAACAGCTGTTATCTCTCTGAATGAGCCTGATAAAATAATTGTAGCAAGAAGAGGGAGTCCTATTGTTATTGGAGTAGGTGATAAAGAGATGCTGATTGCCAGCGATATTTCGGCTCTTGTTGCTTATACTACAAATGTTATTTACCTTGATGATGATGATATTGCTGTTATATCTTATAATGATATTGATCTGAGGAATATTGACAATGTTCCTGTCACTCGTGAAATAGCAAAGATCGACTGGGATGTAAGTCTTGCAGAAAAAGGTGGCTATGAGCACTACATGCTTAAGGAAATTTTTGAACAACCTGATGCTATCTCTAATGCTATTCGCGGGAGAGTCGATGCAACACAGGGAACTGGAATTTTAGCTGGTCTGCGGTTTGAACCTCGTGAGATGGCGGAAATTTCTAGGATTATTATTGCTGCTTGCGGCACAAGTATGCATGCTGGAATGGTAGGAGAGTATTATTTTGAAGATCTTGCAAATATCCCTTCAGAAGTCGAACAAGCTGCAGAATTTAGATACCGAAATCCGATAATTGAACCTAAAACATTTGTAATTGCGATAAGCCAATCTGGAGAAACAGCAGACACATTGGCTGCCATACGTGAAGCAAAACAGAAAGGTGCCATGATCTCTGCTATATGTAATGTCGTGGGTTCGACAATTGCCCGGGAAGCAACTCGCGGGGTATATCTTCATGCTGGTCCAGAGATAGGCGTAGCATCAACTAAAGCATTTACCTGTCAAGTTGCTGTATTGTTGATTATGGCTTTAAAGCTTGGCCGGGCAGGCAGACTTTCTCGAAGTTACGGTATGAATCTGGTAGAAGAGATTAATCAAATTCCTGAACTTGTAAAAAAAGTTCTTGCAAAAAGCGAAGATATTAAAAAAATAGC
>JAUUYH010000163.1 GCA_030590505.1 Kiritimatiellota bacterium
ATAAAAAAAGGGGACAGGTTCATAGTTGCCTTTAATTTAGAATGCTTGGTGTGAATGGTTAATTTTACATATCGCTTTCAGCGAATAATGTTAGGTGGCTATTTTCCTAGCCTAGACTACGGTTAAACATCTGCTTCGCAGAAGGAACGGAGGCCCAACGCAAGGCTACGAAATGTCAATATCCTAAAAGTAGCATGCGTTGTCCTCAACGCATTAAGCAAGGTTAATAACAGAGTAAAAAAGTAACCGTTAACTTGGATTTTCTTATTCACTTTTATACTTCGTTGGAGGCGAGACGCCTCAGAGCGAATTCACAACCGAGACGGTTATGCTACATTCGCAGCAAGCTTAACGGTTACCCTTGGTGGGATTTAAAAAGACTTCTAACAGAGAGATTATGAAGAATAAAGAGAAAGATAGAAAATGTTTGCATGTTTCCCTTTTGGTGCTAAGTTCTTATTAATTGAAGTAATGATGCCATAACTATACTTTACGCGGGTGAAATCTTAGCATTTCGATTAAGGTTGAGTAGTCAATAAAAGAAATACAAGATCTCTACCGCTTGCGGTATAATTATTAAGAATTGTAAACGATTTACAATTAGTACATAAAAGTCATCCTCCAATATTTATTAAAGAAAATTTAGCACTATTTAGGTAATAAAAAAAACTTATGCGAACAAATCATAACGACATATCAGATTTTTACAGTCAGATATCTATACTATTAAAATCTGGGCTTCCGCTGCCAGACTCAATTGAGCAGTTAGGTCTGAATTTCAATAAACCGGACTTTAAAAAAGTTCTGCTGAATATTGCAAAAAATACCTCTGAAGGGAAAACTCTTGCTGAAACGATGAAGGGTTACCCAAACTATTTTTCAAAGCTCCATATACAGATGATTGAGACTGGCGAAAAGAGCGGAATGCTCCCTGAAACCCTATCGGAGGTGGCAAGAACTTCCCAAATGAATATGCAGCTCGTATCTATGATCCGCCAAATATCAATCTACCCGATTTTTACTATATGGTTTGCATTTCTCGTTGTTTTTTCACTCTGCATTATAGTCATACCACAAGCCCTTGAGATACTTGATGAAATGCTTGAAGGCGAACCACTGCCTTGGCTGACTGCACAAGTTATGGATATAGGTACTTTTTTTGTAGAATATATGCCCTTTTTTATAGCTGCAATTATTATTTATGCACTTTTTTTCATCTGGTTCCTCTCGGGAAGTATTCCGGCAAAAAAACTCTTCCTAAGAGGTATCCGCTTTATTCCAGGTGCATATACAATTTTCTACAATCTTAACATGGCGCGCCTCTGTTCTATCTGGTCTGTTCTTATGCAACAAAAAACACCATCAGGCAATGCTCTGGAACTGACTCAAGAAATGATGGAAGACAGAAGAATTGCTGCTGCACTAAAACGGGTTTCAAAATCTCTCACATCGGGCAAATCTCTAGTCGATGCATTCAAAAATGAACATATAATATCAGGAATGATCCCTCTGACAATCAACCATGTTCCAGAAAAAGAGTTACCCCGCGAACTGATGAACCTTGCTCACCTTTTCCGTGAACGTGCATCAACTTCCAGTCGAAATTTTACCACAGTCCTGAGTATTGTACTACTCCTGATGATTGCAATAATTATCGGCATAATTGTTATTGCTATGTTTTTGCCTTTTATATCAATAGTATCTCCAATAGGAGGCTACTAAATAATGTTCAAGATTTTAGAGTTGCCACCTACAGCCATTGAAGATTTCTCTTCTGTTCAAGATGAGCCTAATCTTTTTGCCGGTAAAAGCGGACAGATTCTATCCACTTTTGCATGGGCAATACGTTGCAATATTCCTCTCGATGAGGCGATTCTTACACTCCACAGAGGAAAAATAAAAACGCGAAAATTTAATATAATCCTAATCCCGACAAAACGCCAGTTTTGGAACAGGCGTATTTTAGATACTGCCATGGAGCTTAAAAACGGAATGCCATTAAGCGTTGCCATTGAGCATCTAAAAAAATATCTACCACCATACATTCCAGCTGCAATCGCAGAGGCAGAACGAAAACAAACCCTAGACAAGGTTCTGCCGATGATTGCACGCCAGATGCGATATGTTCAAAAAATATATAAACACAGATTTTCTGTATTCTCTTATCCTATGATCTTATTTCTTGGATGTTTCAGTGTCACTTTCTTTATGTCAACTTTTATATTGCCAAGATTTAAAAGAATATTTCAGTGGACGTACTTAAAAAATGAAAATATGCCTAAAATAACACAATATACACTAGAAATGGCACCACTCTTATCACTCCTAATCCTATGCATTATTTCTCTTCTTTTATACTATCTAGTATTCAGATTCTTTTACAGAGTTGAACCGACCGCAAGAATTTTTGCTAACTTTTTTCTGCTAAAAATTCCGTTTCTCGGAAAAGATATGAAACGCATAGCAATTATTGAACTTGCTGGAAGTATGGCATCATATACTGAGGCTGGACTTGACGTTATTGCCGCTGCTGATCTCAGCAGTAAAACAATCTCATCATTCTGGCTTCGCAAAAAACTGACACTATTTGTCGAAAAAACACGAAATGGTGAACAATGGATAGATGCCTGGGACGAAATGGAGCTCGGATTCCCGTTCTATGACTGGATTGCACGAAATGCTGCATCAAGAGAAAAAGTACCAGAAGGCTTTATGCAGATAATGAAATGGCTAAAAAATGATGTTTCGGAGTTTTCAAAAATGTTTATGCGTGTTGTAGAGGTGGGCGGAATACTCTTCAACGCAACAATTGTGGCATTTATCGCTTATGGATTATTATACGGTATATACCATTTTACATATATTACAGCAAGGAACGCAATATGACAATGATTGAACCACATATATTTGTTGAGAATACGATTAAAGACGCACTTGCGAAGAACGCAAGTGACATCTTTTTCCTGCCTGCCTCGGATAGTGTCAATGTAAGAATAAGAATAAATACGGAGCAGGAAAACATAGCCGACCTTCCAGCTGATTACGGAAAAATGTGTATCGCACACATAAAAGCTCTCGCATCACTCCTAACATACCGCACTAAAATCTCGCAAGATGGCGTAATTCGCAAATTTAAAAACGTGGAACTCCGGATATCAACACTCCCCACAATTTGCGGAGAACGCATATCAATAAGAGTTATCCAGGACAACAGTTCAGAGCAGTTGATTGATGATCTAAATTTCCAGCCAAAAATCGCTGAGACAATAAAAACTATGACTCTGCGACCAAACGGACTGACAATTCTAACCGGCCCCACAGGATGCGGTAAGACTACGACGATCTACGCAATAATCCGCGAACTTCTGCTAAATTCGCAGGATCCAGCCTCAATTATCACAATAGAAGATCCTGTTGAGTGTGCAATCAACGGCATCTCCCAGGCTTCCGTCTCAGGCAATGAAGAGGAGTGGAGCTACCCTGAAGCCTTGCGGGCAGCACTCAGGCAGGATGTTAAAACCCTAATCATCGGAGAGATGAGAGACCGTGAAGTGGTAAAAGTAGCCCTCGATGCCGCACTTACTGGACACCGTGTAATCACAACCTACCACGCCGGGGATATCCCTTCAGTCTTTGCACGGATGCTTCATCAAGGATTTGAACCGTTTCTTATTGCTGCTGCACTTTCTGGCATTGTAACTCAACGCCTTGTAAAAGCAGAGAATAAATCTGAACGGATTCCTGTGGCCGCGGCACTAACACTTGACGACAACTGGCGCGACTTTATCGCAGAACACCCTCCCCTTTGCGAAATTCGCAAAAGAGTAGCGGCAACACCTCTTGCGAATCTCGCAACCGAAGCTGCGAACTTAGCAAAAAAAGATATTATCACAAAAAACTGGAAGTTGGAAATATGAGAATCCCCCCTACATCACAAAAGAATTTAAAAATTTCATATTTTACGATCCTTGAAATTGCTGTAGCACTCATGATTCTTGCAATCCTGGCAACATCCTTTTTTGCCGCAGTGCATAATATGAATAAAATCACAAAAAGAACTATAATCGAAAGCAGGGCAATACTAATTCTAGACAACACACTCGAACGACTCATGCAACTCCCTGACCGTGATCCCAAAAAGATCAAACTTATTTTTAATGACGAATTCTCAAAAAGCTCCATCGTAAATAAAAAATCTATAACAAAAATCTGCGGAATTCGCAAAAATACGCTCAATATATCAATACAGAAAAATAGCAAAACTATTGCAGAAGTGAATATAAATCTATGAAAAAGAAATTAACAATCCACCACATGACACTTCTCGAAACCATCTGTGCATGTGCATTGCTTGTTCTCCTAATGACATCTATTATCTTCTTCTTTTTAAAAACAACAAAACTGAACAAAAACATTACACAAAGTGCATTCGCAAACCAACAGATACTCCTACTAAAACAGAACTGGCGCAATTTTATTCACAATACACCATCTGCGAACTTCGCAATCAAAGATAACAATACAAAAATAACATCAGGCTCATATTCAGCAACATTTAAAGATAGATCCATCATATTCATAACAAAAAACAATAAAACCTCATCTCTAAAACTCTCAAAACGTATCAGAATAACATTCTCAGAAGAACATGTAGAAAACCAACACCTGCTGATAATGAACATCCACCTCCAATCATCTTCCTTCTCCAAGACAAACGAAGAGACCATCCGCATAGTAACATGTCTGGAGGCAATTAAAAACAGCAATAAGTATATCCAAACACAAAGCAATACCTTGTTCTTTTCCGAGTGATAATGTATCAATTTCAACTGAATCCGATGGTATAAGGCGTTACTTCAGGACAGATGATCCGAAAAGGGAAGAGTATAGCTATAAAAAAACATTTATTTTGGAGTTAGAAATTACACGAAGATGTAATATCAAGTGCGTACACTGTTATGCAAATGCGGATGATTGCCTCTTTGGTGACGAGTTAAGTCTTTCTCAGTTTACTCAGCTTCTCCAATCTGCGAAGTACGCATTAACTTGCGACTCTGCCGTCTCTCCCCAACCGAGGAACGAGGGAGGTTATTGTCAGTCACAAGAAAGCAGCTATCCACCTACGCCAAAGGCTACGGCGTGACTAAAGAAAAGATAAAAAATGAGCCTAATTTGCTTAAATCCAGAAACGGGGTAACCGTTAAGCTTGAAAAAAGTGGCTTGCACACCATAGCTCAAAGAGCGACGGAGGGCTTGCCGTTAATGTAACATAATCGTCAGCCCCCTTAAGGTACCCGTAAGGTTTTTTATCAACTTTTTTTTGATTTGCTTTTGTAAAAATCTTCTAAGAAGTTATTTTACTAATTAACATGAAGGAACTCCGTTAAATTCGGAGGCGGTCGCGCCACTGTAAATTTGTTGAAAACAAATAAGCCAGACACTTAATGTTACATTGATTATGATCCTCGCGTTAGGGAATTGGCTTTTGAGTGATATTTTATTAAAACACTTCAACAGGCATCTCTGATAAAGAGGTGCCTGTTTTTTTTGTTCAAAAATAGTTGTTTTAAAAAGATAAGATAAATGGAAAATTTGAAGAAGAGTGGCAATGATAAATAAAATTAAAGATAGAGAAATTCTTCCCTGGATTAGCAGAAGAGATGGTTACTCTAAAAAGGTTAACAAATGATAAGAAATATTATTAAAAGAGATGGTTTAAGACAAGAATTTCAGGCATACAAAATTGAAGATGCGATAATAAAAGCATTCAGAGCTGCAAGCGCACCTTATGATGCTACTATTTTTGAAAATGTATTACGAATAACAAAAGAGTACTCAATCTTAGCGCTGGAAGATATTCAAGATACGATTGAAAAAGAGTTATTCAATGCGAAGTATTTTGATGCTATGAAAGCTTTTATTACATATCGCTTTATGCGTAAAATGCAACGAGAACACGCTGGTGGTGTA
>JAUUYH010000202.1 GCA_030590505.1 Kiritimatiellota bacterium
AAGGCTTTATTTATTTCCTTTTTTTGTGCTTGTTGTTGACTGGCTTAATGCGTTGGGGACAACGCATGCTACTCAGAACATCGAAAGATTGAACGTCGAACATCGAACATTCAACATCGAATGAAGAAATAAAGACAATGAAGAAAGTGAAGAGAAGGAAGAACATCGAACACTCCTGAGGCGTGCAAGCATCGAATTTATCCGCCTTTGGCGGACATCGAACATTCAACATCGAATGAAGAAAATGTAAGAGAATGGAGAAATTGAAGACAATGAAGAGGTTCAACCATCAACTACCAACCAACAACCATCCACTACAAACCGTTGCCGCGCGAACTACGCAACTTTTTTATATAGATTAAATAGTGCAGCCGCTGCCGATTTGTAGGTTGAGAATCTACGGTCAGGAACTCGTTCAATCATTTTTGCTAAGATCGCAACAAGGTTACTATTTGTTTTTGGTGGAAGTTTTTGCCCCACATCATTTACCCTTAGAGAAACAACATGTTTACCTACAAGAGATTTTATATCTTTGGCTGAATAGTAAGGGTGTCCAGCAATTAGATGAAAGAGAACCATTCCTAGACTGTATATTTCACTAAATTGAGATTCTCCAGATCCCACAATACGCTCAGGAGGAAGATAGTATGGAGAGCCCTGTATCTTGTCAGAATCATTGTGCAGTGCTTTGTCTATTGGCATTGCCAACCCATAATCAAAAAGTTTTACATTTCCATTTGTGTCAATCATTATATTTTGTGGTTTAAGATCACGAAAAAGAAAACCTTTATCGTACATGTGCTGCTCTGCTGATAGTATCTGCAGTGCCCAGAGAACAACCTGTCTGTTTGAACGCTTTATTGGAGAATCAATAATTTGATCCAACCGAGTACCTTCAATGTAGTCAAATACAGCATAATATTCATTTTTAAATCGTCCATAATCAATTACTTTGTTCAGGTGCTGGTGTTCACCTAACTGCCAGCATATTTTGGCTTCCACCATTAATGACTCAATTAAAAATGAATCACTACTTCTTTCACGAGGCAAAATCTTAACTGCAACTTCAAAGTCTTGATTATCTTTGTGAAATGCATGATAAACACTTCCCATACCACCACCGCCGAGAGGTTCATATAGCCAGTAATTCTTTATTAGCATAGGAATAAACATTGGTGTTTTACACTTAGGGCATCTATCTATGCTTAGAGGTATGTATGAGTCCAAGGGGATATTTGCACCACATTTACCACAGGGAATACAACTATTGTTTAATGATTGTATAGATGGTTTTGTATTAATCTTCTGAGTTTTGTTACGATGAAATTCATTAGTAAAACCAAAAGCATCAGTTACTGCAGATCCAACTTTATTTCCAAAAAACCACATACCGTTATTCCTTCGTTAAAACTATTCTCTTAACATTATTATGATATTGAATTAAGCAATATTAATGCCAAAAGCTGTAAAGATTAACCAATAAAATATAATAAATACATTGTCCCAGTAAAATTACAACTCAAAACAAAGCAATAGAGTATAAATAAAATCAAGATTACCCCGGATATTACATAAAAAATATTAAAAATATTGATTATTATATATTGATTTTAGTATATCCTGCTCTATCATATAATGATATATTGGAAAAATATATTTTTATATGGTACGCCCCCTTATTATGGTACGCCCGAGGGGGCGGTGAATAAAACCCACCATGGTGGGGATTAATTAACATTAGGAGTGGAATATACTTTACGCGGGTGAAATATTAGCATTTCGATTAAGGTTGAGTAGTCAATAAAAGAAATACAAGATCTCTACCGCTTGCGGTATAGTCTCATATATAGAAGGAAAATTTTGAGAAATAGATTAAAAACAGACTGCCTAGTTATCGGAGCATCGTATGCTGGATCAATTCTTGCTGCGAAACTCGCAAAAAATGCTGAGACTCTATTGATAGATAAAAGTCAACCAGGGCAATTGATGAATTGCGGTGGCGGTTTGCCTGAAAAAACATTTAAAAAGCTGGAGCTCGACATCCCTTTTGTTCGTACAGATAAAATTACAATGAATATAAAAGGACTCGTTCGCTCATTTCCTGCAAAATATGTGGTAATTGATCGCCGTGACTTGAATCTTGCACTTTACGAAAAGGCCGTTGCCGCTGGTGCGAAGTTCGCAAAAATGTCATACATTGAACACTCGTCAGAAACAAACGTTGCGAAGTTCGCATTAAAAACAGAAACAGTTGAGGTCGAATACAAAAAACTGATATTTGCAGACGGATTTCATCCTTCCCGAATACGTATTCCACAGCGTGTAACCAAAAGACTTAAATGCGGCGCAGCAAAGGTTCTGATAATTGAAGGAGAAACTCCGTACCCAGACACCCTTTACTTTAAAATCACTAAGGATAATCCAACTGGATATAGTTGGGTCTTTCCTATGCCTGAGAAAAGACTGAATATCGGAGTGGGTGGTTTTCATTCAGGAACAGTGCCGGAAAGCTTAATAGATAACCTAAAGGAGTCAGAAAACCTAAAAGGGAAAACAATTATCAGGGGAGGGGGCGTCCTGCCGCTTAGTCCGATAAAAAAAGTTCAGGATCACGACACCTATCTGTTTGGAAACGCAGCTGGAATGGTTTATGCACTAAATGGGGAAGGGCTAAAGCATATTTTTGATATATCCGAAAAATGGGCGACATCTATAATTGCGGATGATAATCTCAATTTTAAATGGAAATTCTCTTCTACATACTTCAAGCTTAATTTTGCTTCAATGGGGCTGAAAGGTATGCTTTCATTTGGTAAATTATTAAATAGACCACTCTATCCACTAGCATGCCGTGCTGCTGCAAAATCTCGAAATATCATTCACATGGATTAATATAAAAAAGGGAACAGGTTTAAGAATTTTTAAGGAAATTTTCAATTGACATTGTATTTTAATAAGCCCCCTTTGTTGGAATAATATAAAGTTCCATTTTCGGCTACGGAGTAGCATTTCAAGGCTGCAAGCCGAGTATATCGTTAGTGTTAGTTGGCGGTCCCCCCTCTTCTCTTTGTCTTCCCTTCGTGTAGTTTAGCGTGTTTAGCGGGCAACCTCTTTCTTGCCTTAGTATACACATTCTTAATCTTTATTAAGTTACCCAATGATTTTGGCGAAGACCCAAAATCATAGATTTACTATGATAATAACTTGTTTTTTTCTTTAGAACTGCTATATATTATTCAGATACAAATATTATCAATAATCAGAGAGGCGAATAGAATGGCACAGCAACCACAGAAAAAGATAAAAAGATTTGCACCAAAAAATGGCGGGCCGACGGGCCCTCAAGGCTCAAAAAAACGAGCAACTCATGTTGGTAAAAGAAAAAAAATAAAAGACGTTTTACCTGCGGCTACACCAGTAGCTCCTGTGTTACCGACTGCTCAACCAGTGATACCACCAGCCCAGCCTGCTCCTTTCCCAACTCATCAACTTCCACCCACAACCAATCCTGCTGTGCAAGCGCAACCAACTTATGCTCTACCTCCAATTGTTCAACCACAACAGCAACAACCTCCACATCAAGTGCCCGCAATTCAGTCAGCACCTCAAACGGCATATCCTGTAGGAAGAATTGTACCACAAACATCAAGAGCAAATCCCGTTTATGAATCAATAAATATGCCAACTCAGGTAAGTGTTCCCGTAGCGCCCGTTGGTCAGGGAGCAGGCTCTTTTGACAAAAAAACTAAAAAGAAGGTGCTACGCGGAAAGCCAGCTGTTCAAACCGATTCTGAAGATCTTAAAGATGAAGTTGCAAGTTACCTTGAAGTTTGCGATTCATGTCTCTCTGAACACACTTCTACCAAAGATATTATAGATGTTGTACACATGCTTGTACGCTCTCTGAATATGGATGTTTTAACCATCGCACTACTTGATGAGAAAAAAGAAAATCTTATTGAACAGGTTGCAAGTAGAGGCTATGGAACATCTCCAACACGATCTGTCATTAAATGCTGGGAAAAGGCTATAATAGATGGCGATGGGCTAGATTGGAAACGACTTATGAAGATTGCAGGGAATACTCAGACTGAACTTGCGTATTGGATTATACACGAAGGGCTTGATTCAATTGGATATGTGCCTATACGCGATGCAAAAACTATATATGGATTTCTTTTTGTTGCGGCAAATGATAATAAAAAACAGTCCCCTCTTACATCTCCGCTTCTTGATGCGTGCGGAAGTC
>JAUUYH010000101.1 GCA_030590505.1 Kiritimatiellota bacterium
CAGGTTCATAGTTGCCTCTACTTCTTTATTCATTTGTCTGTTCTCCTTTGACATTTGCAAAGTGTTAATGTATGTCAGGACAAGACACGAACATCCAACATCGAACATCGAATGAAGAAAGAGAAGAAAGACAATGAGTAAAACAATGAGTAAACAATGAGTAAACAATGAGTAAAAGGGGGTAATCAACCGGTTACTATTTTGCAACATAAAAGGTGTCGGAATGAATTCCGACATACGTAGGACGGCTTCAACCCGTCACAAATATAACGTTGCAAGCAAAAAAAAAGGGGCTTGCTGTTTAGGTAAAGAAAACCCCATGACTTTTGGCGAAGACCCTTATTTACCTTTGTAGATACGCAATAACTTTCTCTTCTCTTTTTAGTTCTTCATCCATTTTTAACTGCTTGTAGCACTCTGCTGCCATTTGATGAACTTTGAGATCAAACGGATTTCTGTAGATTGCCTTCAATAGTATGTCCGCACCTTGCTTCCACTCTTCTTGATCACAATATATATCTCCTAGCTTTTTAAATATTTTAAAATCAGAATTATCAAATACTAAAAGTTTATTTAGCAAAGTTACTGCTTTGTCTGTTTTATTATTATTACACCAATTCTCAACCAAATCTTCCCAATTTCTTCTGCCTGGTTCAGCTTTTTTCTTTTCGTCATCTTCGCCTTCTGTCTTAAATTCTTTTTGACCTTCAGTGATCTCTGCGGCCAACTTATTTACAAAATCGTCTCCAGCCTTCCACTGCTTTTCATAATATATTTTAAGAGATTTATTCAAATCCTCCAGGCTCTTTCCAGAGACCTTTTTTAAAATCTCTTCTGTTGTATCTCCCTTTTTGTAGAGTGCAATCATTTCCTCAACAGCATCTGATCCGTATTTATCTTTAAAATAGCGATAAGTCATCGCTGCCTGGTAGTAACTGACTGGTACCTGAAGAGGATATGTCGGCGTAAGGAAACCTGATTCTAGCGTCTCCATCGGTAGCAGTTTGCCTGTCTTATCAGCCTTTGCAAAAAAACGATTCCACTGTCCGTGCTGATCACTCTCCTCTTCGGTGCTTATCCCCTCTGTAAGCCATCTGGATATTTTATAGTCACTCATCTGAAGTGTTAGAATATGGAGAAATTCGTGTTCAAAAATTGATTTCCAGTTCATCCCTTTTGTGTTACCAAGCGAGACATAACGCGGAGAAGGCAGAAGCATAACTTGTCCGAAACAGACACCATTAGCGCTAATGCCAGGCAGTCCCATAATACGTGCGGAGAATCCCATGTGATCAGATAGAAAATGAAGTAGTATTTTCCCGTTATGCTCCTTAGCTCCCTGTGGATCGATATTAAACTGTTTACTGAATTTTTTGTAAGTTTTTTCAAGCAGTGGCTCAAGGTAGGGCCATATTACTGGTGAATCCTGTGTGGCAATTTTAACTGCGAAGTGCGCAGTTTCAAAGGAGTCAACTGCTTTATGCTTAAAATCACGGTCAAGAACTGTCAGCATATTGTATGCAAAGAGATTAAAACTATTATACTCAAAAGATTTATCCAACAACTTATATCCACGTTTCTCTTCCCCGAGGCGGAGCAGATTGTTTCCTGCAAGATAGTACCCTCTCCAGTGATCCGGATCAGCCTTAATTGCCTTCTCCGCCCATTTCACAGCATCCTTAAATCGATATTTCTGCTCGGAGCTTACCGATAAGGAGTTATAGACATAAACACACCGTGGATTTATATTTAACGCCTTTTTTATATATTTATCGCGTTCTGCAGGCTTACTCTTCAAATCGTACATTGCCGCATATAGTGAATGAAGATCAATACTGTTCGGGTTAATCTTCGTTGCTTTTTTTAGAACCTTTTCACAATGCTCATAATTATTTTCCAAAAGTGCGATATACGCAAAAGGTATCAGAGCAGGAAGAGAGTTAGGGTCTGCTTTCAATGCGGTATTGAGTTTCTGCAACGCTTGTTTTGTACGCCCCGCAGAGAGATCAAGGAGTGCGAGCCCCGCAATGGCTTCCTGATTCTCCGGTTCCAACTTCAATGCTTTTGCATACTCCTTAGCCGCCCTCCCCCATGTATAACGTTCGTAACATAGGTTACCCGCCTGAATATATGCTTCTAAATACTTTTCATCCGCTTTATGTGCCTTATCAAGAAGAAGCAGAGCCCCTTTGGGATCACTATTCCAAACGGATTTTGCGTATGCAGTCAAGCCAGATGCTGAGTTTAGTTTACCAGCCGAATAGGTATTTTTAAGAAAATGCCTGTAGGTTAAAATAGTCCGCCTGTCACCAATAATTTCAGCGACTTGCAAAAGGCAAAGAATGGCATCATAATCACTCTGCGAAGTTCGCAAATGCTTCTTCAGCATATCAGAAGCCGTTTTATATTTGCCGCCCCTGATGTTCTGGTAAGCATCTTTGCAGATATTTTCACAATTTACCGTTATGGCAAAAAAGAATAAAACTGCAATTAATCTAAAACTGTGATTGATCATTTTAATTGTAACTCATTATTAATAATAATATATCAGATACATTTCGCGTCATATATACTTTGCACGAATGAAATCTCAACATTTTCTTTAAACTTAATTCGCTAGCAAAAGAAAGACAATATCTCTACCGCTTACGGTATAACACCCAGAAATTCCCTGGAGATTTACCCGGGTCTAGAATCTAGTTGCACGTTCCTCTTTTATGCGTTACGGTGCTAGAAGGCAGTGCGAGAAAGCAGAATAATCATTCCGCCTCCAATCTCTAATCTACATTTCTGGGAGTTTTAAGTCGCCGGTAATTGCCGTCATCTTCTCCTGAGCTGTCAGTTTTGCAATATTTAAAGCATTATTTGTTGCTTCAAGGACTAGCCCTTCGACAATTGACGAATCTGCAGTTTCTAGGCAATCATTTGCGATCGAAACTCTCTGTATCATAAGATCACATGTTGCGATTACCGCAACGCGCCCACAATAACTTTTGCCAACGACCTCAAGAGAGCTAAGCTCATCCTGAAGTTTCTCCATATTCTTCTGCATATCCTTAGCCTGCTTTAGCATTCCTGCCATCTCACCAAGTTTCCCAAACATAATAACATCTCCTCTACTTTTATTTCCACCAAGGTGGTTATATTCCCCAATCTCATTAGGGCGTTTCTATATAAAAAATAAGCGAACTGCGAAATTCGCAGTCCGCTCTAAAGCATAGTACATAAACCTCTATTTGCCTAGACTTACAACCATCAAATCGGAAATTCTTTTTGAAAAGTTTACCGGATCTGGAATAGGGCTGCCTTCAGCAAGCAGTGCCTGATCGTAAAGCAATTCTGCGAACTCCGCAAGTTTAGGGTCATCTTTTGATTTATCATAAACTCCCTGTAATCCTGCTACAAGTGCATGATCTGGATTGATCTCAAGAATACGCTTAGTTGAGGGCATTGACTGGTTCATCGCCTTGAAGATTCGCTCCATGTTTGGTGTAGGATCGTACTCATCACTAACAAGACAGCATGCACTATCTGTAAGGCGTTTAGAGAATCTTACATCTTTTATTTTCTCTCCTAGAGATGTCTTGATAAATCCAATAAGATTCTTATGCTCCTTGGAGGCTTTTTTGAGTTTTTTATCAGTATCTTTTTTAGATTCATCATCTAGTTCAATCTCACCTTTTCCGGCAGCTTTGAGTTTCTTGCCGTCATATTCGGTTAGAGACTGCACTACCCATTCATCAATCGGATCAATCATAAATAGTACATCGTATCCGTTCTTTTTCAGGAGTTCAAGATGCGGAGAGTTCTCAAGCACTGCCCGCTCTTCACCGGTGATAAAATATATCTCCTTCTGCTTTTCAGGCATAGCGGTGACATACTCTTTAAGGGAGATCAATTTTCCAGGTTCATTAGTCATACTTTCAAACATAACCAGTTCCTGAAGTTTCTCTTTATTTGCAAAATCGGAATGCACACCCTCTTTCAGGTTTTTTCCGAATTCATGATAAAAGTTAACATATTTCTCTAAATCATTCTCTTTGAGTTTAGTCAATTCACTAAGTATCTTTTTGACAATGTTTTTATTGATCTTCAGAATTGTCGGATTGTCCTGCAGGATCTCTCTTGAAATATTAAGAGGAAGATCGCTTGAATCAACAACACCCTTTACGAACCTTAGGTAGTCTGGCAGCAGATTATTACACTCATCAGAGATAAATACACGCTTTATGTAAAGGTGAAGTCCATGTTTTTTCTGATCCTGAGAAAAGAGGTCAAATGGTGCTTTTTCTGGAATATAGAGCAGTGCCTTAAATTCAGAAGTACCTTCAGCAGAATACTGAATATGCATAAGAGGATCACCACCAAAGTGAGATAGATGCTGGAAGAAGTTCTTATGCTCCTCCTCGGTTATATCATTTGCACTTCTAAGCCATATTGCTTTCTGTGAGTTCAAGACCTCATCCGTTGTCTCTTCTGACTCATCCTCTTTTTTTCTAGTTATAGACATCTTAATTGGATGTTCAATATAATCAGAATATTTTTTAATAATCTCTTTAATCTTCCACTCTTCAAGATACGCCTTTTCACTCTCTTTGAGGTGAACAATTACTGTAGTCCCCTGATTCTCCCTTGTGGATTCATCAATAGAGTAATCTGCTTTCCCATCTGATTCCCAACATGTTGCAGAGTCCTTGCTTCCAGCTTTTTTTGATATAAGTTCAACCTTATCCGCAACCATAAAAGCAGAATAAAATCCTACTCCAAACTGACCAATAAGATCTGGAGAATTTTCCTCTTTATTTTTATCAAGAGCAGAAAGAAACGCCTTGGTTCCAGATTTTGCAATCGTTCCAATATTCTTTATAACTTCCTCATTGGTCATTCCAATACCGTTATCGGAAATTCTTAAAATTGAGTGCTCTTTGTCCGCTTCAATTCTAATTTCCCAGTCAGTGGCGATCTCTGAATTTGTCAACGCCTCAAAGCGTGCTTTATCAATCGCATCCGCCGCATTTGCAATCAACTCTCTAAGGAATATGTCCTTATTTGAATAGAGCGAATGCACCATCAAGTCCAGCAACTGCTGAACTTCTGTTTTAAATTTTTTCGTTTCTGACACTTTTATGTCTCCTTTTTATTTTTATAGCCAAGCTCTTCTCTTTTCTTGCCCTTCTTATGCTCTTCTCCGTAACTTTAACGTAGAAGAAAAAATAAAAGAGCGTAAAGAGATCTCGCTTAAGATTAAGTAATTACTCTCTCAACTGTTGCACCACTGCCCATTGAACAGATAATAGTTTCACTATCGATGCCTGTCTTTTCTTTATATGCTGCTTTCAGCTTATTACAATACTCTTCAGCTTCATCCTCTTTTGTAAGATGAATTGTTATACCGCCAAAACCACCGCCACTTAGGCGTGCTCCGAGGCAACCAGGAATAGTTTTTGAAATATCAATAAGAATATCCATTTCAGAACAGCTATTTGTAAAGTTTACCTTTGAACTCTCGTGTGATTCATAGAGTAACTGACCGAATGTTTCAACATCTGACTTCGCCAGTGCATCTACACATTTAATTACACGCTCATTCTCTCCAACTATATGCAGAGCAACAAGATAATCAACCTCTTCAAGAATATCCTTAGAGTCCTTAAGCATCTCCGTTGAAACATCACGAAGTGCAGTAATTTCTGGATATTTCTCTTTTTTAAGAATTTCTACGGCCTTTTCACAAGCGACACGACGCAGATTGTAATCAGAATCTACAAGATCATGCTTAATCATTGAATTTGCCACAACAAAGGCGTAACCATGCGGAAAACTGATAGTTTTTTCGACAGTAACTGTGCGAAAATCGCAGAAAATAAGTTTATCCTTTTCTCCAAAGATTGAACTAAACTGATCAAGCAATCCACTCTGTAGTCCCATATAATTATTTTCAACCCCCTGCCCTACCCGAGCCCAATCAGTCTGTGGTAACTCTATGTCAAAGACCTCAGCAAATGCGAAACCCGCAGATATTTCAAGTGCTGCAGATGAACTCATACCAGCAGAGAGTGGAATTGTACTTAAAATTGCACCCTTAAAGGCTTTTACTTCCTTGTCGCGTTTGCGAAGTTCGCAGATCATACCCTTAACGTAGTTCGTCCAGTCACCCTTTATTGGATTATCGATGTCTGTAAGATCAAAAGTAATACAACTACCGTCACGAAAATCGCGCATTTCACAAATATCTCCGTCAATTGGTAGAATTGCAAACGCTGTTGTCTGCCCAACTGCACAACTTAAAACAAAACCGTCATTATAATCTGTATGGTTTCCTATGATCTCCAACCGACCAGGTGCATTTGAGACTGCGACAGGTGCAACTCCGTATGCCTTTTTAAATAATTCAACTATATTGTTCGCCATCTTAACTTCTCCTTTATTTTTCAGAATCCAAACTTGCGTCATTCGCAATACTTTGTACTTCTGGTGTCGCTAATGTTGCCTTTATCTTCTTTTTGAATTTCTTTTCTGTTCTGTCTCTTACTGTGAATTCGGGATTCAAAACCATTGTTGCATGAGCTAGGTGATAGATCATATCAGCCATCTTCCATTCTGAAACAGGATGGGTTTTATATCCCAAATTTAGGAGTTCGTAGTAAAGCTGTTTTCCGCAGGTAACTCCTTCATCCATTTTTAACGTAAAATCGAGGTTGTTTTTGTGTAAAGCTTCTGTATCATAAAGAGCACATATTGTACGTATATAATATTTGTCCTCTTTTTTATTCTTTATTCGACGTTTAAGTGCTTTTACATCGGTAATTTTTTTGAGAAAAACCTGCCATGCTGGTTTAAGATCAAGTTTCCCGCCACCGGTACATGCTGTATTGCTGCCCATATTCAAAACCAACTCCTGCAGCCACCCTTCTCGTCGAACAAAGGTGTCGGAGTGCATTGCCATAAAATATTCACTTTTGCATTCCTTAAGTGCTAGATTAAGGGCAGTCCCGTGTGCCCATCCGCCTTTAGGAATATCCTCTCCTGTTCGCTCAATAAGAGTAATCCATTTTAGTGAACGCAGATACTCCAGAGATGAATCACCTGAATCATTATCCACAACCACAACTTCGTATGGGGCTTTCGTGAATTTTCTGATAGAACGCAGACAGAGCCGTGTCAGCTCTTCTGTCTTGTAGTTCACAATACAAATTGTTGTTTTTCCAGTACTATATGACATATATATTTAAATTATACTTTGCAGGGATGAAATCTTAATATTTTCTTTAAACTCAATTAGCGAGCAAAAGAAAGACAAGATATCTACCGCTTGCGGTATAGATTATGATTTAATTAAAGAAACCACACACTAGCAAAAGAGTATTACAAAAAAAACATTGTAAACAAATATTGCAATTATGCAGAAAAAGATCAAATCAGGCACTGCTAAAAAACTATACCGCAAGCAGTAGAGATCTTGTATTTCTTTTATTAGCGACTAAACCTTAATCGAAATGCTAAGATTTCACCCGCGTTAAAGTATAACAGCGCCTGAATGATATCGTTACTATCCGCCGTAAATCGCTAGATCGTCAAGCATCTCTTCAATACGAAGAAGTTGATTGTACTTGCTGATACGGTCTGTACGACTAAGTGAACCAGTCTTGATCTGTCCAGCATTTACAGCTACTGCGATATCCGCAATAGTAGTATCTGCAGTTTCACCTGATCTGTGACTTATAACAGCTTTCCATCCAGCCTTATGTGCCATTTCAATAGCATTAAGAGTTTCCGTAAGCGTACCAATCTGGTTTACTTTGATAAGAATTGCATTTCCGCATTTCTCTTCAATACCGCGTTTCAAGTATTCAACATTAGTTACGAGCAGATCATCACCAACAAGTTGGATTTTATCGCCAATTTTCTCTGTCAATATCTGCCATCCCTTCCAGTCATTTTCATCCATACCGTCTTCAATTGAATCAATCGGGTATTTTGCTGCAAGTTCCGCAAGATAATCAGCCATCTCTGTTGAAGTTCTAACTTTACCATTTGCTCCTTCAAATTTAGCAAAATTGTATTTACCATCTTCGAAAAATTCAGATGCAGCACAATCAAGAGCAATTGTAACATCTGTTCCAGGTTTATATCCAGCGGCCTTGATTGCTTCCAATATAGAATCAAGTGCATCTTCTGTACCATCAAGTTTAGGTGCAAATCCACCTTCATCTCCAACTGCAGTACTAAGACCACGATCCTTTAAAACTTTTTTCAAGCTATGAAAGATCTCTGCCCCCATACGAAGTCCCTCTTTAAAACAGGATGCTCCAATTGGACGAATCATAAATTCCTGAAATGCAATAGTTGCATCTGAGTGTGATCCACCGTTGATGATATTCATCATAGGAATAGGAATAACCTTTGCATTTACTCCACCAAGATAACGAAAAAGTGGCAGATCAAGTGCTGCCGCAGCCGCATGTGCAGTTGCAAGAGAGACTCCAAGGATTGCATTTGCTCCAAGTTTACTCTTGGTCTTTGTCCCATCAAGGTCAATCATTGCTTGATCAATTCCAATCTGATCGAGTGCATCCATCCCTTCAATTTCCGGGAAGATAATTTCATTTACATTTTCTACAGCCTGAAGAACACCTTTCCCCAGGTAACGATCCATATCGCCGTCACGAAGCTCAAGTGCTTCATTCTCTCCAGTTGATGCTCCAGAAGGAACAGCCGCTGATCCAAGAATTCCATTTTCAAGTGTTACTTCAACTTCCAATGTGGGATTTCCACGTGAATCAAGAATTTCTCTTGCGTGTACATCATAAATTGTTGTCATTTTTAATTCTCCTTTTGACCTGCCTGAAC
>JAUUYH010000128.1 GCA_030590505.1 Kiritimatiellota bacterium
CTGGTTCGGCAAACTCGATATGCCCTGCGATACCGTTACCAAAAAATGTATGATCTGCACTGCGTTTTGTGCGGTCAACATACTGGTCAATAATCACAATATCCTGGGGTTTGAACTGCTCCTGCAGGCTCCCGCACGCAGAGAGGCTAAGAATATGCGTTACACCAAGGCTCTTCATTGCATAGATATTTGCACGGTGATTCAACTCGCCAGGAAGCAGTTTGTGCCCTTTTCCGTGCCTAGGCAGAAATAGTACATCCACGCCGTGCATGACCCCGCATACAAGTTCATCCGAAGGATCACCAAATGGAGTTGTTATTTTAATTTTTTTTATATCTGTAAGTTCAGATTCCAACTCATATAAACCACTTCCACCTATAAAACCTATTTTCATCAATTTCTCCCATTGTAGTAATCAATATTTAGTATATACTTTGCACGGATGAAATCTTAACATTTTCTTTAAACTTAATCAGCTAGCAAAAGAAAAAAAGATCTCTACCGCTTGCGGTATAATTTAACGCATTCATCTGTAATTACAAAGAAGTTGTGCGAAATACGCATTTTATACGTAGGCGTATTCTAAAAAAGGATATTTATTAATGAATCTGAATACGGCAAAAAAAGAGTTGGCGTACTATATGAGAAGACTATATCGCCAAAAACTTACAACCACACTTGGTGGCAATCTCTCAATGCGTCTTGAAGACGGTACAATAATTATCACTCCATCCGCAACAGACAAAGGAAGAATGAAAAGTTCAGAAATCGGTGTTATGGATATTAGTGGCAAAATGATCGGAGCCGAATTCAAACCAAGCATTGAAACAGAGATGCACCTGAATATCTATCGTGTCCGACCGGATGTGAATGCGGTCGTTCATGCACACCCTGTAACTGCATGTGCCTTTGCAGCAGCTTCTGCTAAAATCAACTGTAATCTGATTATCGAATCCAGTGCCATGCTCGGAACAATAGGCTATGCAGACTTCCACTACATGGGGACGCAAGCACTTGCAGACTCTGTTGCCGAAGCGACAAAAACTTCAAATGCTGTCATTATGAAAAATCACGGAGCATTGGCTGTTGGCATAAATATCGTTGAAGCATTTGAGCGCCTTGAGGTGATGGAAAATGCTGCAAAAATGACACTTATTGCCGAAGGTGCCCTGAAGAATTGCCTAACCCCTTTAAGCGAAGATCAGATTACGCCTTAGGCATCATAAATAAAGAACCAATACGTTTTTTATTTCTTAGGCAACCATCGACCTTGCGTCGAGCAGGAGGCGACTATTCACCTGCCCCTAAGTTTTTTTATTTTCTTCTAATAACTTTAACAGTTCTTCGAAATCTGGCTGGGTATTCATATAAAAACTTCCCTGACTGGAGCCTCAATTGCTCAACGATGTCCAAGCGACTTTCAGGATTGTTAGGAATATCCCAATCCTCTTGTTCTCGGCTGTGCAGCTTTTTTACTTTGACTTTGAGTTCCATAACCTTTTCCTGGTAGTCATTTTATTTTAATTTTTTCAATATTCTATAATACAACATAATATTCTAAAATCAATGTGGAATGATCAGAATTTTTTAGGGATGATGTAACAATAATCCCCCAAAAGGTAACTGTTAGGTAATCGCTTGTGCTTGCGTTGTAGCTGTAGAGGGCAAAAAAGGAAAAAGTGTTATGCAAGAAAGAAAAGATGCTTTTTTTTTGTAAAATATATTGAACCTCGTATTTTAAAATATAAGTTAAGGCAGTGTAAATAAATAACCTGCTCATTTCGCACAGGAATCAAATAAATCATTTTCGTAACGAAAAAGATTTGCTAGAGATCAAGTGAAAGGTATTAGTTATTTATGATGCTTAAGTGCAAAAATTGACATATACCCGCTTGCGGGATAATAAAAATATAAGGAGAAATAAATGCAACATATTAATATTCCGCCAGAAAATCACATAAAAGTGCTTGGAGATCAGGGATGGATCGGGATGATCGACCACCTAGGCAATGAAACCACTCTGGTTAACGCAGCACGTGTCTCATTCGGAAAGATGAAAGATGACATGGATGATAAGGACGTACAGCTACTTGATTATCTGATTAAAAACAGACACACTAGCCCGCTGGAACACATGGTTTTTACATTCAGCATACACTGTCCGCTTTTTGTGCGCGGTCAGTGGCACCGACACAGAACATGGTCTTATAATGAAATTTCCCGCAGATATACAGAAGTTGACATGGAGTTTTATACTCCTCCTAAGATCCGTGCACAGGCAAAAAGTGATCGTCAAGCATCTGTTGACATAGATATGGATGATACAGCTCTACGAGCAAAGATTTCAGATCATAATCAGGGTTCCTTAAAACTCTACAATGAATTGCTTGATGACGGTGTATGCCGTGAGCAGGCACGCGGTGTACTGCCTCAGAATATGATGGTTACCTTTTGGGCAACTGTTGACCTGAGCAATCTGATCCATTTTCTTGATCTCCGCGACAGTGAGCATGCACAGTGGGAGATCAGAGAGTATGCAATTGCGATCAAGCAACTCCTAAAGCCAATCGTGCCCAATGTATTTAATACCTTAAAAAGTATGCAAAAATAATATATGGTACCTGCGAAGTTCGCAAATATACTTTACGCGGGTGAAATCTTAGCATTTCGATTAAGGTTGAGTAGCCAATAAAAGAAACAGAAGATCTCTACCGCTTGCGGTATAGTGCAACCACAGAGATGACGTTGATGAACAATCGTGATAAATTTTGGCATTTTTTTGATGATTCCGCCCACTCTCCTCAGGAGAATATGGAGATCGATATCAATCTGCTTGCAAATTCTGCGAATCTCGCAGGCCTTCCGTTGCTACGCTTCTACGACTGGGATAGACCATCAATCTCAATTGGATATGTACAAAAAGAGGATGCGGTTAAAAATTCTGAAGGATACACGATTGTCAAACGCCCTACTGGCGGGGGAATTGTCTATCACGATCGTGATTTTACCTATTCAGTAATTGTACCTGCCCACCACTGGATAACTGAGCTTGACAGAGTTGAAAGCTATCGTGTTTTTCATAAAGCGGTCGTCCGCGCTCTTGATACTTTCGGCCTGCAGTGTACCCTTGTCGAAAAAAAGCAGCCAAAATCTGACCGTGCAACGATGCAGTGCTTTATCACACCTACAAAATATGATGTTCTGTGCAACAATCTGCAACCTGGCAGAGTGGTAAAAGTTGCGGGTTCCGCACAACGCTGCACAAAAAACGGGATCCTTCACCAGGGCAGCATCTCTCTGGAACCAATAAAAAAAGAGAAAGCCCAACTCAGAAAAGAGCTAAAACACGCCTTTGAAAAAGAGTTCTGCATCCAGTTTAAAGATTTTATGTCTTCTCTTAAGTAGCATGCGTTGTCTCAACGCATATAGCAAAGCAAAAGAAGAAGTAAAAAAAAATATAACATCATGCCTTATAGGCAGGTCTTTTCCTTCCCTGTTTCATTGTTTTCAGCTTTTGCTATTTGCGTTGGGGACAACGCAAGCTACTAGTGCCGTGTACAGCTTAAAATATCGTATAAGTCGCAGACGGCTTCCACACTGCAGAGGATAGACATTTCAGGCTGGTGCTCATTTTTTGGAAAGTAATAAAAGGGGACAGGTTGATAGTCGTCTATTGCAACAAATATGATTTCTGGTTGGACTTTTTTATCTATACTCGTGAATGAAATTGCGAATATTGCAAAAGATAGTAACTGTTTGGCTTGGATTTTTTATTCACTTTTGTTACTTCGTGTGGAGGCGAGACGCCTCCGAGCGAATTCACAACCGAGACGGTTATGCTACATTGAAAGACCGCTTCTACAAATAGCATGCTACTTTTCCTTAATGATAGTCGCCTCCTGATCGAGAGTGCTTTTTCAATGGTCGATAATCAACCTGTCCCTATCAACCTGTCCCTAAAAATTTTTCCTTAATGATAGTCGCCTTCTGATCGAGAGTGCTTTTTCAATGGTCGATAATCAACCTGTCCCTATCAACCTGTCCCTAAAAATTCCTTAATAATGCCCCCTACCTGGATTTTCTAAAAATCACTTTTGATTTATTAAAACAGTTAATTTTTATAATATTTTCTCTCAATCCGATTTAGAAAAAATCAATTATCGTCTTGAATTGAACTAACTTAAGGTGTATAATAAATTGTTGGTTGATCATCGGATTGCCCCTCGTTTTTTTAGGAATAAAGGAAGAGTGAAGAATGAAAATTCTAGGGACTGACTACAGCCCTAGATTTAGGACGTTTAAGAACACATCAAAAGGAGATGTCATGACAAGAAAAGGATTCAACTTAATCATCGTAGTGGCTTTCTGCCTATTCTCAATTCCACTTTTTTCGGCAGAGAATTCTGCACCTATAAAGATCGCTTGTGTTGGTGATAGTATTACTTATGGTGCTAAGATTAAGAATAAAAAGAAAATGAGTTATCCTGCACAGCTTCAGGCGATGTTGGGCAATGGATTTGAGGTTACAAATTTTGGAATCTCGTCGCGAACACTCCTAAAAAAAGGTGACGAGCCCTATTGGAAAGAGCAAATTTATAGTGATGCGCTAAAATTTGAGCCCGACTATGTGATTATAAAATTGGGGACTAATGATATTAAACCTAATAACTGGAAACATAAAGAAGAATTTGCTGATGACCTGAAGGCGTTGGTGGAATCTTTTCAGAAGCTTTCTTCGAAGCCGGTAGTTTTTGTTTCTTATCCTGTTCCTGTACAGAAGTCACGTTGGAAGATGACAGAACAGAATATTGTAAATGGTGTTATGCCGCAGGTTGATCAGGTGGCAAAGGAAATGAACCTGAGCATTATTGATTTTCATAAAGCAGTGCCAGCTAAGCCGGAGCTGTTTGTCGATGGCATTCATCCAAATGCTTCTGGAGCGAAATTGATGGCTGAAGCGGTGCATGCAATGTTAAAAGCGAAGGGTGTTTTGTCAGATTCTGATATAAAGGCTAAACCATTTAACAGCGCACTTATGCCTAGGCCGAAGCTGGAGCGTGATTTCTATGATTGGGATAAGCGACATAAAGAGGTAAAGGCACTTATCAAGAAACAGAAAGTTGATCTTGTATTTATCGGCGATTCTATTACCCATATGTTCGGAGGCTTACCAAAGTCACGGAGAAAACGTGGCAGCAGAATATGGAACAAGTATTATGGTCACCGTAATGTGGTCAATATGGGGTTTGGCTGGGATCGTACTCAGAATGTTTTGTGGCGTCTAGATAATGGTGAGTTTGAGGGGATTACCCCCAAAGTTGCTGTTGTCATGATAGGGACAAATAATCTAACCGGCACCAAAAATGCCGTCAAAAACACCCCTGCCGAGATCGCCGAAGGGATTGTTGCCATCTGCAAGACTATTCACAAGAAGGTGCCAGGCTGCAAAATCCTCCTACTGGGAGTCTTGCCCCGTTCCCCTAACCATTTTGTGAACCCCATAAAGGAAATCAACAAGCATATTGCCCCGCTCGATAAGGAAGATTATATTACGTTTTTGAATATGTATGATCAATTTGCTGATAAAGATGGATTACCAAAGCAGGAGCTTATGCGTGACTCCGTGCATCCCAATACAACGGGCTATAGCGTATGGGCTAAGACAATGGAACCTGTGTTAAGCAAGTTGCTAAATGATAAAGCAGTGATGCCGAACAAGGCGAATGTAGGCGACGGCAAATAACTGCGCCTGATCTGCGAAGCAGGATCATTGGGAGTTAAGATCCGCATTGGAATGCGGGGCTCCCAGCATAAGATCCAAGAGGAGAGGTTGATAGTCGTCTATTACAACAAATATGATTTCTGATTGGACTTTTTTATCTATACTCGTGAATGAAATTGCGAATGTCGCAGCAAAAAGTTGCGAATATCGCAAAAGATAGTAACTGTTAAGCTTGGATTTTTTTATTCACTTTTATACTTCGTTGGAGGCGAGACGCCTCCGAGCGAATTCACAACCGAGACGGTTATGCTACATTAGCGGCAAGCCACTTTTTCAAAGCTTAACGGTTGCCAACATGACTTCCACCCAATCTCCCCTGTATTACAAAAATCATTTTGTCATAAATTCTTAAGATGAAGCGTTGATAGATGTTTCAAGAAAGCCGAGCTGGGGCTCGGGGTTAAACTCAAGTGGTGCGGCTTCAGGGTGCTTATTTCTGAACCATGTATCTTGCCTGCGTGCAAATTGTGATGTTACGGTTACAATCTTGTTTCTCATTTGGGTTTTATCAATATTTCCTGCAAGAAAGTCGGCGATTACAGGATAACCGATGGCCTGTTTTGCTGTCGGGGCATTAAGTAATCCCTGTTGAATCAGAGCCTCTGTCTCTTCGATCCAGCCTAGATTAAGCATTTTATCTGTTCGTTCTGCAATTCTTTTTCTCAGTATATCTCTTTCCACGACAATTCGCCACGCTTTTACTGGGAGTTTTAGCCCTGTATCCCATGTTTTTTGAAGAGCGGTAATGGATTGTCCAGTAAGTGTGAATACCTCAAGAGCTCTGATCAGCTTTCTTTGGTGTTTTTCCCAACGTGCAAGATCTTCGGGATCTATCTGTTTCATTAAACTTTTCAGTTTTTCAAAGCCTTCAGGTGAGTCAAATTCAGCATCGAGTTTCTCTCTGAGTTTCAAATCAGCTGGCAGTGGGTCCAGGCCATATAGCAGAGCGCGAATATACATTCCGCTTCCACCGACAAGAAGTGGGATACGCTCTTTTTTGCGAATTTCGCAGATTGCCTGTTTCGCTAATTCAACATATCTGAAAACATTAATGGGTTGGGAGATATCAAGAAGATCTATAAGATGATGCGGTACTTGTTGCTGTTCTTCGCTTGTTGGTTTTGCTACGCCAATATTCATGCCCTTATAAATTTGCATCGAATCGGCTGATATGATTTCGGCAGGAATATTTTGCGCAATTCGCATTGCAAGGGAGCTTTTTCCGGATGCAGTTGGGCCCATGACAACAATCATCGGAACTTCAGATGGTATTTTGCTGTCAATCTCAGAAAGTATTCTGTTAAGCATAATTTTTAGTTCCTGATTCTCTATATATTAAATTCCACCAAAATAGCACATTCAATCCCACCAAGGTGGGTTTAATTCCCCGTCCCTGTGGGGGCGTTTCCATATAAAAAAATATTTTGCTAAGCTTTTGTTAAAAGCGTAGATACCTCGTGTGCTTGCACCGAGGCAGTTCAATTAGAGTTTTTCTCTTCAGTAATTTTCTCTTCATTGGGCTTATGTTCTGGACGCTTTAGAGAGGAGATCATATAAATCCCGACACCTATACAGATTGCACTGTCGGCAACATTAAATGCAGGCCAATGATGTTTTGATATATAAAAATCAAGAAAATCTACAACTTTGCCCTCACGCCATATTCGATCAAC
>JAUUYH010000194.1 GCA_030590505.1 Kiritimatiellota bacterium
CAGTAAATAATATTTCGCTAATTTGAAAATCAACTGCATCCCCTTTTCGCGCTCAACATCACCAAATGGATATTCATGTTCACCCCCGGCTGTTCGATTCATTAGATGGTAGTTGCATCCGCCATCTGTAATTTTTTCTCTTGGATTTCGCATGACCTTGCCTCCTTTAAATCCCACCAAGGTGGGTTTATTTAGAAAAACTTCAATAATAGGCTATTATATATCACATTAATAAGTAAGTCAAGTTGTTTTTGTAGAATAATCCAGAAAAAGTTGATAATCAACCTGTCCCCAATCAGAACTAAACTGCTTTGAATATGTGCTGAGATGCGATATTCGCAGAATTTTCCAGATCTGCAAAGCAGATAACCATACGAGGTATATACGCTTTTAATAAAAGCTTGGCAAAATATATTTTTATATGGTACGCCCCCCAAGGGACGGGGAATAAAATCCACCTTGGAGGGATTTAAACCCTCTGATTTCATCCACCTCTGGCGTGACTTTACTAATCTACCCTAACAGGATAAGCAGGACATTTAGCCTCTAAGTATGTCAGGCATTATAATGATAATATCACTGTATCCAGGGATCTGTCTGGTGTATTTTTAGAATTTGTTTTTCAGAAAGATCTTCAGAGTTCTGCCTCTCTGTTTTTTCAAATTGCACCCATAAAACCACCCCATTACACAAAAAAATATACTAAGTAGCAAAAAGAAACATCCCTATCCAGGCTCAGAATAACCAGGAGAAGATATGCCGCAATGCGGGCAGACATCCGCCCTGCCCGCTACCGACTTTCCACATTCTTTGCATTTCTCTAATGACATTATTCAATTATCTCTGTTTCTGTATTTCCGCTTTAATCTCTTTCAGAACATCAAATATTTTAAATACTAAAATTAAAACTTCTGTAAGTAAACGCAGAAAAAATATCGTCATTGCAATCCCGATAACTTTTAAGATAAAGATAAACCAATCGGGAATTTCTGAAACAGTTTGGAGAATCCTCATCAGTGGGGAAACAGGAATCCCACCTGCTCCTGGAGATGTCGGGATTAGGGAAAAGACAAAAGAAAGGAGTATTGCCGAAACAACAAGCCAAAACATAATTTGCAGTACAATAGGAGCAACCATCGCTTTAAAAGTTAAATAATCTACGAATGTATTTTTTGGAATATACTGCTGAATCACTTTACTCAATCTTTGTTGACTTTGGCTGGGGGCAGATTTTCTCTGTGCCGTCAAATTGGTAGATGGTTCAGTCGCATCAAACTGCTCCTTTACCTCCTTACTAGTCCCAGTGCTCTCCTGCTCCGCCGATGCTGGTGGCCTTATTTGTACAACTGGTTCCTCCTTTGTTATTATAAATGTTGTCCCACATCCAGAACATTCCGCTTTTTGACCTATATCGCTATCGTCGCCTTCGAATGATTTTTTACAATTCGTACATTTTGATGTTATTTGCATTTGTTATTCTCCTTATTTAAATCATCAGGGAATACTATTTCCCATCCGTTAAATGCTAAGTCTGTGCTTGGTTTAATCCCACCAAGGTGGGTTTAATTCCCCGTCCCCTTGGGGCGTTTCCATATAAAAAAATATTTTGCTAAGCTTTTGTTAAAAGCGTAGATACCTCGTGTGGTTATCTGCTTTGCAGATCTGTCGCAATGCTCGAGTAGACACCGAGGCAGTTCATTTATATCCCCATTTTAAATTTCATATAAATTCAATACATGTCCCGCCAATTTCATTTGATCCACGGTGTACAATTATATCCATATTTTTTCTCCCTGTGCTTATTATACTTTGCACGGATGAAACCTTAACATTTTCTTTAAACTAACTTAGCTAGCAAAAGAAAGACAAGAGATCTACCGCTTGCGGTATAATTAATATTATCATGTGATTTTTTATTTGCAAACGGAATTCTCAAATGATAAAGTGATCAGATTTCCCTGAGAGCTCCATATTATCTATTCCACTAATGTTTTTATATCGACATTATGAGATAGGCAGTCAAGTACAGCTTCGATATCAGCTTCAACATCTAATAGGCCTTCATCACACTCCTTGCCCATCTGTTTTTTAAGTTCTTTTCTAAATTCGTATGTACCTCGAATGATTATCTGCTGTGCAGGTTTGTGGCGAAGTGGAATATTAGGCCGAGGAGAGAAAAGGCAACTCCTGCTGCGGCGACTGGCCAGAGTGCATATAGGAGGTTGTTTGAGGTAGATAGTGAGTCAACTGTCCAGCCTAACAGTGGGGCAGTAATTACGACAGCAAAGGTTTTGCTTTGATTCGAGATTGAGAGCGTTGTTGCTGCAGTTTTTTTATCTGCAAGGTCATAAAAACGGCTTACGAAAACAGGTTTCCAGATATTGAGGAGTAGGGAAAGAGCGACAAATCCGATTATGGGAAAGATCAAGATCTCTGCGAATGTGCCCAGGCCGACAAGTGTGTAGCAGATTGCACCGAGCAGTAAAATAAAGAGTGAAAGTTTATACTCGCTTCCTGCGAACTTCGCAATTTTATGACTTTGTCGTGAAGCGACGCTACTGAGGATATTCAGAGTAGCATACGTAACAGCAATCAGGATGGCGGTTCGGGTTTTTCCAGAATATGATAGCATTATAGGTAAAGCAAGTGCTACACTCTTTATGAGGGGTTGCAGGTACTCTTTTGCAGAGGAATAGAATCCTTCGAAGCAGATATTTTCAAGGATTAGATTTCGCAGACTCCGCTTTTTGAAGCAGAGGGCAATTCCGCTGCGCACTGTTGCTGTGATCTGCTTTGTATTTACTCTTGCATCTGAAGATCCGTCCAGAAATTTTGGATAAAAACTAAAATTGATTATATTGAGAAGGTATGGAATGATTGATAGCCAGAATATCCAGACATAGGAGTTAGTTGAAATAACAATAATCGCTGCAATAATAACCGATAAAGCTGATCCAATTTTACTCCAGGAACGGGTGAATCCATAAATTTTTGTTTTCTCTTTCTCTCGTTTGAAATGGTGAAGCCAGTCAAATATCATTGCCTTATGAGTTCCTGTTCGGAATGCCTCACCTATAGCAAAAAATGCCATTGCCGCAAAAAAGATCCAGTAGCTTTCAGCCAATGCGAATATCGCAAATGAGGCAATATATCCTATCATTGAAACCATCATTGAGCGTCTTCGACCCCATAGATCAGCCGCTGCCCCGCTTGGGATTTCAATAATATTGACACTTATTGCCCTGAATGAAATCAAGACTCCTATTTGCAGAAAAGAGAGTCCTTTTTCTAGAAATGCCAAAATCAGAAATGAGTCAAAGTAGAGCTGATTTTTAAGAAAACCGTAAAGACAGAATCTCATTAACTGATGTTTCTGTTTTGTTTGATTACTGTGTGTCTCTTGACCCATGAAGTTATCCTGAATTCGAGGTTGCCGAAGTACAGTTGACTGATTTTAGAATCGTTCTGCAAGTTTTCTTGCTTCTTTATCTGCATACATGATTGTCGAAATATCTGGTGAATTTATAGTTTTATGGGCATTCATAGTTTTTTCTATTATTGTCCAGATATCGGTGAATTTTATCTCTCCATTTCTGAAGCGTGTTACGGCCACCTCATTTGCGGCATTCATTACGGTTGGTAGAGTTCCGCACTGGTTCAGTGCTTCATGTGCAAAGTCAAGTGACGGAAAGCGTGAGCAGTCTGGAATAGCGAATGAGAGTTCTGCGAATTTAGCAAAATCCAATGCTTCCAGTGATCCAGGGAACTTTTCGGGATAAGTGAGGGCGTATTGAATAGGGAAGCGCATATCCGGGGAACTCATCTGAGCTAAAATGGTGCCGTCTATAAACTCCACCATTGAGTGGATAATGCTCTGAGGATGAATTACTACATCAATGGAATCGCCAGGAATGTCAAAAAGCCAACGGGCTTCTATGATCTCAAGTGCTTTATTCATCAAGGTAGCAGAGTCTATGGTTACTTTTGGCCCCATATCCCAAGTTGGATGTGTTAGGGCATCGGAGAGAGTCACATTTTGCATCTTATCAAGCGACATATCTCGGAATGCTCCGCCACTTGCAGTAAGAATTATCCGTTTCAGGTCATTATGATTTTTACCCTCAAGGCACTGAAAAATTGCACTGTGCTCGCTGTCCACTGGCAGGATTTTTACACCATTTTCGGCTACTGCCTTCATAATGATCTCACCGCCCATGACCAGGGCCTCCTTGCTTGCGAGTGCGATGTTTTTTCCAGCCTTGACTGCTTCAAGCACAGGCAGCAATGAAGCTGCACCAACAATTGCACAGAGAACTAGGTCAACTTCTGGTTTTGATACAAGTTCTAGTATTCCTTCTGATCCGGCTAAAAGTGTACAGGAAGAGGGAATTTTTTCTGCGAGATTCGCAACTTCTGCTTTATCTGCAATGGCAACGTAATCGCAGTTCAGGGCTTCTGCCTGTTCTGCGAGTTTCGCACTATTGCTCCCTGCGGCAATCCCGGATACATGGAACTCATCTGCAAGATGTTGTACCACCTTTACAGCATTCTCTCCAATTGATCCGGTCGAGCCGAGTA
>JAUUYH010000118.1 GCA_030590505.1 Kiritimatiellota bacterium
ATGTTATCTTTGATGGTTTCTTTTTAGTAAACTTTGATTTTAAAGAACTGATCATTGATTTTTGATCGTTTACTTCTGCTTTGAGTTTTTTAATCTCTTTTTGTAGTTTGTTAACATCTGTTGTTTTCTCAGGGTTGGGAATCGCCCCTACATTATCATTGGATATTTTTTTCTTTTCTCTGTTTTGTGTTTCTTCACCGATTCCTGATGACGGATTACCGATTGCCGACTCTCCTGCCTTCAAGGTATTCGCGGTCAGATCCCAGGCTTTGTGGAGATCTGCGAGATTCGCACGACAGACTTCGCATGTATCAAGTTGCATTGCAAGAGTTGCCCGGTCTTTGTCGGAAATCTCACCTGCTAGGAGATCGACCATGTGCAGAGTTTCGTGGCTGCAAGGTTCTTTTTGGCTCTTCTCTAGCTCTTTAATTTTTAATTTATCTTTCATGATTTTCTCTTTTTTTCCACAAATTTTTACAAATCTTAATACAAGGGTACTCTTTTTTCTCTTTTTTCTCCTATCTGTGGCTTATTTTTTCTTCAGCTCCTTCAGGGCTACAGCAAGTTTTTTCATTGCTTTATGGAGTATAAAGCCTACATTTGTAGGAGAAATATCCATTATTTCCGCAATCTCCTTGTATGATCGTTCGTGTTCGAGTTTCAGTATTACTATCTCTCTTGAACGTGGATCTAGTTTGTTGATCTCCTCTTTAATGAGCTGCATCTCCTCTTTCTTTGCTAATTTCTCATCTGGCTTATCCGAATCATCCGCAACCACTTCAATGGTTGTGGTCTCAATCGTTATCTCCAGTCTCTGTTTTGCTGACTTAAATTTGTCGTAACATAGATTCCGCGTTGTCTTGTATAGCCACGCCCGAGTATTTTCAATCGAATCAATATTTCCGTGTTTATGATTCTGCTTAAGTAGCCGCAGAAAGGCATCCTGTACAATATCTTGTGCAGACTCAACATCGCCTAGCAACCTCCCTGCATAGCGGTGAAGGTGTGCTTCATTCTCTTTTATTATGTCATCTATTTTTTCTGGCATCCCAGATTTCCTTTATCTCCCGATGTTCTCTATTTCGGGGTGCTTCATCAATTAAGACGAATGACTATTGCATTTATTAGAGGAAAAAGATAAAAAATGCTATTTTTTTAATGGATCGAACCTAATTGCCTTGCTAACTAGAGTTTTACTGTTCCAGAATTTTTGAAAATCGGAGGTGAACTTTTCGATGTCGACATCCTTCCATGCTATCTCAGTTGCTTTTTGAGAATTTCCTGTTGTTATCATTGCATCATAATATTTTTCAGGTATTTCGTGATAGCTATTTTTTTCTTTCATGACAGGGGCACCTTTCTGCATAAAAAATACCAGCCCCCATGCAAGGGCGTAGTTATTTTTTCTCCCTTTTTCAGAGTAGAACTCTTGTGGTCCCATTGTGAGCATCTGGCGAATTCTGTTTAGTGATGTAAGCTGTTTCATCATTTCCGCCTTATTTGTATTAATTCCGATTGACGGTTTTCCTGAACGGATCTTAATAGTTTCAAAAAACTGCGCATTGCCTTCATTGAACCACATTGCATTATTTTTCTCGCCAGTTGCAAAGAAGAGGTACTGGTGAAATGCCTCATGTAATGTTGTTTCAATCATCATTTTTCTACGTTCAACCTTTGATCCCCAATTCATTGGAGAGACGACAAGCTCTTTGATGCTTGCCATCCATACACCACCACTCCACCTGAGTGCTGGGCCGACGTATGAGACATACTGATCTCTCTCCTCAAACATTCTTGCGACACTAACAGCTTTTAATGGAGTTTTTAGGGGGTAGAATTGTGTGTAAACTGTTCGAGATTTTTCAAGATTAGTTGAAAGATCTCGTGCTGTTTTTTTATTTTTTATATTTGCGACCATTATAAAGTTATCAGTCTCGACATACCACCAATCCTTGAGGTTCTGGATAGCTTTTATTACAGCATCACGACTTGCAATATATTCAGGGGATCTCTCTTTATTTGTTTTCTTTAGTGAGCGTGAATTACTTACGATACGTTTCTTTGCTGCACCGGAGTTTAGTTTTGGTTTAAACAGGCGCATAGAGGCGATGGTAGATGCTATGGTTTTTAGGGATTTACTTCTATCAAGATGCGGACTAATTTTGTAGTGAATCAGAATAGGAGTCTCTTTTGAGTAGTTACTGATAACAATGTAGAACAAATCATTGGGTAGTGAGTCAGTGGTAAATATTTTAGTGGTAGATTGTCGCGGAGCACCTCGCTTCAAGGGGGGCAGTGTCGTAAATTGTGCATTGGTTAGGGAATTAAGCCAATCGGAGATGTTCTGATCACTCCACTCAACCTTATTTTTACTCTGCTTCTCTTTCCATTCATCAAATGCCTTTTTTAAAACTAAGTTCTGATGAAATTTAGTTATATTTTTGGGTGGCAACATGGTGAGTGTGTAGATTGAGAGTGCTGCCTCCCTGCTGATCCATTTTCCGGCAAGCTGATCTCTAAGCCAGAGATCTTGAGGGTTGTATGCTTCAATTTTTTTACTCTCCGAACCTCTGGTTTGCATAAAAGAGTATATCTTTATTGATCCTGCAGGATTGGCCTCTAACCCCTTACATATCTTAAGGTTTACACCAATCGGGGAGAGATCGATTGACTTTCCAGTTCTTAAATAGGCTTTCTTGGCTCCATATACTGGAATTGCGAATATCGCAGATATCAGTATAATCACAATTGTTTGTGAAAGCATTTGCGAATTTAGCATTTTTTTGTTTTTCATACAACTCTCCCCAGATTATTGTTTGCTTATATGTGTTTTCTCTCTTTTGATTTCCAGTCAAGTGCCCCGACGGGACACTCTTTTAGGCATGCACCGCACTCTTCGCATGATAGGGGGAGGGGGGTGTTGCCGACAGTTCCAATTGTTGTCTTGAAACCACGCTCTTTTCGAGCCAAGAGGCCTTCTGTTATGACTTCTGTGCATATTTTTACGCAGATCCCGCATTTGATACACTTCATCTCGTCTTGTATGATTGAGGGGTGGTGTGTATTGTACATGGCATTCGGTTTTGAACCACCGATTTCAGTCGGAGATGCTTCGTACTGTTCTGATATTTTTTTTAGTTTACAATCGCTGTTTGCTGAACATCCGCACTCAAGACAACGTTCACCTTCAAGTAGAATATCATCCTGGGTAAAGGTTTTTGAAACTTCATTGAATGTTGTTTTTCTCTTATTTATATCAATAAGATTTAAAGGTGTTCTTTCGCGGGTATTGATCTCCTTAAGATAGACTATATCATCTTTTTCTAGGCTCTGCCAGTGTCCGCGAGATACGTTGAGCAAGTATGGTTCAGTGTGTTTGCGGCCATTAAATAGGTCGGATATAGCTTCGGCAATTTTGTAGCCACCTGCAACTGCTTCAACAACTGTTGCCGCACCAGTTACGCAATCTCCACAGGAGAATATGTTGTCACGCATATTTAGGTTTTCCTGATTGACATCGATATCGCCCCATTTGTTTAAGTTTAAGTTGTCAAATGCATCTGTTTTTTGTCCGATGGCGGCAATCACTGTGTCGGCGGTTATTTCGAATTCCAATCCTTCAATCGGGACCGGACGCCTGCGTCCAGATGCATCAGGTTCACCTAGTTCCATTTTTTGACATTTAAGAACCAGCTTATTGCCAACTTTTTTTAAACTCACGGGAGCTGTCAAGAATTGAAATATTACGCCCTCTTCTTTTGCTTCAAGTATCTCAATCTCTTCAGCTGGCATCTCTTTTTCCGTTCTGCGATATACGCAAGTTACTTCAGGTGACCCGAGACGTACGGATGTGCGTACGCAGTCCATTGCGGTATTGCCTCCGCCGATAACGAGGACTTTTCCAGGATTATCACCACTCCAGTTGTTCAGGGCGATTTTTTTGAGCCATTTAATTCCCTCTTCTGCGAGCTCTTCGCCTTCTGTACGCATTGAACTAGCTTTCCAGCAACCAATTGTTACAGCTACTGCATCGAACTCTTTTTCCAGCTCTTTCAACTCTCTGTCCTTGCCTATTTCAATACTGTTCTGGAATTCGATACCCATTTTTGCGAAGTGCGCAATTTCCTTGTTTAAAAGGTGTTTCGGGAGTCTGTATTCTGGAATTCCGTATCGTAGCATTCCGCCCGGTTCGGGCATTTTGTCAAATAGTATTGACGCTATTCCATGTAGTCTTAGGTAGTATGCAGAAGCAAGTCCAGCAGGGCCAGCGCCGATTATGGCTACTTTTTTACCAGTAAGTTTAGGGAGTTCTTCCATGTATGTTTCGTAGTGGAGATCAGCGGCAAGTCTTTTGAAGTCATTAATTGCAACTGGTTTGTCTATGAGATTTCTGCGACAATCTTTTTCACAGAAACGCGGGCAGACACGTCCGATAGAGATTGGAAGCGGAATACGTTTTTTGATAAGTGCCAGTGACTCAAGAAAATTTCCGTTTTTCCCCTCTCTTACATACTCTTCTACGGATGCATGGGCGGGGCAACTTACCTTGCATGGAGCTTCGCAATCGCCGGTATGTTCTGATAGCAGAAGGTTGAGGAGTGTGCGTCTTACTTCTTTTATCTTCTTTGAGGATGCATCTATCTCCATTCCATCAGTTGCGATTGTCGCACATGAGGGAATATTACGTCCTGTTTTTAGGTTTCTTACGCTACAAACAAGGCATGATGTCGTTTTTGATATTTTTGCATTATAGCACAACGTCGGTATATCAATTCCGTTTTCAGTCGCTACTTTTAGTAGCGTACTGTCTTCAGTTGCTTCAACTTGTTTACCATCAATCGTTAAAGTTATTTTTTTCATTTTCATTTTTTTATTAGTCAGTCATAAAGTGTTCAATAAAAGGAATAATATCATCTTTTGCATCTTCAAAGAGCCAGTGAGCAGCATTCTTGAGAGGGAGTAACTGTGCTTCGGGGAACATATCCACCCATCGTTCATAGAATGTCGGAGTAAAACACCAGTCCTGCATTCCCCAAATTATGGCTACAGGTTTCTCTTTAAACATCCATAGTGAGTGTTCAATTCCGAGAAGTACTTCAAATGACGGATGTTCCGGATCCATTGGAATATCTTCTACAAAGCGTGATATAGCAAATCTGTTGTCTTTTTTCTGGAATGGGAAGATGTAGCCCTGTTTGACCTTTTTCGGGAGGGGCTTGACTGTAGTCATGCGAAGTGCGGCCCTCGCAAAAAGATTAAAGTTGACAATTAGTTTTCTGCCAAGCCACGGTATTTTTCCTGCTGCAATCCTCCATGGAATTTCATTCATTGCGAATGCCGCAGTATTTGTTATGATTAGGCGTTTAATCTTTTCCGGATGCTTTATTGCAAACCCCAGTCCGATCGGCCCACCCCAGTCATGAACCATTAATGTAATATTTGTAAGATTTAATGAGAGTAGAAACGCTTCAAGATTGTCTATATGTGTCTCTAGGCGGTATGGAAAATTTTTAGGCTTATCCGAGAGTCCGAATCCGAGATGATCAGGGGCGAGAACACGGTATGTTTTGCTGAGAGATTTTATCAGATCACGGTACATGAATGACCAAGATGGGTTTCCGTGAATCATTACAATTGTTTCGCCTTTACCTTCGTCAACATAGTGATAGTTCAAATTTTTCATTTTGAAGAAATTCGATTTGAATGGATAGAGCTCTCTGAGTGTTGATAGTTCGGTCATAATTCTACTCCAAGCATTGTGCAGTTGATACCACTTCCGATACCGAGAAGAGATATTTTGTCACCTCTTGAGAGGCCTCCAGCCTCCATAGCTTTCGCAAAAGTCATTGGGCATGATACAGAACCAGTATTGCCAAACTCTGAAAGGGTCGGGAAATCTTTTGTTGAGTCGAGTTCAAGTGTGTCAAAAAGAAGTTTTCGGTGCGCAGAGCCTACCTGATGTGTGCAGATACAATCAGGAGTCTCGTTTTTCCATTTTGTCTCTTCTTTGAATATTGTCCATGTTTTTGATGCTGTTTCAATCCCAAATTTTAGTAGTGATTCTGAATCTGTATTCATAATAGTTTCAGCACCGTCAAACATTCCTTTATCAGCATTGCCGCGGCAGAGATCATTGTATTTTGTAGCAGCAAGTGATGTTCCTGCGAGTAGAGATGGGGCATCAGGTGCAAGAGTTTTTTTAGAGAGAATAAATGCAACAGCTCCCGAACCGATAGTAAGTGATGCAAAATAGGGCTTTACAGTCTGTCTAGTTAGGGATTGATCTTCAAGCATTGCTTTGATTGTACTTTCAACTAACGGTCTGCTGTTTTCACCCGCGACAAGCATTCCTGCTTCAATCTGTCCCAGTTCAATCATATTTGCAACAGTTAGCATCCCTGTCAGCAGTCCAAGGCAGGCATTTGAGATATCAAATACCATCGCATTTTCAGAGAGTCCGAGTTTATTGTGTACAATCGTAGCCGTTGCCGGCTCAAGAAAATCTCTGCATACAGAGCACATAATCAGGCATCCGATCTGTTTTGGGTCTATCTTTGATGAGGCAAGAGCTTTTTGCCCAGCAAGGATTGCCCCGTCACTTGGTCTAAATCCCCGGTTCCAGAAGTAGCGTTGCTTTATTCCGGTCATAAGTTCCAATCGCCCTTCCGGAAGTTTGAGCTTCTCATAGAGTGGAGCAAGTTGCTGTTCTATATCAGATGACGTTACACAATCAGGTGGCACCTCATACCCAAAAGACTCTATTTTTACATTCTTATATATCATAAATTAT
Organism: Kiritimatiellota bacterium; assembly: GCA_030590505.1. Taxonomy (GTDB): domain Bacteria; phylum Verrucomicrobiota; class Lentisphaeria; order Victivallales; family JAADHT01; genus JAUUYH01. Next base: position 6,791 of record JAUUYH010000118.1, read on the forward strand.
ATACCATGTATAGATGGTTATTTTAGTGTTATACCGCAAGCGGTAGAGATCTTGTATTTCTTTTATTTAAGTACTCAACCTTAATCGAAATGCTAAGATTTTACCCGCGTACAATATAGTTGCATAAATCTTTATACTATTAATTTAGTTATTTAAACCCTGTTTTAAATAAAATTAGCATAAATAAAAAAGCACTTGTACTTACTTGTGCTTAGCCTCAAATAATTGATCAAGCATATAGTACTATAGTTTTCCTAAAAGTCCACCTTATAAAGTAATATTTTTTAACTAAATTCATCCCATCCGTTCCAGGAGCTTGGCAAGTGTATTTTTCTAAGTTTTAATCAAGAACCTCGCTGCAAGCAACGAGGTATGAATAGGAAACAAATTATTGCGACGCGATGCAAGCATCGGGGAATTAAACCCACTGGTGGGATTAAAGGTTTCTTTGCAATAATAGCAAAGGATATGTGGGGCATTTGTGAGTTATGGACTAATGGACGTAGTTCTGGAAAGTCATATTTTGCCATCTCTGGTATTCACACGTATTCCCCGTGGTTAGGCGACTATTTCCTGTCACTAAGTTCTTACCATAAGCGTTTATTCAGGTCACGGTACTACACTGCTTTGAATATGTGTTGAGATGCGATATTCGCAAAACTTTCCAGATCTGCAATCGTCCTTGCAATACGCAGAATTCTATCCTATGCACGGGCACTTAGTTGTAGCTCCTTAATTGAGCGTCTGAGATAACTTTGGCTCTCAAGGTCAAGCTTGCAAAACTTCTGAATCTGTGCAGGCTCCATCTGTGCATTGCAGAGTTGATAATCAACCTGTCCCCAATCAAAATTCCTGCAAGAATTCAAAAGGGAATTCAAAAGGGGACAGGTTAATAGTCACCTCAAAAGGGGACAGGTTAATAGTCACCTAATTTGAAAAGAATTCAAAAGGGGGACAGGTTAATAGTCACCGAATTTGAAAAATATGATTTCTGATTTGGCTTTTTTGTCTATTTTTGAGTTGTTTTAATTAACTATTTACTGCAAGGGACTATTTCTGTTGCGTTTTTTTGTAATTGTATCTATTGCTCGTTGTTTTTAGTGAATTCAAGGCAGGGAAAAGCAAAGGACTGTGTCCTGTTCTTTTTTTGTTTGAAGTAATCGTTTTTTAGGTATTTGATCTGAGCTGTTTGTAGCAGTATAGATCAATTCCGTTATGGTTTTTACCGTGACTGAATTTTTTCTTCATAACCTTACCGCGTTCACGGAA
>JAUUYH010000237.1 GCA_030590505.1 Kiritimatiellota bacterium
GCGGGACGTTTTGTATGTAGATTATGAACAAGTGCAAGAATAATCGGAGCAGAGGCAAAAAGAAGAACTCCAAGAATTATAAGAAAAAGAGGAATCAAAATCTTATCTGTGCGGAAAGTAATTAACCCCCACATTGCTCCGACTGATGTTAATGTTAAAAGGAATAGCAATTTTGGCTTTGAAATTTTATCCGAAATATGCCCAAAAACAATCATACCGATAGAACCGGCAAGATACAGGATGGAGAGTGAAACACCTGCAAACCATAATGATATGCCATTTTCTGTTAGATAAATAGGCAGATAAAGTGTAAGAGCGAGGCTCATTCCCGCTCTGAAGAACATAATTAGGGCAAGAATTAGAAAGAAAGGAATAAAGTCAGAGATCGGCCTGTAGTTTATGCTATTATCATGCTTTTTAGTGATGTGAACGTCGGAAATATCCTTTAATTTAATATACAAAACAATAGATGTTAATAAACCAAAAACCATAAGAAGATATGATTTTTCGATCCCTAATGTGGTAATCAGTAATGTTATTATAAAAGTGCCCGCCATCCCCGCAATCGCCCCGAAAGACATATAGTAACTCATCCCCTTCCCCGTCTCTTTGCCAGAAAACGATTTAATAAGCACAGGGGACGGAACATGAAAGCACACAGAACTCAGACCCGCAATAAAAAGTAGCAAAAAAACAAGCCAGTAAGAGGATGTAACACCTATCAGAGTCATGGCAATCGCAGTAACTGCTGGAGAGAGAATAATAAAATACTTAACAGGTGCCTTGTCTGCAATTAGTCCGATAATCAGTGTTGCAAGTGACGGTATCCTCCTCGCTACATCAAGCATCCCTGCAGCGGATAACGACAACCCGAACTGAGTCATTAGCAACGGTAGCATAGGTGCGAACATCGCAAGATAGATATCGTGAAAAAAATGAGCTATTGATATTGTAAATATCTTCTTCTTCTGAAAACTGACAAGCTGTTCGGAATTGATTGCTACTTTATCTTTTTTAGGCGGTAAATTATCCTGCAAATCATATCTCCTCAAAAAAGAATTCCGGCTCTTTACGGTCGCTGCAATTTGTATAAAGACGCTCCCTGATGTCAAGAATCATTTTGTCTGTAAGGCTCCGTGCAGATACAGGACATACGTTAACGCACGCCGAGCAGAATATACATAGATCAGGATCGGTATTGAGACTGTCGCAGATACATATAGCATCAACTGGGCATACCGCTCTGCATTTTCCGCATTTTATACATATCTTTTCATCTGTTTCAGGAGGATTCGCAGGTAGTCCCTTCCACTCTCTGTATGGAAAATCTCCGGGAACTTTCAGATCAAAATTTGCGAAATTCACATCATCAGATAAAAATTCTCGCCTAACAGCAAATCCGAATGATCTAGCTTTTTTGATATCAGCAATATCTGGACGCTCATGTGCAATCGGCATATCTTCGTTTGAAAATGAGTGCTGCCCGATAAAAGCAGCAGCAGCAATGGGAATCAATCCAATTTCTTTTGCAATATCCTTCATTTCAAGTAGAATATCGCCGAACTTGTTGTTGCCGTAAACAGCAACAAGCACTACCGGAATCCCCTCTCCCTTTAACTTTTTCAGCAATACAGACGCCTCCGGAGGAATCCGGCTGATATAAGTTGGCATTCCAATAAGAACAAGATCTGGTGCCTCGCTTCGTTTTTCAATGATCTTATGCGACCTGCTCTTTAAAATCTCTGAAAAATTCACACTCTCTGGCTTTAAACCCTCAACTATCCCCTCCAGCACCCTCTTTGTTGTCCCTGTCGGCGAAAAATATATTACCTGTAACTTCATATTAAAACTCCATTTTTAAATAGTACCACTAATTTTGCACTATTGTTCATAACATCAAGCTAAAAGAGAAATTTATACGAAGATTTTATAGTTATACCTCGATTGTGCAAACATAAGTGCGTGAGTTGCGTAAGTGCTTAGTTTTTTGTATTTTTTATTTAGCTGGTGCTACATTGAGATATGCTAGGGTGCGTCTTGAGATCTCACGGAATGTCGGAGCCGCAACCACACCTCCATAGTGATTACCCTGTGGTTCATCTACGATTACCGCAAGAACAAATGCAGGCTTATCCGCTGGTACAAAGCCGATAAATGTAGCGAAGAAGTCGGTTTGCGAATAGTGTCCTCTAATATTTTTAGCTTTATCTGTTGGTATCCATTTTTGTGAAGTTCCAGTTTTTCCAGCGACAGAATATTCAGGTAAGGCTGCACGTTTAGCGGTTCCACCTTCCTGGGTCACAAGTTTCATCATTGCGATAATCTCTTTTGGTGTTTCTTTTCTCAGAAATACTTTATTTGGAGTTATAATTTTCTTTTTCTCTATTTTTCCTGTCAATGTATCCTGTACTCGATCAACCAGCCTCAAATTAACAAGGTATCCACCATTTGCAAGCGCACAGTATGCTCTGACTAACTGCATTGGTGATACGGACATCCCCTGCCCTATTGGAAAACGTGATATTGAGAGATAGTCCCACTGATCAGGTTTACGCAAATTTCCGGTTGCTTCCGGACGCAACGGAATGCCAGTAGGTTTTCCAAACCCGAACCTTCTCAGAGATTTATAGAGAAGAATTTTTCCCATTTTTATTGCGATTTTCGCAGTACCTGGATTACTTGATTCAGCAAGGATTCTGGTTACTGTGGAAATTCCCATTTTATGCGAATCCCGCAATTTCATTTCTGCCCAGTACCCCATTTCACAGTCGAATTTTGTATTCGGGGTAACAACTCGATGATCAAGTGCACTGGCAATTACTATCGGCTTCATCGTTGACCCCGGCTCGAAGACATCGGTTGTCATACGGTTTCGCCACGCTGCGGGTGTCATTGTACTGCGATCGTTAGGGTTAAATGTCGGACGCTGTGCCATTGCCATGATATTACCGTTATTCGGGTTCACCATTATTGCGTATGCGGCTTTCGGGGAATATTTGGCACAAAGCTTATCTAGTTCATCCTCCACAATCATCTGGATCTGAGCATCAACAGTCAAAAAGATATTTTTCCCATTAACAGTTTCATCAATCTCATTATCCCCATAGATGAGAGTGTATCCTTTGCGATCTCTTTCAAGTACAATTTTTCCTTCACTGCCTAAAACATCTTTATTAATCGCCCGTTCGACGCCGGAAACAGGGATCTCTTGATCTCTGTCAATATTTATAAAACC
>JAUUYH010000203.1 GCA_030590505.1 Kiritimatiellota bacterium
GCCACCTTTTGATAGTGTTGCCATCTCTTGCAGATCACCAGAGGTTACACCGAATCCAATTGTATTGATTGTAATATTTTTGCCATATTTCTTGACTAGTTCGATGCATTGACCAGAAATTGATGAGTTTACACTTCCATCGGTCATAAAGAAAATAACATCAGGCTTTATTGTCATATTTTCGAGCGCGATCCTGAAGGGGTGTGACCAGTTTGTGCCGCCTACAAGTTCAGTTTTGCAGATATATTTATCCAGAATTGCAAGGTTATGCTTATTTGGAGTCATCCAGCGTACCTTTGGATAGAATGAACTCATATTCTTCTGGTCGAAGTGATCATATTTTGAACAGCTACCCCATCTCGTTTTTGTCTCTGCTCCGTTATCTTCGGGTAGCCATGCTGGACCTGCAAAGAAGAGCAATGCAACCTCTCCCTTTCCTTTCATATTAGCAAGTGTCTTCATTAGATGTGATTTAAGTACAAGCAACTGATCTTTGTTCATTGAGGCGGAATAGTCAAGTATAAATAGGAATCGTTGCCCCGAACTGCGTGCATTTAAAAAATCACACCCTACTGGACCATTGCTGGGGCTAGAGGAATTGACTGGCATGGTCAGTGCAGAATTGGTCAGTGCAATTGGCATACTGTTAGGCAGTGGTACCTCATCTGCTGTATCAAGAGACAGTGTCTCAAAATTTATAACTATTTCGGTTTTTATCTCTGGCCGTCCTATAGTCATATCGACCCTCTCCTGCATCAACGGCTCTGGAGGCTCTTCAATTATGGGCGGAGGTTCAATCTCCGAAAATTCAAGAGTTCTTGCGTGAACTATCAAATCATCCTTCGTCTCGGGGGTTTTGAAAACAATAATTGTACCGAGAAATGCGAGAAGAACTATATGTACCATTGTTGATATAACTGGCCCCGACAGATGATTACGTATATCTTCAATTGATATCTTTCGAGATTCCATTAACTCCTCATAATGGCTAAATTCAATCTCTTCAACCTCTTCATTCGTCTCTGGGAATTCATTTAGTGTATTCATAACATCCTCCTACTTTTTAGAGTTATACCGCAAGCGGTAGATATCTTGTATTTCTTTTATTAGCGACTAAACCTTAATCGAAATGCTAAGATTTCACCCGCGTTAAGTATATTGATCCTTTCCTATATATATTATAACCCAAGTAGATGGAAAAGTCAATAGCTAAATACATTTATTTCACTATTTCTCGTAATATAGCGAAATCAATTAGAAAAAACTAATAAAAGGAAGTCTGATTTTTAAAGTGGGGTTGCTTTTGCAGCAAAAAAGTGGACTTTTTGCGAATATCGCACTTGCAATATAATAAAATCATTATATAATAGATTTATTATGAATAAAGAAAAATTAAAAGTTGTAGTATTAGGGGCTTCTCCAAAAGAGGAGCGTTATTCGAATCAGGCAGTAAAGTTGCTATTATCGCAAGGCTACGAAGTTTTTCCTGTAAATCCAGCAGGGCTAAAGGTTTGCGAAATTAGCAGTTACAGAAGTTTGACAGATATTAAAGATCAGGTTGATGTGCTGACTATGTATGTAAACAGTGCAAGGTCAACTGCGATGCAGGATGATATTTTGGATCTGGCACCTCAACGGATTATTTTCAATCCAGGTTCCGAAAACGATGAGTTGACGGAAGAGTGCAGAGCAAATGGCATCGAAGTTGAAGAGGCATGTACGCTAGTGCTGCTTAATACTGGACAGTTTTAACCCTAAAAGGAAAGTTGAAGAAGTTCTGGAGTTCTGGAGTTCTGAAGTTCTAGAGTTGGAAGAAGTTGAAGAGAAAGAGGGGGATGAACATCGAACATCGAACATCGAACATCGAACATCGAATGAAGAAATAGAAGAAATAGAAGAAATAGAAGAGTGAAGAGGAAGAGAAGAAGTAAATAAAATATGCGAAGCCCAAGTACGTTATAGATGATAGTAATCATGCCTGAAAGGCTTCTGAAGTACGTTAGACATTCCTGTCTGACATGGGGCAAGAGATGAGGAATAATAAAAGTCCTTTGATAAGTCTTATAGGCTTTGGAAGGGCATGTTTTTATGCATGTTTATTTACACTATGTCAGACAGGAATGTCTAACGTCCTTGAAGAGAGATCAGAAGTCAGAGATCAGAGGTCGGTAAGAGAAGAGGAAGAGAAGATATACAGGCTAGGGTACGCCTGAGACGACTAAAATGCTCCCGTACTACAGAGGAAAATGTAAGAAAAAATAATGAAAAGCATAGAGAAGCAGATTAAGATATTAAAAGCTATTGCACATCCCGTGAGAATGCAGATTTTACGGATTTTGCAGGATGGTGCGTTGTGTGCTGGCAAAACTAATGATATTCTCTCAATTTCACAACCAAATTTTTCACAACATCTAAAAGTGTTGCGTGAAGCAGGAATTATTGAGAGGGTTTGTAAAGGGACTCGGCACTGTTATTACCTTGCCATGCCGGAATTAGTTGATACAGTATTGAAGGTAGTCGAACAACCGCAATCAATTTCAAGGACTCCTGATGATGTCTTTGAAGAAGTAGCGAAGAGGTGTATGAGAAAAATATGAATAATAATGATTTAAACATAGTTGTCCTCGGTGCTTCTGGTGATCTGGCGAGAAAGAAGATATTTCCTTCGCTCTTTTCACTATTCTGTCAGGGATTTTTGCCGAAAAATAGTAAGTTTTTTGGCTTTTCACGCAGTAAATATAGCCATGAGGAGTTTAGAGAGAAGATTACAGCTGATCTTACCTGTCGCTATACTCCAGGTGAGTCGTGCGCTGAAAATATGCAAAACTTCCTGGACTGCTGTTTTTATCAAAATGGGAACTATGACAGTAGTGACGCATTTCTAAACCTCTACGAACTGATGTCTGAAAAGAGCAATGTATCAAAGGCAAGTCGGCTTTTTTATTACGCAATCCCACCCTCACTTTTTGGTGTAGTTGCGAAATCTATCGGAGATTCTGGACTCGTTCTGTGTGGTAGCTGCGGAGAGCAGTGGAGTCGGACGGTTATTGAAAAACCGTTTGGCAGAGACCGAGCTTCTTCAGACAGGCTGACAGAGGAGCTATCTGCTGTCTTTATTGAGGAACAAATTTATAGAATAGATCACTATTTAGGCAAAGAGATGGTGCAGAATATTCAGGTTACACGATTTGCCAATGAAATTTTCAAGCCCCTATGGAGGGCGCAGCATATTGCACGGGTAGATATTGTATGGGGTGAAGATATCGGCGTTGAAGGACGCGGTGGATATTTTGATGATTATGGAATTATACGGGACGTTGTCCAGAACCATCTACTACAGATTCTTGCACTTGTTGCAATGGACGAACCTGCCTCCCTAGCTGCTAATCATATAAGAGACCAGAAAGTAAAATTGCTAAGAAGTATCAAAGTACTGACACCCGAAGATGTGGTGATCGGCCAATATAGTGCGGGTGTGCTTAACGGTAGAAAAGTTGAAGCATATCGTGATGATCCAACTGTTGCCGATGACTCATTGACTCCAACCTTTACAAAAGTTCAGCTTACAATTGATAATGATAGATGGCGTGGTGTGCCGTTTACAATCAGTGCAGGGAAAGGAGTGGCTGAAAAACTTAGCGAAATTCGCATAAAATTCCATGCATCAGACTCAAATATTTTCTGCTCCACCGGGGCCTGCCCACCCCCGAATGAACTGATTATCCGTATTCAACCGAATGAAGGAATACACCTGAATATAGTAAATAAGAAGCCAGGCGTAAAGATGGATTTTCATACAGAAAAACTTGATCTGAGCTATAATAAGGCATATAAAGAGAATATTATTCCAGACGCATACGAGAGCCTGATTCTTGATGTAATTCGTGAAGAAAAAGCTCTTTTTATTCGCAAAGATGAACTCGAAGCTGCATGGGATATTTTTACCCCAGTATTGCACTATCTTGAAGAGAATAAAGTGGAACCAAAAATGTATCCGTTCGGGACAAATGGTATGATGTAGAAGAAGTTCTAGAGTTCTAGAGTGCTGGAGTTCTAAAGTTGGAAGAAGTTGGAGAAGTTGGAAGAAGTGGAAGAAATGAAGAAATTAAAGAGGTTTAACCATGAAACCTCCGCTTCGCCAACGGCGGAAATACCAATTCTGCTTTCTTGTGCTGACGGCACAACTTAAGATAGGCCCGGGTAACACCCGGGTGATTGCGTGTCACATAACGGAA
>JAUUYH010000021.1 GCA_030590505.1 Kiritimatiellota bacterium
GATAAAGCTGGACAAGAGCTGAGCTGCGAACTTCGCAAATTAGGATATAAAGTGGAAGATGTAATTCTCTATCACAATCAGGCAGTTCAATATGAAGCTCTACCTAATTTCGATGCTGCTATATTCGCAAGTGCATCGGCGGTGGATTCATTTATCGAAAACTTTGGCAAAAATGCCCTGAATGATAAAATTATAAGCGTTATCGGCACCCCTACAAAAACTGCTCTAAAAAACAGCAGTGAAAAATGTGAAATAGTTACAGCAACAGAAGCAACCATTGCCGGAACGTGTGCTAAATTAGCAGAGTATTACATAAACAATATGCTTATTGCCAAATAACAGTCTGCTATTTGCTTTCTTCTCGTATTTATGCTATACTTCTATACTGATTTAAAAGTGATAAACATTATGGACAAATTTAGAGATGAGTACATTTCCTGAAATAAGATTAAGACGGTTAAGACGGACGGAAGGGTTGCGCAAGATGTTTGGGCAGCCTCTACCAAGAGCTGAAAAATTTATCTGGCCTGTTTTTGTTGTAAACGGCAGTGGAGAGAAAATCCCGATAAATTCAATGCCTGGACAGTTCAGATATTCTGTTGATAAGTTAATTGAGGCACTTGCGCCAATTGTGAAAACAGGAATCGGCGGAATTATGCTCTTTGGGGTGGTTGATGAAAATCATAAATCCATTGATGCGAATTACGCATATTCTTCAAAAGGGCTGATCCAGAAAGCGGTTGCTGCAGTTAAAAAAGAGTATCCGCACCTGACCGTTTTTACAGATGTCTGCCTATGTGCCTATACAACTCATGGACATTGCGGGCTAATTGATTCATCTGGAATTGTGCTTAACGATCCGACAATTGAGATTCTTGCGAAAATAGCACTTTCTCATGCAGAAGCAGGCGCAGATGCAGTCGCACCAAGTGCAATGATGGACGGGCAAATCTGCGAAATTCGCAACACACTAGACAGTAACGATTTTTCTGACACGATCCTGATGAGTTACTCCACAAAGTACGCATCATCAATGTACGGCCCATTCCGCAATGCCGCAGATTCCGCCCCTGGTCATGGCGATAGAAAGAGTTACCAGTTGCCGTATAATGATCTGAATCAGGCCCTTCGTGAATCAGAATTTGATGAATTCGAAGGTGCTGATATTCTAATGGTAAAGCCAGCACTTTTCTACCTTGACATAATTGCGAAACTCGCAGAAAACACAAAACTACCCATAGCCGCATACAACGTAAGCGGTGAGTATTCAATGATCCACGCATCCGCCGAAAAAGGGTACGGAGATCTCTACGCAATGGCACAGGAATCAATTGCGGCAATTTCACGGGCTGGTGCCGGAATTATACTCTCGTACTGGGCAAATCAGTTGGAAGAGTTGGAACTATACCGCAAGCGGTAGACATCTTGTCTTTCTTTTGCTAGCTAATTAAGTTTAAAGAAAATGTTAAGATTTCATCCGTGCAAAGTATAGTGAGTCGTAATTCGTGAAGCGTGAAAAGGAAAGAGGAAAAATACAATGGAATTTGATGTAAAATTATTTGATAAAATTTTATGGGATATGCCCGGACTGGATATTGAAAAAGAGAGTTTTCGCAGAATAGAAGCGGAGCTCGGTAAAACAAACCTTACAGGAGACGAACTTAGAGTTGCCCGACGCCTTATCCACACAACAGCTGACTTCTCAATCGTTGATAATCTGCGATTTTCGAAAAATCCAACAGAAGTCACACAAACCGCACTTAAAAATGGAGCCACGATCTACAGTGATTCAAATATGATCAAAAGCGGTATTTCCGTACCCAAGCTGCAAAAATTCAACCCAGACTATACCCGTGATTCAATCCACTGCTATATTGCCGATCCCGATGTTGCGGAACTCGCAAAAAAGAATAGGCAATCCCGCGCACTTTCTGGACTTAAAAAAGCAGAATCAATCCTTGATGGAGCAATTGTCCTGACAGGAAATGCACCCCTCGCACTTGCAGGGATTGTAAGACTGTACGTAGAAAAAGGAATCAAGCCAGCAATTATAATCGGAATGCCAGTCGGCTTTGTAAATGTCCTTGAATCCAAAGAACTACTAGCAGCAACAGATATCCCTTACGTTATGCTTGCAGGCAGACGTGGCGGAAGCCCACTCGCAGTAGCCGCACTTCATGCAATGATGGAAGAGTTTGTGTAAAAATCACATTTTTCGTTACAACTCATTTGATAAAAATAAAAAAGGGGAATATTTTAAGTTTATTGTTGAGAATCGTGATAAATATATTTATACTGAACCAAATAAAGGCTCGTATATCTGCATAGTAATTTTACTTAAAAAAGAATAAATAAAGGTGGAAAAATGAAAAAGATCATAAGTGTTTCAATCTTGATATTTGCTATTGTAGCAAATGCATTTTGTGTTGATAAAGAGATTCCGCTTACCAAGAGAGAGACTTGTCAAAAGTTTTTTAAAAGTATATTGCAAAATGATAAAGAAGGAGTTCTTTCGACCATTCTCCCAGCAGAAGGAGCTGAAATCCTTTGGCAAGGACAAGCACCCCCAAAAGAGATGTTGAAACAGATTGAAAAGGCTGTACAGAATCTTTCAATTATTGAGATTAATGAAGGAGAAACTGTAGAATTACCAAATGGCAAGTCTTTTGTCATAACAAAAGAGATGATAAATACAAGATTCATATGGGTTACAATGGGTGGCAAAAGAATGCCTACCCCTTTTTTGATTTTGAAAGTTAAGGGGAATTGGAAAATTGATGCGAAACCACTTATTGCTGGACGAAAAGCTGCTAAAAAAATAAGAGAACAAAGAAAAGAAAAGAAACAATAAATTCTTAACCACTAACGAATTCTAGCTATACCGCAAGCGGTAGATATCTTCTCTTTCTTTTGCTAGCTAATTAAGTTTAAAGAAAATGTTAAGAGTTCATCCGTGCAAAGTATAAACACTTACAATAGAGGAATGAGATGTGGAATTTTTTATCTTTTTACAAATATAAAAATTCCACACTCAGGCGTCAATTTAATTCAAGCTAATTCAAGTTCAAAGCTTCTATTTTGTCAATATACCTTTATATGATGCTCCGGGAGGAATCATCGGCAGTACGTGTTCCTGATACTCAACATGTACATCCAAAATATATGCACCTTTTGAATTAAGCATCTCTTGAATAGCATCCTCAAGATCCTCTTTCTTATAAACTTCACGTCCTGGGATACCGTACCCTTTGGCAATGGTAACAAAATCCGGATATGGGCGTTTCATATTCTTATTTTCCAGTACTGTATTTCCACGAGCACTTCCGTAGAAACGGTCTTCCCACTGAGCAACCATTCCAAGATGCTGATTGTTCAGAATAACAATCTTAACATCAATATCTTCGCTATGAATTGTACCGAGCTCCTGAATGTTCATCTGCGCACTGCCATCACCATCAATGTTGATAACAGTTTTATTAGGAAGGCCTATCTTAGCACCCATTGCAGAAGGCAGTCCGAAACCCATAGTACCAAGCCCACCTGACGTCAATAACTGACGAGGGAAAGAGTATTTATAGAATTGGCTGGCCCACATCTGATGCTGCCCAACTCCAGGAACGATAACCGCTTCGCCCTTTGTCGCATTGTAGATAGACTCAACAACCTCCTGCGGAAGGATCTTATTCTTCTTAGGGATGTATGAAAAAGGAAACTCCTTTTTCCAGGCATTAACCTGCTTCAACCAATCAGTATAGGTTCCTTTTTCAGGGTTCTTGTTAAGTTCATCAAGAACGTCCTTAACATTTGCGATTACCGCAATATCAGCCTTCTTATTTTTATTGATTTCAGAAATATCAATATCAACATGTATAATTTTTGAATCAGCTGCGAATGTCGCAGTCGGACCAGTTACACGATCATCAAAACGTGCACCGAGCGTTATCAGTAAATCACTCTCATTCGCTGCATTGTTACCAGCAACTGAACCGTGCATTCCAAGCCACTCGAGTGAGAGCTTATGATTCTCAGGAAATGCACCAACTCCCATCAAAGTTGTAGTAACAGGAATATTATAACCTTCTGCAAATTTCTTCAAAGAGTCAGCGGCCCCTGAAGCAATAATTCCACCACCTGCATAAATACATGGACGTGTGGACTGTTTTATCGCTTTCCGAATCTCTTCAATCTTAGATTTATCAATTTTATGATCAGACTGATATGCACGAACGGACGGCTTGCAGGAAAAATCAGGAACTGCCAATGCTTGCTGTATATCTTTTGGAATATCAATAATAATCGGTCCAGGTCGTCCGCTGTTGGCAAGATAAAATGCCTCTGCGAATATCGCAGGAAGATCATTTACATCTAGAACCAGATAGCTGTGCTTAACAATCGGGCGCGTCATGCCAATAATATCTGTCTCTTGAAACGCTGTTTTTCCGATAAGTGCTGATGGAACCTGACCAGTAATGGCAACCAATGGTATAGAATCCATATATGCATCCGCTATGCCAGTAATCAGATTTGTTGCCCCTGGTCCACTTGTAGCCATGCAGACACCCGTCTTCCCAGTTGCTCTTGCAAAGCCTGCAGCCGCAAATGCACCACCCTGCTCATGACGTGGCAGAATTGTACGTATTGATGATTTAATTAGAGCCTGATGCAACTCCATAGATGCACCGCCCGGATATGCGAATATTGTTTTTGTTCCAGCACGCTCCAGACACTTTATTGCTATTTCTGCTCCTTTTATCTTTTTACTTTTCATTTTCTTATATTTCCTGTTATTTCTAATATTTTATTATGCAGTTTTTTTGACAATTAGTTATAAAAAAAGCCGAAGCTAAATATCTCTATAAGCTTTCGGCATATTCCCAACGATGGATAAGAACTTTATACTTAAGCAATAAGTAGAGTCCCGACAGCATCCACCGCCGGGCTAAGTACAAGAACCAAAATATCCATTTTTTCTTTCATAGTTAATAAATATAAAGAGATTTTAAAAAAATGCAAGCCAAAAAGTGAAGAATCAGGCGACAATGATGGTCTGAGCAAAATAAGAAGTAAATAAAATGTGCGAAGCCCAAGTACTTGAAGAGAAGTAAGCATCTAATGAAGAGTCCGCAGATCACGTCCTGATCCGCAACCAAGGTCGAGGATCTTTGACTCGGCGGGGAAGGATTCTGCGAATCTCGCAGAGTTTTCAATATAAAATTGTTGAGTTTGTTTGTCCATGGATTAAAATCAGAAATCTTTATCTTTCAGCCATAACTTCAGGAACGGGTTGACGAATCGGTACTCATTTCCATAATGATAAATGACTCTGATTGAAATTAATTTTTTTAACGATCTGGAAACGGATGACGGTTGTGCAATACCTGTGGCTCTTAAAAAAGCTGAGGAAGTCGGAGCTTCACCTCCATATTTGGCTAATCCAGAAAGGGTTCGGGTCTGCAGATTAGTCAGCTGCCTTAGAATTAAATCATAACTTTTCGATTCTCTAGCATGTATTACTTCAAGAGCATCTTGAATGATATCGATTCCAATCGTGTCACCCGAATTCGTCGTATCCCATATCGCGGAACAAAGTTGCTGAACATCCCCCGGAATATCCGAAACCATCTGAAATACGCATTCAAGAAGTTCAGCAGAAACAATACAATTACCTTCTGCAAATTTTTTTCGGAGAAAAGTGGTGAAATTATCTCTTTTCAGGGGGCCTATCTCCAGCAATGCAGCTGATTTGAAAAGCGGGCTGTCGGATGAATGAAAAATCTCATACATAGTATTTCTGACGCTTCCAGAAAATATATAAGTGATTCCTGAATGAAATTGAATTCTCCCTCTCAATATGGCGAGAATCTCGTCAGCATGATCAACTTGAAGAATATCCTGAAACTCGTCAAAGACAATGATAAGTCCCTTACCTGTATATTCTTTTGCTATCAAATCAAGTAACTCCTCTAATGATTCAGGCTTCAACTTCACAGAAGAATCAAAAGAGAGTAATGGTGTCCCTGATACGGGATCAAGAGAAAATGAGGGCTTTAAACTGGAGAAAAATCTTAGTGACTTTTCCATGAATCCAGCTTTACCTTCAGAACAAGCGATAGCTTTGGCGATGCGTTTACAAATTCCCTCCAGACTTTTTACTTCTAATAAGTCAATGTAAATAAAAGGTTTTTTTTTCTCTCTTCGACATGTTTCAAAAATCAGGGATGTTTTTCCGAGACGTCTTTCTCCCTGTAATAAAACATTCTGACCAGATTGAATAAACGACTTTAACTGCTTGACAAGCACTGGACGTTCACAAAAGTCCACTGTACTTACGACTTGTCCATATTTGAATGGGTTCACTTTTTTCTCCTATTTTTGCGTACTTAGCGTAATACAATAGTGCGTAATACAGAATATGCAAATTATCGCTTAGTTTTTCGCATTTCCCCCGCCAGTTCAAACAACATTGTTGCCCATTTGCGATTCTCGCAATCTGAAGCTGTGGAAAGCACTGCGAAGTGAGGCGAAATTTGCAAATATCTTCATCCGTGACGGTATCGCGATATCGGTGCCGGTGCCGTCTGCACTACTGTTATTTACAGTAAAAATTTTATGTTCGCCTAATTCCCTCTTGATGGTATTTTTTCAATAGTTGATAATCAACCTGTCCCTCTCCTAGCGCTTCGCAACCATAGTTATATTTCCCATCTCCTGCTCTCCTGCTCTCCTGGCGGGACAGCAGGAGAGGGGATTCCGATTTTTTGCGATTTCCGCATTGATTTTACAATAGTAGCTCTTATTATACATCATGGAGAAAAATTAAAATGACTAAAAATAATGATTTGGAGAATGATCAAATGCCGTGGTTTTATGAAGAAAGAGAAAATATATCTCGCGAGAGGATTCTGGAATTAATAGAAAAAGCTGTAAATGAGGCGTTTTCGCGAATTTCGCAGAAACCCGAAAAAGTGCTTCTGTTACCCCCAGATATCACCCGTGCTCACAGCGGAGCCGGATGGATTACAGAAGAGTTTTACAGAATATTTTCTCAGTATGCGGATGTATATCTGATTCCAACACTCGGCCAGCATGTTCCGCATACACCGGAACAGAATCGCTGGATGTTCGGTTCGATTCCCGAGGAGAAAATTCTCGTCCACGACTGGCGTGATGGAGTGAAAAACATAGGAGAAGTGCCCGCTGATTACGTGAAAGAGGTTTCGAAAGGCAAAGCTGACTGGCCGATCCCTGTCTCTTTGAACAAAATGTTGCTGGAAGAGGAGTGGGATATTATTGTCAATATAGGTCATGTGGTTCCTCATGAAGTGCTTGGATTCGCAAACCACAACAAAAATTATTTTATCGGACTCGGCGGCAAGGAAATGATCTGCGCCTCGCACATGATGGCCGCCTGCTGCGGAATAGAAAATAATTTAGGGGAACTAATCACCCCCCTGCGTGATTGTTATAACAAGGCAGAAAATGAATTCCTCGCTCACTTGCCGGATTTTTACCTCATGGTTGTAATGGATTACGATAAAAATGGAAACCTGAAACACACAGGCTGCTATGTCGGTGATGATCCTGAAACATATCTTATGGCGGCAAAGGCCTCCCGGAAACAGAATGTAATAACGGTTCCCCCACTCAAAAAAGTTGTCGCCGTAATGCAGGGAGATGAATTTCACAGTACATGGGTCGCCAATAAAGCCGTATACAGAACCCGTATGGCAATGGCTGACGGAGGAGAGCTGCTTATAATCGCTCCGGGGCTTAAACGTTTCGGGGAACAACCGGAAGTTGACGCGCTTATCCGCAAATATGGATATGCAGGGACTCCTGAAATTATGAAATTGTGGCACGAAAATAAAGACCTTCAGGATATCACCCACGGAACAGCTCACTTGATACATGGATCGTCAGAAGGGCGTTTTACTATTACTTATGCACCCGGACACCTTTCGGAAGAGGATATAAAATCAGTAAATTTTAATTATACGAATCTTGAAGAAACCTTAAAACGCTATAATCCAGAGAAAATGAAAAACGGATTCAATATTATGCCGGATGGTGAGGAGGTCTATTTTATCAGCACACCGTCCGCCGGTCTCTGGGCAACAGAAGAAAAATTGGCTCTTTATTAAAAGTCGTGCGAAGCACCTATTCGAACATAGCGACAAGATTATGTAGGCGCATTCAAAAATTGGTGTTAATCTGTGGAATTCGTGGTTAACATTCTTATGTATTTGTATCTTTAAATATTTAAATGAATTTTAGTGAAGAGGCTTAAAAAAATGAAAAATAAAAAAATTGTAATTATCGGGCTGGGATTGCTTGGTGCATCTCTGGGAATGGCTTTGAAAGGAAAAGGATATGAGCGTCTGGGATGGACCAGACGGAAAGAGATAAGAGAATCACAGCTTGCCCTTGGTGTTATTGATAAAACCGCAGAAAGTATTGAAGATTTGCTAAAAGAGGCGGATCTGACTGTATTATGCCTGCCAATTCCGCAGATAATTGAATATTGTTCGAAATTCGCACAATACTTCAAGAAAGGTTCAATTGTTACGGATGTTGGAAGCGTTAAAGAAGTAATTGTCGACAGTGTTGAACCGTTACTGAAAAAACATGGTGTACATTTCATCGGAAGTCATCCCATGGCGGGAACCGAGAAATCAGGTCCAGAGGCTGCGAAGAAAGACCTTTACGATAATGCGGTTGTTTTTATTACCCCAACAACAGACAATCCGGAATCTGACATCTCTTTTCTTGAACAATTTTGGCAATCGGTCAACGCTAGACCAATTCGTACTGGCCTGGTAGAACATGATAATATGGTCGCGCATACCAGTCATCTTTCGCACATTTTATCTCTTGCCTTGACTCTTACTGTATTGGAATGTGAAAACGACAAAAAGAAATGGAGACAACTGGCTGCCTCTTCCGGGTTCAGGGATGTCACAAGAGTAACCTCTTCCTCTCCGCAGATGTGGCGGGAAATTATTGAAAATAATCAATCAGAAGCAATTGACTCCATAAAGGGATGTGAAAACAGGCTGAAAGAATTAAGAAAAATAATTGAACAAAAAAAATACGACCTTCTTCAGGATGAATTCACAAAAGGAAAAACTCTCAGAGATGATTGGATGAAATTCAAATATGGCAAATAAAAAAGGTGATTGCCTCAAAAGAAAATATTATGCATAAAATCGATAAAACAAAACCGGTATTGGTTACAGGTGGTACTGGATACTTGGCTTCCTGGATAATCAAAATGCTGCTTGAAGATGGAATGATTGTTCACGCAACTCTACGAGATTCTTCAACTAATCAACTACCTCAATGCAAGCATCGGGGAATTAAACCCACTTGTGGGATTCAAAAAATAGAACATCTTCAAGCAATGGCGGAAGCATCTGACGGACAATTAAAACTGTTCAAGTCGGATCTTCTGAATGACGGAAGTTTCGATGAACCAATGCGGGATTGCCAGCTAGTGATTCATACAGCTTCTCCTTTTTTTCTAACCAGGATTAAGGATCCGGAAAAGGAATTGATTCGACCGGCCAGAGAAGGAACAAGAAATGTCCTTGAATCTGCAAAAAGAAACCCAACAGTGAAACGCATCGTGCTCACCAGCAGCGTCATGGCAATTTACGGTGATAATGCAGATATAGCATTGACGCCGGGTGGTATGTTCACAGAGAAGGAATGGAACGTGACAAGCAGTACAAAACACCAACCATACGCGTATTCAAAGACTCTTGCGGAAAAGGAAGCGTGGACTATTGCCGAAAAACAGGATCAATGGGATCTAGTGACAATTAACCCCGGATGGATTCTCGGCCCCTCTTTATCAAAAAGAAAAGACTCTATGAGTATTAACACCATGATTCAACTTGGCGATGGTACATTTAAGGCAGGGGTGCCAGAATTTTTTAACAGCATTGTGGATGTGCGTGATGTGGCATCTGCTCATATAAAAGCAGGATACACTCCGGAAGCACGTGGCAGGCACATCGTGTCCAGTAACGAAGCAACACTTCTTGATCTTGCCAATATCCTGCGGAAAGAATTTGGAGATGACTACCCGTTTCCCCGAAGACAGATCCCCAAATTCCTGTTCCGGCTTATTGCTCCGATGATGGGGTATACTAGGAAATATATAAGTAAAAATATCGGGATTCAGATTAAACTCGACAACTCATACAGCAAAACAGCCCTAAATATGTCATATATCCCTGTTGAGCAAACAGTAAAAGAGCATTTTCAACAAATACTTGATGATGATTTGCTGGGATTCAAAAAAAAATAACTTGAACCACTAAGAACCTGTACCATTGCGAAAATTTGCAATTAGAAAAAAAAAGATGTTTCTCGTTTGCATTTTAATTAGGGGGCCCTAACTTCTTCCTTTGAAAATAAACAGGCATGTTAAATGTGAATATTTTTTGCGTATTTCGCAAACTGTTTGATCTCGGTAAAAACTTTTTGAATGTATACTAAGGTATTTTGAATGACTTTTAAAAAACTTAAATTCAAGCTTGAGCAGCATTTATCGCAATCAGGTTTGAAGTCAACACAAGAAAGGCAGATGATCCTGAAAGCTGTGTGGCGATTGGGGCATGCTGTTTGTGGTAGAGGACGTTGTCATCATTGCGGTAATTGCAGTAATGGAGGAAGGCATTTTTCTGTTGATGATGTATATGAAGTGCTTCAAAATCGGAATTTTTTTATTTCACAATCGACTGTTTACCGTGCCCTTATAATGCTTTGCGATGGGGGAATTATTCGGTTTGCTTTTAAACGGAATGGAAAAGCAGTTTATGAATTACACAGCAATAATCCGCATGATCACTTAATTTGTGTCAAATGTGGAAAAATTGTTGAGTTTTCTGTTCCGGAGACAGAAATTCTGCATCGCAAATTGTGTGAACAATACGGTTTTCAAGAAGTTGATCACCTTCACTGTATTCGCGGGATTTGTGATAAATGTCAAAAGAAAATAGATTAATATGGATTTTTTTAAATAATGAGTTAGGGCTCCCTAAGTAGGATGCTAATAGAAATATAAGGAGTAGGAGAAATGAAAATAGCTGATTGTAATTTGGGTTCGCCTTTACGGGTGACAGGTTTTTTGTCAGGAAATACTGGTTATCGTGCCAGACTTTTATCAATGGGAGTGAATAAAGGAGTCGAATTTACCATTGTCCGTGTCGCCCCGCTTGGAGATCCTGTTGAACTGAAACTGAAAAATTGTGGCAGTATATCCCTGCGCAAACAGGAGAGTGTGATTATAGATGTTGAAGAGGTGAAACAATGAAAAAATTTAAAATCGCTCTTGCCGGGAATCCCAATTCTGGAAAAACAACACTGTTCAATGCTCTTACCGGATCAAAGCAACGTGTGGGAAACTGGCCCGGAGTTACAGTTGAAAGGCTGGAAGGAACCTGTACAAATGAAGATTCTGAATATACCATCATCGATCTTCCTGGAATCTATTCCTTCTCTACCTACTCTCTTGATGAAAAGGTAGCCCGTGAGTTTATTCTTAAAGAAAAACCGGATCTGATAATCAACATTCTCGATGCTGGAAATCTTGAGCGCAATCTTTATCTTACCACTCAGCTGATTGAGATGAAAGTTCCCGTTCTTGTTACTCTTAATATGATGGATCTTGCAAAGCAGCGCGGCGTTTCTATTGAAGTGGAGCATCTGGCAAAACATCTTGACTGTCCGGTAGTTCCGATAATCGCCAATCGTAAAAAAGGAATTGAAAATCTCCTTAAAGTACTTGACAATTGTATGGCCTGCCGTAAAATTTCTAAAGCTCATGTTGAATATGATTCTATTCTTGAAGATTCCATTAAGTTGATTTCCGATAAAACAAAATTATATGCAGAAAAAAACAGTGTAGATAATCGTTGGCTGGCCGTTAAACTCTTAGAAAAAGATGATCTGGCGGAAGCTATGACCGAAGGTGCTTTATCGGAAATCGTTTCAATGGAATTCGGAAAAATTGAAAAACATACTGGTGATGAAGGCGACATTGTCGTCGCCGATGGCAGATATGGATTTATTCACGGACTTGCAAAGGACGTAATTAACCGCAATGCAAAATTGAATAAAACACTTACTGAGAACATAGATAAAATCGTTCTGAGCAGATTTCTGGGAATTCCGATTTTTATCTTTATAATGTATCTGATGTTTGTTATAACAATGAATGTAGGGGGACCGTTTATTGATTTTTTTGACGGACTCTGCGGAACAATCTTTGTTGACGGCACCCGCCACCTGATTTCCGGAATCTGTCCGGAATGGTTGATAACCTTGCTTGCAGACGGAGTTGGAGGAGGCATCCAGACAGTTGCGACATTTCTACCTCCAATCGGTCTGATATTCCTCTGTCTTTCTGTTCTTGAAGATTCCGGATACATGGCAAGATCCGCATTTGTTATGGACCGTTTTCTCAGGATTATCGGGCTTCCTGGAAAAGCTTTTATTCCTATGCTGGTGGGATTGGGCTGTAATGTGCCGGGTATAATGGCAACGAGGACCCTTGAAAACAATCGTGACCGACTGCTTTCAATTATGATAAATCCGTTTATTTCCTGCGGTGCAAGATTGCCGATTTACGCATTGTTCGCAGCTGTATTTTTCAAAAATAATGCGGCAATAATGCTTTTCGGAATTTACTTCACTGGTATTGTTCTTGCTGTTTTGACCGGACTGCTGTTTGGTAAAACGATTCTGCAAGGAGAAACGTCCACCTTTGTAATGGAACTTCCTCCCTATCATATTCCAACCATACGTAGTGTTCTGTTTCACACATGGAACCGACTCAAAAGTTTTATACTCCGCGCAGGAAAGGTTATTATTATTGTTGTTGTCTGCCTAAGCTTTCTTAATTCTATCAGTACAGATGGATCATTTGGCCATGAAGATTCAAACGATTCTGTATTAAGCGCTATCAGCAGAAAAATCACACCTCTCTTTTATCCGATGGGAATTACAGATGAAAACTGGCCTGCAACTGTCGGACTCTTTACCGGTATTTTCGCTAAAGAAGCCGTAGTTGGAACACTGAATTCACTTTACTCCCAAATAGGGGACACTGAAAAAAATGTTTCTGAAAAAAATGGGGAATTTGACTTTTGGGGTGGTATCGGTGATGCCTTTAAAGCCATACCTGAAGGTTTTGAAGGGTTTGCCGACAGCTTGCTCGACCCGATTGGCGTAGGGGATGTAACTGAGGCTGGAGCCGCAAGTAAAGAACAAGCTGCAGAATCTCTTGAAGTGGAAAAGAGCACTTTTTTAGCTATGAAGAAATTTTTCCCGGATAATGCTTCAGTTATTGCTTACCTGCTTTTTATTCTGATCTATGCTCCGTGCCTAGCGGTTGTTGCTGCAATTTACCGGGAGACAAACTTTAAGTGGATGATCTTTTCAGTATGCTACCTGACTGGACTTGCATGGGTAATTTCAACACTCTTTTATCAGATAAGTAGATTATCAACAACACCACGGGCCGCTTTGCCATGGATCATTTTATGTGTGGGTGTAATTACCACATTTATTCTTGTGCTGAAAAAGATCGGCAAATCAAAAGAAAATGGAGATTTCCCAAAAAGGGCCAAACCCTTTTAAAAATCCATAACTGATTTGTTTCAAAAGACTTAATAACAAGTCATCTACACAAAAATACCCATTAGGGCAAATCATAGCGAGGCTGTTCAATTTGCCCTAAGGCCTATTTTTATCTTTTCTTTAGTCACGCCGTAGCCTTTGGCGTAGGTGGATAGCTGCTTTTTCCTAACTTAACCAATGCCCGCACTTGTCATGCTCCGTGCGGGAAGAAAACTTAGGGGCAGTGCTTTTAATAGTTTTTCTATTGGTAGGCCGATAACATTGCTTTCTGAGCCGATTATCTTTTTTATTATAATGGAACCGTGCTCCTGGACAGCATAGGCACCTGCTTTATCCAGCACGTGTACTTTTTGCATATAATCTTCTGCTATTTCTCTGCTGAATACATTGAATTCAACAATTGATTTTTCTGCAAAAATGATTGAGAGATAGTCGGATCTGCGGGTGAGACATACTGCAGTAACCACCTGATGTTGTTTGCCAGAAAGGCGCATTAACATATTCAGGGCATCTTTTTCATCTATTGGCTTTTCAAGAATATCTCCATCGAGTTCGACAACAGTATCCGCCCCTAAGACGAGTTTGCTAGGATGATTTTCCGCAACAGTTTTAGACTTTAGCTTTGCATTAATTATCGAAAGATGTTCTGGGTAGCAGGAATCTGCACTGCATTCATCAACCCCAGGAGAAATCACCTTGAATTCAATGTTGAGAGATGTAAGGATCTCTTTTCTTCGAGGTGAATTTGATGCGAGTATAAGCATAGTATTTTATTGATATGATTGTTTTGCTTTATAGGATTGTAATAATTGATAACCAGTAAATTCTCTATTTGATGAAATATCCTGAGATTTTCCATCCATCATCGACGCGCATTGGAACGATCGTTTCTACTGTTTTCGGTGAATTCTCAAAGGAGGTCGCGAATCGAATTATAAAATATTCCCCCTTGGGTGCCTGAGGCAGAGTCTTTGTGTAGGTCGCGGATATTAGTTTTCTTGATTGTACTTTACCTGTTTTTGAATAGATAAATGAGATTTCTTTGACCCATTTCTCCTTTTTTACCTTTTTTTGGAAATATGGAGCCGCTTCCGTCCAGGATTCTGCGAATTTCGCATCATTCAGTAATTTTAGCCAGGATTCTGCTGAGGCTATCGCTGTTTTTTTGCTCACTTCAAGCTCTTTTCCCGCTGTTTTGAAGGAGAGCATATATGGGAGTGATGGTTTACCATTTTCACCCTTGAAATTTGCGAGTTTCGCAGAATTTATCCAGATTATATAGGTTTTATTTGGTTCGAGTTTTACATTCAGCGTGCAGGTGCGTAGTTCGGGATCGAAACTGGGGGCCCCTACAAGCTCAGGAAATGTTGCTTTGTCCTGCATCACAAAAGACCAAGACTTATCAACCATTAGTTGACTGAAGGTAACATGTATTTTGGTTCTTGACGGATCCACCATTGTGCTGCCGGCAACAGGAAAGGTGCGGGTAACTACGGATGGAATATCTTTGATATCGCTCTGTTCTGCATATATATTTGACAAAGCAAAAAACATTGCGAGCTTAGCAATAAACACTATTTTTAATTTCTGATACATTATAATCTCCATTAATTATTTGAAATCCGCGCTCTAGGGGGTACTTTAATGTCAGTTGAGAATAAATACAGCAATAAATAGGAATTCTATCATGAAAATTTTTAGCAAACAGAGAGAGTATAGCGAAAGTGTGACAATAAGAGGTGGTGGTTCCACTAGCAAGTTATGTGCAGGAAAAATAGCATTTATGCTTTTGTCTCTATTTATTTTATTGCCAACAGCGACTGCCGAAAATAAGCCTTCCCTAACTTCAATACCGGAGATTAATATTGTTGCGAGAGTTACTGCAAATATCTTGAGCAGTAAGCAGTTCAGGAAGTATCCACTAGATGATAAGTTGTCAAAACAGCTTCTTAAAGGGTACCTGGAGACGCTTGATCCTAGTAAGGTTTACTTTACGAAGGAAGATGTTGCAGGATTTAAGAAGTATGAAACGGAGTTGGACAATGAACTGCTTACAGGCGATTTAGTTATTGCATTTGAAATATATGAAATACTGCTCAAACGAATGGAGGAGTATCAGGAATTTGCGAATAGCGCAATTGACAAAGGATTTGATTTCACAAAAAATGAATCTTTTATTTATGATAGAAAAAAGGCTGAACGTCCGACAAAGGCAGAACAAAAAGAGCTCTGGAGAAAGCGGGCAAAACACGATCTTCTTGCGTTAAAACTTACCGATAAGGCCCTGGCTGAAGAAAAAGTTGAAGATAAAAAAGAAGTGGAGAAGCGTAAGGTTGATAATTTATGGAGAAAGAGCCCGGAAGTGCGACTAAAAAAACGCACAGAAACACTTCTGACATCTCTAAAGAAAAAACGAGATATTGACAGACTACAATTCTTCCTTTCAAGCCTTGCACACATCTACGATCCGCATTCAACCTATATGGCTCCGAAGGCGGCTGCAAATTTTACAATTTCTATGCAGAACTCTCTTGTAGGTATTGGCGCAATGCTGACTACTGATGATGGATATGTAAAGATTACTAGCATTATAAAAGGTGGTCCGGCAGATAAAGAGGGGCATCTTGAAGCACAAGATCGTATTGTGGCAGTGGCTCAGGGCGATGAGGAGCCTGTTGATATTGTGGATATGCCGCTCAGTGATGCAGTGACGTTGATTCGTGGGGAAAAAGGTACGATTTTAAAATTACATGTAATGAAAGGCAACAAGGGCGGACACAGTGTACCGGAGGTAATTACGATTACACGTGACAAGGTAGAATTGAAGGATCAGGATGCCCAGGAGGAGATTCGGGAAGTTATAGTTGATGGAAAGAAAAAGAAGATCGGCATTATTGATCTGCCCTCTTTCTATATCAATTTTAAGGACGCTGCAGAGCGGAAAGTTAACTATAAAAGTTCTACTCGTGATGTGAAAAATATTTTGGAAAGATTCTCACAAGAGGGCGTGGATGGAGTAATTGTTGATTTAAGAAATAATGGAGGCGGTAGTCTTCGTGAATCAATTCAGATGACTGGACTTTTTATTACCAAAGGCCCGATAGTGCAGGTAAAAGGACCGGGAGTTGAGGAGGCACCGCGAGTTGAAAACGATTTCGATCGCAAGTGCTACTATTCAGGGCCTCTGATAGTGCTGATTAATAAATACAGTGCATCCGCAGCTGAGATTTTTGCAGCGGCAATACAAGATTACGGCCGGGGCATTATTCTTGGTGATGCACATACACACGGTAAAGGGACAGTGCAGACTATACTTGAACTAAATAGTGTCTTAAAGCACTGGGGGTTGAAATCAGATCCCGGAACACTGAAGATTACTATTGCAAAGTTCTACCGCATTAACGGGGAATCTACTCAGATGAAAGGCGTTGAACCGGATATTGTGTTTCCCAGCCTGACTGATCCTATGAAGCTTGGCGAGAAATACCTAGACAATGCCCTTGAGTGGGATAGCATTAATCCAGCACATTACACGCAGGAAGATTTAACTCAAATCACCACAAAACTGCGCACTGTATCAGAAGCAAGAAGAGCGAAAGATCTGAAGTTTCAAGACAGAAAAAAGATGATTGTAATGTATAAGGATATTCTGGATCGTAAAGCGAACTCTCTTAATGAAGCTAAGCGCTGGCAGGAGTATCTTGCTGATAAAAAAATCTACGATAAACAAGCTGATATGATGAAAACTGAAAAAGATGACAACAGTGATAAAAAAACGAACGCTAATGATATAACACTCAATGAGAGTGTCAAAATTATGCAAGATTGGCTGGGAAACATACCAAAAAAAACAGATGATCCTAAATTAGCGCAAGAAGAAAAACTAAAAAGTATAAAAATTAAATAGTGATATTGCATTTAGGTAATAAGAAGTTAATTTAGATACTGCATAGACGATTTTGAACATTGAACACTTAATTAGAAAAATAACTGAAACTGAATTGATGAAGTCACAGAAAACTTTACTATTTAACGACACGGCAACCCAGGCACTGATCGAAAGGGTTGCGGAGCTTATTATTTCTGATATAAATTCTGGAAATCTTCAACATTTGGCATTTATAGGTATTCAATCCAAAGGCGTTCCAGCAGCACGGAGAGTCGCTGCGATCATCGCAGAACAGTGCAATATTCAAATCCCCGTAGCTCTTCTTGATATCAGCATGTACAGAGATGATATCGGGAAAAGAAAATCCCTACCGCATATCCATAAAACAGAGATACCGTTTGACCTTGATGATAAATCAATTATACTTTTTGATGATGTACTACATACAGGACGAACAATCAGAGCTGCATTGGATGCTATCACAGATTACGGACGCCCCAAGCTGATTCGATTGGCTACACTTATTGACAGAGGTGGGCAGGAATTTCCTATTATGGCAAATTATATCGGACAAACCATAGAAGTAGAGCATCAGGACGATTTTGTATCAATGTCCTGGCAAGAGACTGACAGCAAAGATGCTGTATATATAGTGAGGAAATAATATGACGAGTTGGACAAAAAAAGATCTTTTAAGCCTTTATGACCTAGAAGCGGAAGAGATACAATTTATACTAGATACCGCTGCAGAATTTAAAAAAGTATCGGAGCGCAGAGTAAAAAAAGTTCCTGCTCTGAGAGGAAAAACTGTTGTAAACTTCTTTGTAGAACCGAGCACGAGGACACGTACATCATTTGAACTGGCAGAGCAACGCTTGAGTGCGGACATCATCAATATAAGTGCATCTTCCAGTAGCCTCTCTAAAGGCGAAAGCCTGCTTGATACTGTAAAAAATATCGAGGCACTTCAGGCGGATATTATTGTGATGCGCCACTCTGCAGCCGGAGCACATAATTTTATATCTTCACATCTCAAATGTGGGGTAGTTAATGCCGGAGACGGTGCACATAGCCATCCCACCCAGGCACTGCTTGATATTTTTACTATTATTGAGAAAAAAGGTGGAGTAAAGGGTCTAAATGTCTCAATTATCGGAGATATTCTGCATAGCCGTGTAGCACGAAGTAACATCTGGGGACTTCTTAAACTTGGTGCAAATGTAACAATTGGCGGCCCGGCAACTCTAATTCCAAAAGAGTTCGCAGAGATCGGTGTAAGAGTCTGCGATAATCTTAAAGATGCAATGGAAGGTGCTGACGTAATTAATCTTCTGCGAATTCAGCATGAACGCCAAAAGGCATCATTTTTCCCGAGCATTGGTGAATATTCAAAGATCTTCGGTGTAAATGAGGATACAATCAAATATCTAAAAAAAGATGCACTTGTGATGCATCCTGGCCCAATAAATAGAGGCGTTGAACTGGCATCTTCAATTGCAGACGGACCGCAGTCGGTAATTCTTGAACAGGTAACCAATGGACTTGCTGTCCGAATGGCCGTACTCTACCTAATCGCAGGCTCATTGGATTAAGAGAAGAGTTTAGATTAAGACAAAGATTAAGGGAAGAAGTAAAGAAAATGTGCGAAGCCCAAGTACGTTAGACATTCTTGTCTGACATAGGGCAAGAGATGAGGAATAAGAAAAGTCCTTTGACAAGTCTTACAGGCCCTGGAAGGGCACGTTTTTATGCTTGTTTTTTTACGCTATGTCAGGCAGGAATGCCTAACGTACTTGAAGAGGAAGAATAGGAATAAGCAAGAAGATGGCTGCCAGTGATGGCTGCTGTTTCAATTCTCATAATCCATTGTCCGAGTGATAGAGGTTTTATACCGGCACCAAGCATCAATTGCTCTTCGTCATCAGTAAAGCCACCTTCGGGCCCGACTAGCCAAGCGATATTGATAGTCTTATTTTTGTTATGTTCAATTTTTGATGTGTTTCCAGATGTTGACCCAAAATAAGCTGCATCCATATCAGAAATTGCGATAATCGCATTTTTAAGAGCGATGGGCGGGTTCAATTTTGGCAAAAATGGATTGTGCGCCTGCTTACAACCCTCTTGGATATGTTGCCGCATTCGCATAAATGCAGATCCCTTTTCTGGTTGTGAAATGCCCCGCTCTGTTTCGATAAGATTTATGCTCCATACACCAATTTCCGCGGACTGTTTGAGCAGGGAATCTATCTTCTGTTTTCGTGGCGGTGCAACAAAAAGATTAAGCTTGATATTCGGAGCAGGAAGCTGTTTTATTACATCAACAATAATGGAGTCTTTGCCTATAATTTCAGCTTCGGCAATGGTACCGGTTCCGTTTATCAACAGAATACGATCCCCAGTTTTTCCTCTTAGCACCTTAAACAGGTGTGTTGATTCATTTTTCGAGAAATCTGAAGGTGACAATTCACCTTCTCTTAAATTTTCACAATAAAAACATCTCATAATTAATTTCTAACTTTATTTTGATCCCACCAAGGTGGGCTTTATTCCCCGTCCCTTGGGGCATACTATACTTTGCAGTTAAGTTCACAATTTTCACAATCGGGCTTCCGCGCACTGCACCCCTGACGTCCGTGGGTAATCAGAAGATGAGAAAATTCAGTCCAGTAGTGGCTGTCCATATTTGCATTTACAATAGCTTCTATTTTTTCAGGAGTTGTTGTTTTTACAATTCCCATTCTGTTCATCAGCCGAATGACATGTGTATCGACAGGAAAGCCTGGGACGTCAAATGCATTTCCAAGAATTACGTTTGCTGTTTTTCTTCCAACTCCGGGCAGAGATATAAGAGTATCCATTGTCTTGGGGAGATTGCCATCAAACTCTATGATAATTTTCTTTGCTGCTGCTATAAGATTTGCGGACTTCGCACGAAAAAGCCCGAGCGTACGAATAAGATTTTCCACATCCTCCTGCTCTGCACCTGCAAGATCATTAACTGTCGGATATTGTTTAAACAGTTCAGGTGTAACAGCGTTAACCTTTTTATCCGTACACTGTGCTGAAAGTACCACTGCAATAAATAGTTCATAGGGATTTTTATGCGTAAGCGGGCACTCAATTTTTCCATATCTCTTCTCAAGATAGTTGTATATTTTTAGCAGTTTTTTAGATTTTGATTTACCCTTAAGGCTCATATTGCGTATTTTGTGGTTCGACACTCCTATGGCCTCTGCTGTTGCAAGAGTTGTAACGACTCTTCTATGTCAGTTATTAATTCTACACTTTTGCTAAAATCACCATTCGCTTTATGTGTTTCAAGCGTTTTGCCTATTTCAGCGAGATGACTCGCTCCAAGATTAGAAGCCGACCCCTTGAGGGCATGTCCGATACTTTTGACAGCATCTGCATTACCTGCTTTAACTGCATCCTTAAGTTCTTGAATTTCAGATATCAGGGAATCTATAAGCATTTCAATCATCTCATCAGAATCTGCATTTTTTATTCCAAACTCTTCCGCAAGATAGTCTCGAATATCCTCTAATGTATCCAATTCACTCATACTACCTCCTCATATTATTGAATCCCACCAAGGTGGGTTTTATTCCCCGTCCCTTGGGGCGTACCATATAAAAAAATATTTTGCCAAGCTTTTATTAAAAGCGCATATACCTCGAATGCTTATCTGCTTTGCAGATCTGTCGCAATGCTCAGGTCTATAAAATCCGCGAATTCAACCTGTAAAAAATTGCGTAATTCGCAAAATATAAAATCATAAACTTTATTACTATACCTCTATATCATATTTTATGCAAGGGAGTAATTGAAAGATAGAAGAACCAGTATAGATTACAAATCAGAATTTAAGATAAAGAACAATAAGGAAAACATATTATGTCAGTCAACCCGAATGCCGGTAAAATTGTAGCGAAAGAACAACTCTCCAATATCCCCGAACTTATAAGCCTCTACTATGAGGAGCATCCTGATGTCAACAATCCACAGGAGAAGGTTGCTTTTGGGACATCAGGACATCGCGGAACCTCTCTGAACAAAAGCTTCACAGAAGATCATATTATGGCAATTTCACAGGCAATTTGCGAATATCGCGAATCTAAAGGAATCGACGGTCCACTTTTTGTAGGTAAAGATACGCATGCACTATCAACTCCGGCTGAAAAAACCGCAATTTGCGTATTTACCGCAAACGGTGTAAGAACAATGGTTGACAAGGATGATGGATTTACTCCAACACCTGTAATTTCACACTCAATTCTGGCTTATAACCAAAATCGTTCTGAAGGTCTTGCAGACGGTGTGGTCATAACTCCGTCACACAATCCTCCAAGTAACGGTGGAATAAAGTACAATCCACCGAATGGCGGCCCAGCTGATACCGACACCACTGCCTGGATTGCGAATCGCGCAAATGAGTTGATTGCAAATATTTTTGACGGCCTAAAAGTTTACTCCTATGAAGATGCCCTTCAATCTGAAACAATTGAAAAACATGACTACATAACTCCATACGTTGCGGATCTCGCAAATGTTATCGATATGGATGCTATCAGCAAATCTGGCATTAAAATATGCGCGGATGCCCTCGGCGGATCAGGGCTTCGTTACTGGGCGGTTATCTCTGAAAAATACGATATAAAAATGACTTTCAGAAATACCGATTTCGATCCCACATTCAGCTTTATGTGCGTGGATCATGATGGTCAGGTACGCATGGACTGCTCCTCTCCATACGCAATGGCAAGTCTTATCGAACTGAAAGATCAATTTGATATTGCATTCGGGAACGATCCCGATTTTGACAGACATGGAATTGTAACAAAATCCTCTGGGTTGCTAAATCCTAACCACTACCTAGCTGTTGCAATTAACTACCTCTACAGCAGTCGTAAAGGGTGGAATCCAGATGCTGCAATTGGCAAAACTCTTGTCAGCTCTTCAATGATTGATCGTGTTGCAGAAGACCTCGGTCGCAAACTCTGCGAAGTGCCTGTCGGCTTTAAATGGTTTGTTGACGGCTTAGTGGACGGCTCCTACGGCTTTGGGGGTGAAGAGAGTGCTGGTGCTTCATTTTTACGCAAAGATGGCACGGTATGGACTACCGATAAAGATGGTATAATCTTATCACTTCTTGCATGCGAAATACTGGCCGTAACTGGAAAAGATCCGGGCGAACACTATCAAGAATTAACTAAAAAATTCGGATCTCCAGTATATGAACGCATAGATGCAATCGCAACGCCAGCAGAGAAAGAGATACTTAAAAATCTCTCACCAGATCAGGTAACAGCAGAGACACTAGCCGGAGAGAAGATTTTGGCAAAACTGACAAATGCACCCGCAAATAATGCCGCTATCGGTGGACTC
Source organism: Kiritimatiellota bacterium (assembly GCA_030590505.1). Taxonomy (GTDB): domain Bacteria; phylum Verrucomicrobiota; class Lentisphaeria; order Victivallales; family JAADHT01; genus JAUUYH01. The sequence goes on from JAUUYH010000021.1 coordinate 22,922, forward strand.
AAGGTTGTTACCGAAAACGGCTGGTTTGCAGCTCGCCCATCAGGCACTGAAGATATCTACAAAATATATGCAGAAAGCTTTAAAGGCATGGACCACCTGAAACAGATTCAGAAAGAGGCAGGACAAATAGTCGCCAATGCCATCTCTATGGGATAGAGGGTGGGGAAAGAAGTTCTGGAGTTCTAGAGTGCTGAAGTTCTAAAGTTGAAGAAGTGGAAGAAAAAGATCGGAGGGCAGAGGGCAGAGGTCAGAGATCAGAGATCAGAGATCGCTGAAACAACCAACAACCAGAAACCAACACCCCCTGGGAACGCTGAGCCCCAACTCGGCATTTGCTTCGCCAACGGCGGAAATACCAATACTGCTTTCTTGTGCTGACGGCACAACTTATGGAGAAGAGGTTAATGGTATTCTCTTCTCTTCAAATCATTAAATCATTTA
>JAUUYH010000129.1 GCA_030590505.1 Kiritimatiellota bacterium
ATCATTCGTACATTAGTAAAGATTGGAGAGTGGAGTATCAACCCTGAAGATATTCCGACTATTATAGAGGCAAAGAGTCGTAAGGCTGCACCTGGTACTGCTCCAGCTTCAGGGCTCTACCTGGATTCCGTTTTTTATGATGAAAATAGTATGAACAAAGCCATCAAAAATATACAAGAAGGAAAAAACTGACTATGAGTGATTTTGTACACCTACGACATAAAACGCCAACTCACTTGGAACAACCGCGTGAATTGATTGTTGCGTGTGTTCCAATGCGAAGCAATGTAAATGTCTCGCAAATTGCTCGCACGGCCAGTGCTTGTGCAGTGGAAAAAATGATTATATGTGGAAATACATCCCTAATCTCCAAAATTGCGAGGGATGCCGTCTCCGCACTCCCAATATCTTCTCACAGATCTATTGGCCCTGTACTTAAAAAACTCAGACAGAATGGATACACCATTGTGGGAATAGAGCAAACATCTAATTCTCAGAATATCCACCATTTCGACTTTAAACGTCGTACTGTTTTGGTTGTCGGCAATGAGCGCCTCGGAATTAGTGATGATATCTTAGCTCTACTCGATTATACTGTAGAAATTCCTGTATGGGGTTTACCTCACAGTTATAATGCTGCTTCAGCCGCGAATATGGCATTGTACGAATATTGTCGCCAGTTCCCTGTTGGTTAAAACTCTTTGTTTTCTCTAAACTTCTCTTTCTTATTCCTCTTACCTAATACAACTAATCCCTCTTCTATCCCTGAATTTATGCCTGTAAGACATTCATGTCCTACCCTAGGAGGAGCTCGTCCTAAAGCAAATGCTATGGATCAATATAAGAATCTATGGATTGCGACATTTCCCAGTCGTGCAGACAATGCTAACACCGGTGCGTGGAAAATGGTCACTCATAAATTAGCCCGAAGTATTGGTTTAAATGTTCCTGATTGTCGGCTTGAAAGATTTTCGAAATATGGGAACACTTTTTAAACTAAACGTTTTGATCGCAACTCAACTAAACGCATTCACTTTGCATCAGCCATGACACTTTTGGGAAAGAGTGATGGTGATAATTATAGCAGTGGATGATATCAATCCCAATCCACAAGGGAATGGCCTATCATTAAATATTAGTCAGGATGATAATTCTTTGGACTTTGAATTGGCTCTCTCTGTTGCACCATATTTTCGGTTGGATATATTGCAGGCAAAACAACATATCAATAATATAAAAAAGTATGTTAATCATTGGCATAAAATTGCTTTAAAATTAAAGATTCCACGTATCGAAATTAAAAATATGGAACTAGCTTTTAATCATTGATATTATTGTAGTTTTGAGTGAGCAAAAGTCTTAGTCAAAAACCTCCATTTTCATATCTGCGCAATTCGCAGATTTGGAATTCTCACGCATCACCTGGGCTTTATTTGAATAAAGTCCGTAATTCCGGATAGTGTGTTCTCACTTGTTATACTGGATTATTTCGGACATAAAATCGAGTGGATCAAAAATTCGAGAGAAGACTTAATATGGCTTTTTAATTACGGCTTATTGGATTTATTGTTAGGTAAGCGTGAAGTTTTGTCAGAAAAATAAGGTATTTTTCTTTACTCATTTCTTGACCTGTATCAGTAAATTTAAAAATTTTATTGATTTGTCCTTTAGTTTGCATCACCAGAGTATCGGAGAATTGGACCTTCACCGGGCCTCCGTCATATTCGATGATCAAATCGTTGAATGCTTCTGACCCGAGAGAGAAGTTGTGTGTGATTCGAATGTGGTTAGACATAAAAACATCAAGAGGATCCCATGATGATGAGCCTTTCTGTTGCCCATCAGCATTTGTTTGCTTTGAGCAAGCAGGCATTAGCAAAATTGCAAAAACTATAAATAGTATGAATAATCTTTCCATAACATGTATCCTAGCCAGAAGCCCATAAATATTAGAGTGGAAGCAGCAATAATATGCAACCATTGCGAGCATTTACTATATTTCCGTTTTAATAATTCTATCGGGATTGCCCCGAGAATAAGACAAACAAGAGTAAAAGAAACGAGAACCCCGAGCCATATGACAATAATAGCCAAATATAACTTTGCCGGTTGAATCATAGTCCCTATAAATAAAAAGCCCAAGTCTGCAAAACTGGGAATGGCACCTATCAACAAACCGCTCTTCAGTGGGTGTTTTTCAATAATAGATGTTTGCGCAGAGATTGTATTAGACTTTGAGATCTCATTGTATCTCTTTAATCGGAAAAGTATATACGCTGACGCTACAAAAAAAACAAGAATGCCCATAATTCTGATGACAACACTCAAAATCGTCGCATATCGCTCAAAAGTGGCGGAAAAGAATACGCCTAATGAGAGACAAACTATTATGATAAAACCATTGGAGAGACCCAATCCGAGGCCTATTTTCAATAGACTCTGCTTCTTTGTGCCGATCATTTTTAATGCAACCAGAATAGGAGTTGATTCCCCCGGAAGAAAAATATGCCACATCGAATAAAGAAAGACCGCAACGAGATTCATTTCAAAGATCCTTGCTTCTGAATTATCTGAATTTCATTTTTATTCTGTATCAGTTTCCACCCATCTTTGATAAGATCCTGAGGAGAGACAAAAAGCCCGACATCGCTGTCATTCTTGATTGAGTCAATTTTTTTTACGAAAATCTGACCGTTGCTATTTACAATAAAACTCAACAAGCCAGTCTTACCGACAGAAGCTGGAAAAGCGGCAATAATAAACTCTTTTTTATGATCAATTTCATTCTGCTCGGTTGCGTCGTTATCTTCCCCTCTATAATGTATATCTACAAAAAAGTAACCATCTAATGCATAAGATCTCCTCATAGCATAACCTAATTCTTTAGGAATTAGATCCACACTTACAGGATTAGCATTCCCGTCGATACTCTTCCATAAATGTACAAGAAATTCAGCGTAGTTTTTTTCACCATCACTATCCCAATCCTTCAAGATGTACTGACTCTGTGCATCGTAAATCTGTTCAAGCCTTTTGAATGCCAGGATTTCGTTTGAGCGCATTCTTTCAGGAGAAGTAACTGACAATGGAGAATCCCTTTTTATCCATTGATTACTGGCCCAAATAAACGCTATGGAGATCAAAAACGTAAAGATCAAACCTGTCATTTGGCATTTCCCCTTGAAAATGGTCTCTTTTGAGGAGATCTTGGTTGATTCGTATTTCTGCCGGCTAGATTTTTTTATAGATTTAAAAAACAGTAAAACACCAACTGGTCCCAAAAATGCAAAGAGCGGGAAAAGTGTCTTCCTGCCAGTTTGCATAAAGCATGTTTCAAGTGAATACATTACGAATGCTGTTCCCGAAGAAAAAGTCAGCAGACTTAAAAGAAAGTTGACTTCCATTGCTATAGGAAATGATCTCTCAAAATGTACCGGGAAGGTTTTAGCCGGATCAAAAGCCCATATGACACAAAGAATCCCTGCACATTGTAGAGTTACACCGATAATTATTAAAATGCTTTTGACTTTAGTTTTCATTGTTATTTGGCTTTTGTTCAGTTTTAATGATTTTTGTTTGTTTGGCCAGCCACCTTTCAAAAATTACTTCATCCATTTTGAACGTTCCAAGATCAGGATAAGCTCTTGGATTTGTCAGAACAAGCGGCCTTGCATCACGTAGACGAAAAAAGGTTGCTCCGGATAAATAAGAAAACGTACTATCCTTTTCCCGGGAAAACGAATTCACACTATAATCAGATGAAGCTACACAATATCGAAGTGTAAATATTGAAAATATTGTGGTGAATAAAATCATAGAGGTAAATGTATTTATCAATCGCCATGTCCAGCAATGCTTGAATTTTGATGTTGATATCACCAGACAAATCGTACCGCCAAAAGCTACCAGTGTATAAAGAAAAAATTTAGCAGGTATAAGAGTGTTAAAACTGCCAAAATCTTTTTGGAAATATATTGGCGGAGACATGTAGTTTTCTGGGAGTACAGTCGCCTTGCTTATTAACCATATCAGAAATAGACTCAGGATTGCAAACAGCAAGCTCACAGTAATAGTAAAAACAACGATTTTAAGATTAACCCACTGCCATGGTCGTGAAAAATAAAAAACAGATGCAATAAAGATCAACAGAAAAGCAGCTGTTCCCCAGCAAAGATTGAAGATAAACCCCGTGAACCATTGCGTGTAAGCAGTTTCTCTGAGTCTTTTAATAGGCAATAAGCGACCTATGGCGGGTTTTAGTTCCTGAGATTTGCAGGCGGCTTTATAACTGAGCCATGGTTCTTTATGCTTTTGCAGCAAAAGAAGTTTAGAAATAGAATAATAAGCGATTGCCAGAAAATGTTCATTCTCTGTATCAGCAATAAGGTCAGATATTGAAGCAATTAACTCTTCGGGTTGTCTCTTCTTCCCGGCATTGTAATATGTCGCCTCCTTTAGAAGCTTCAGCTGTTTTTTGTATTTAAGATTAAACGCATCTATTTCCTGAATTTTAGCTTGAGCAAAGAGTCTCTGTTCTTGACTTATTGGGAAATTATCCCCATTCACTATTTGTTTATAGTAATTTTTTGCAACTTTCAAATTCCCTACATAATCTTCATAAAATTTAGCTGTAAGCAAAAGCAATGTAGATTTTAGTTCGCACTTTTTATCTTTAATGTTATCCCTATTCAATCGGGTAATTGAACGTAACTCTTCATTTAATAAATTTATGCCCTGAGTGAATTGCTTATTCTTAAAGCATGTCTTTACTTCAGTTACAATATCCTCATCTGAATACGCGTTCATTGTGAGAACGGTTAACAAAAAGAGTATGACAGAAATATTTTTAATTGAGTTCATTTTCTATTTCCTGATTTGCAATAAAATTATTGGCTTTTTTATATTCAACAACAAAAGGACAATCTGGGTCACTTTCATAGAAACTTCCGGTAACGAATTCAGCCACACCATGGCATCCTCCCTTACAAATATTCAGATGATCACAGGAGCTGCAAGGCTGAGGAGCAGATTTTATCCAATTCTTTATCCTTTCAAAATATTTAACTTGATGAGGGTTTGATTTGATATCAAATATTGAAAAGGAGGGAGCATTGTTTAAAAATGCACAGGGTGTAACAATTCCATTACTCTGCATTAACCAATGGACGTTGCCAGCTTCGCAACCATACCTTGTTATATTTTTAAACGATTCCTGTGCTGAATCATGCCAAAATATCATAGGCATAAAAGAGCAATCAATCTTAATTTCTAATTTATATTTTTTAGAAAGTTTTTTCAGCATCGGAAAAAGTGAAATATTCTGCAGATGTGTTGTTTTCTCCTTATCGTAAAGCGTCTTTGCACGACCGGCAGGCTTGAATCTCAAAAAACTTATGTGATTTACTTTCTTTTCTGCAGCATATTTAAACAAATTCTCTATCCCATCATAATTTCGCCTTCCCACCAAGCAGTTTATACCCGTAGGTACGCCAGCTTCCAGTAACATGTCAACAGCATTGTCCGCAAATTCAAACATCTCCTGTTCTCTAAAAATGCCATACTCTTTTCCTGCACCATCAATAGATACATTCACCTGACCGAAAACTTTCATCTTCTTTGCAATTTCAGGAGTCATATTTATTCCGGATACCGTAAAGTTAGGGATAATTCCTTTTGAACGGGCATACTCGGCAAGTTCAAACAATTCAGCTCTTTCCAAGCCATCTCCGCCGGCAAATGCCAAGCGAAACACTTTCATTTCAGCAAAAATATCCAAGGCACGCTTCAGCTTCTCTATTTCTAGTTCATCAGGAAGAGTATCTCCCCCATCAGTGTAGCAATGCTGACAACGTAATGAACATTTTTCTGTAATCGAAAAGTGGATCTCTGTCGGTGCACTTAATAAACCAATAGATTCGTCACTCTTCCAGAGTTCAGATTCTCCTAATCCAAGTTCACGCATATAATTGCGATCCACAAAGATCAGTAAGGGCGGAGTATCCGTAGAAATGATTCCCCCGAAATTTTCAAAGCGATAATTCACTAATTCACCATAGAAGTATCATTATTAATTGAACTTTTTGTTCAATAAAATTGTGAAAACTACAGCAGTAAGAGAACCTAGAGCAGTAATTGCCACCATCAAAACAACAGGCATGGCAACAATAAACGATGCGATAGAGCCGGAGTTTGCATTATAACCGTATTGAACTTGCAACACTTTTCCTTTGATTGGAAGGTTATTTAATTTTGATTTTTTATACATTTAATAATATTGATTGTGGTGGGGTAAAATTAAGAGATTCCCCCATTTGTTGTTAAAATTTTCACGACCAAACCAGTAAAAAACATACTCCCTCTTTTTCTTATTTCAACTCACATATATAAATTTCTTTGCCCGAATGTCTTCTTCCTACTCTTTCAAAAAAAGTACAAGTTGCTCTATTGCGGGGATATCCCTCTAATTCTTAAAACTCTTTAATGATTTCCATATTAACTTACTTGCCCTTACTTTTATTTCAATCTAGTTTCTTTTTTTTTCGAGGTGTGAAACACCTGCGGCATAGCCGCTCTTAAATGCGCAGATAAAAATCTCCCACAGGGAGATGCACATACTATGGGTTCATATCAGCCAGAGGCTGCTCCTCTCCAGTGGGGGAACCCGAGGGAGACTTTCGCTTTAATTTCTTCACCAATAGAGGAATGTCTTTATATCCTTTTATTCGACGAATCCTTTTTCTGCTTCAAGCAGTGCATAGGCCATCCACCGTGATGGTTGATCCGTTTCGGAACGCCATCTTTTTGCTCGTCCGATTTTTGCACGCACATTTCTAAAAGGATTTGTTTAATGTCGCAGGAACATCTAACAGTTGTAGCGCAATTAAAGCTTCTCCCGCTTCATCAAGGCTTTCTAAAGCTGCACTGTTTTCTGTGCTGCCTATATGAGAATCAATGATCTTCTTTTTTCCGTCATAAGTAATTCCAAGAGCGACTATTGCAGTAAGATCATATCTTGAACTTCATCACCATCCTTGCCTACATTATAGGTTGTAAGCTTATATTCTTTGTTCTTTTCTCCAGCTCGAATCGGCAACGCTATTTGCATTTGCGTTGTTCGCTTTTCTTTCTAACAGGACTCAGAATTACTGCATACTGAACGTTTTCAGGTTTCACGTCATACTTTGGAATGCGTCTGTTTGGACAATTTCCTACACCCGAATGTTCAATGTCGATGCTTAATATAACGTTTTTGCTCTTTTCGAGATCGCAAGTAAGTTTCGCGTCCTGAAGTGTTCTGTCGCTATAACGAAGAGCAGTGAAGTCAAACGACCCGCCTTTTGCGTTCGACAGCTTCACGTCTGACGGAAAAAGGG